>CAYLMC010000009.1:15727-20514 GCA_964384865.1 uncultured Dehalococcoidales bacterium | reverse complement strand
TCCACGAAGACCTGCTTGCGGAAGGCGTAGGGGGTCAGCCCGGAGGGCAGCGGCTGGTCGTACATATAGAGAGAGCAGCCGTTCTTCCTGGCGGCGGCTATCGCCCCTTGGGAGACGACGACATGGTCCTGGTGGGAATCGTGAGCCCAGCTGGTATAGATGACATCCGGACTGAAATCCGCCAGAACCCTATCGAACGCCTCCACCAGCCTCCTGCCAAAGGCGAGCTGGTAGGGGTCTAAATCCAGCACCAGCAGCTCCGCCCCCAGCGCCTGCGCCGCCGCCTCGGACTCGGCTATGCGCCGCTCCTTCTGGTTGGGCACGGTTACCAGGACGATTCTCACCCGGTGCCCCTTCTCAGCATAGCCGGCAATGGTGCCCCCCATGGTGACCTCGGCGTCGTCGGGGTGGGGGCTGAACACGATTACCTTCATCTCATCCCGTCCTCTTTTTCATAATTCGCGCCGGCACACCGGCCAGGGTCACCCCCAGCCGAAGGCAGGATTTGGTGACCACGGCGCCCATGCCCACGGTGATGCCGTCGGCTATCTCCACCTGGTTGCGCACCGTGCTGTGGGGAGCCAGCCAGCAGCCCTGGCCTATCCTGGCCGAGCCGCACACTATGGCGCCCATGCTCAATGCCGTCCGCCTGCCGATGCGGGCGTTGTGGGCGACATGCGCCTGGGCGTTTATCATGCACCCCGTCTCGATTATGGTAGGGGTGAGCACCCCCCGGGCTATGGTGACATTGGGCCCGATGAGAACATTGTCTTTTATAATCAGCCGGGAGAAGTGGGGGAACTTGAGGACGCGCTCCCCGTCGTGGCGGAGCGCCCCCATCCCCTCCGCCCCCAGGGTGGCGCTGGCGTCTATCTCGCAGAGGGCACCTATCTCCACCCCGTCATAGACGACCACGTTGGGGTGAATAATGGTGTAATCCCCGATGGAGCACCTCCCCAGGACGGCGCCGTCCATGACGATGACATTGCGCCCCAGCTTCGCCTCCGGGTGAACCACCGCCGTCGCGGAGATAGACCCCTCCCGCTGGGAGAAGTAGGGCTTCAATAAATTGGCGGCCAGTATCGCCGCCCGCCGCGGGTCTATCACACGGACGACATTTCTGGCGCCGGACTTGTCCCACTGCCGGGAGCTTTCGATGAGGCAGGCGCCGTAGCCGAAGTCCAGCTCGTCGGGCAGCCCCCGCATGAAGAACAGCAGGGAGCCGTCATCGCTGTCCGCCGGCGCGGACAGGCGGGTTATCTCGGTATCGGCCAGGTCCGCCACGGAACAGGGCATACCCTTGCCCTCGATGTATTCCAGCAGCCGGGATAGTAGCACTATGCCACCGCCGTCCCGCTGCGGCAGGGCAGCATCTCCCCGGCTTCTACGGCTACAGGCTGCCGCGCCATCCCGTCCAGGATGAGCGCCAGCCGCCGGGCCAGCTCCCGATAGCTGTATTCATTGACCTCGGCGTCCTCGCCTCTATAAGACACCCCGCCGTTTTGCCTGTACTCTTTATACAGCCCCTGGAGGGCTTTCTTGATATCATTCACCGTCGGGGCGGATATGCCGGCTCCGGTCTCTTTAAGTAGCCCGCTGACCACATCCTCCCCACCGCCGGTGGCGATAATGGGCCGGCGCGCCGCCAGGTATTCGAATATCTTACCGGAGTAGGCGCCGCGCTCCCTGGGGTCCTCCCACTTCATGCGCAGGAGGAGCTGAGACTGGCGCTGCCTCTCCAGGGCGACATCCCGGGGCACATGCCCGTACTGCTTGACCACATCGTCCAGCCCGTAGCGGGCTATCTCCTCATCCAGCCAGGCGCTGTGCCGGCCGTAGAACCTGACCCGGACATCGTCCCGCTCCAGCTCCCCGCCAGCGATAAGATCTCGCAGGGCGGCGAGCAGCTTGGCGGGATCGTGTCTGTCATATACCGTGCCGGTGTAGGTGATGGTGAACTTGTCATCGAGGGGGCACGGGGGGCGGTTCACCTCCGCCGGGTGGAAGCCGTGGGTGATGACATGGACCGTTTTTCCTTTATGTAAAGCGGCCAGCCTGTCCGCCCAGGGCTGTGATACAGTGAGCAGAGCGTCCGCGCCGGCCAGGGTCCTGGTCTCCAGGCTGCGGTCTATCAGCCTTCTTATCGGCCCGTAGCTGTAGTTGTGGTTCTGCGACCACAGGTCGCGCAGGTCCGCCAGCCAGGGCCTCCCCCACCCCCGCTTCAGCTCCGCGGCGACGATATGGCTGGTCACCGGCGCCGAGCTGCTCATGATAACGGCGATGTCCTCCTCCCGGATAATCCTGTCTCCCTCGGCGACGGCGAACGGCTTCCAGCCCCTCTCCGAATCCGGGTAGTTGACCACCGCCCCACCCAGGGTGAGCAGGGAGGCCAGCAGGGGATGACGCCAGCCGCTGCCCAGTCGCTCCTCCACCTGCTTCCTGAGGTCTGCGCCTCCCGTCTTTATCCCCAGCAGCCGGCCCACGAAGGCGGAGGCGTCCCGGTAGCCGGTCTCGATGACCCTCAGCCCCGAATTCGGCTGCCGGGGGGAGGGAGGGGTGATAACCAGGGGCTGCCAGCCGAACTCCGGCAGGTACTTAGCCAGCCCCGGGATGCGGGGGGTGGCGAAGGGCAGGTAGGTTACCATCAGCACCTTATTCATATCATTTGCCATAGAAGCCACGCACGGCCTGGATGACATAGCGCACCTTGTCGTCGTCCAGCTCCGGGTAGAGGGGCAGTGAGACGACCTCCTCGGACACCCTCTCGGTGGCGGGAAGTTGGAAACCCCCCAGCCCCAGCCCGGCATGACGGTGCATCGGCTTGGGCCAGGAGACGAGTATCTCAATGCCATTATCCTTCAGGTGCGCCGCCAGACCGTCCCGGTTCTCCGCCCGGATGACATAGTTGGTGTAGGCGTCGTAGAAGCGCTCCTCTTCAGGGGGCAGCGGCGTCTTCACCTGGGGCAGGTCGCCGAGCCCGCTTTCGTAGAGCATAGCCAGCTCCCGCCGTCTCTCTATCCAGCAGGGCAGGAGCTTGAGCTTGAAATCCAGTATCGCCGCCTGTATGTTGTCCAGGCGGCTGTTATAGCCGTAGAGCAGGATATCGCCGGTCTGCCGGTTCTGGCCGTGGTCGCGGAGGAGGCGCACCTTCTCGGCCATCTCCTTGCTGCTGGTGACCATAATACCCCCATCCCCGGCCCCCCCCAGTATCTTGGCCGGGTAGAAGCTGAAAGTACCGCTCAAGCCGAACGAGCCGGCTCTGCGCCCGTCCAGGCTGGCTCCCAGGGCCTGGGCGGAGTCCTCTATCACTATCAGGTTGTATCTGCCCGCCACCGCCATCAGCCTCTCCATATGGCACAGTCTGCCGTTGAGGTGCACCGGGATGACCGCCCTGGTGCGCGAGGTGATAGCCGCCTCAAAGGCGTCCATGTCCATGTTGAAGTCCTCGCCGACATCCACCAGCACCGGCGTCGCTCCGCAGTGGACTATGGCGGCGACCGTAGCCACGAAGGTATGGGCTACGGTGATGACCTCGTCGCCCTCCCCCACCCCCGCCGCCAGCAGGGACAGGAACAGGGCGTCGCTGCCGCTGTTCAGCCCCACGGCGTAGTCCGTGCCCACGAACGAGGCCACATCCGCCTCGAAGTCCTTCAGCTGGCGACGCATGATGAGATCGCCGCCGCTGAGCGCCTCCTTGATAACGGCGTTTATCTCCCCCTCCAGGAGGCGGTAGTGGCGCGGGAAGTCCACGAAGCGCACCCGGTAATCCGCTGGTTTCGCCTTTTCTTTAATCGCTGTCTCAGCCGTGAGACCGGCCCTGGGATATCCGCTCATAATCAGTCCTCCTCCAGGGTTTTTTTGGCCGCCGCCGCTATCTGAGCCGGGCCGGGGTAGTAGGCCTCCTCCAGGGAGCCACCCGCCGGCGCCGGGGCATCGGGCAGCGACACCCGCACAACCGGCGACTTCAGCCGTCCGAACGCCTTCTCCGCCGCCAGGGCGCAAAGCTCGGCGCCCATGCCGCACATCCTCCAGCCGGCGTCGGCGACCACCAGCCGCCCCGTCTTCTCCACAGACTCCAAAAGCAGCCTCTCGTCCAGGGGCTTCAGGGAGCGCGGGTCTATCACCTCGGCGTCTATGCCCTCTCTCTGAAGGGCTTCCGCCGCCCGCAGCGCCTGGGTCACCATGTAGGAGGTGGCTATCACCGTCACATCCCCACCCCGCCTTCTCACCACCCCCTCGCCGAGGGGAATGGAGTAAACCTCCTCCGGCACCTCCCCCTCATATTCGTACAGCCAGCGCTCGTCGATGAACACCACCGGGTTATCGTCCCGGATGGCGGCGACGAGCAGCCCCTTGGCTTCATAGGGGGTGCTGGGCATGACCACCCTCACCCCCGGCATGTGGGCGAACATGGCCTGCAGGCTCTGGGAGTGCTGCGCCCCCTGCTCCCCACCCCGGTTGACGATGCCCCAGAATGTCAGCGGAACGCAGGTCTGCCCGCCGAACATGTAGTGCCAGTTCGCCGCCTGGTTGGCTATCTGGTCGAAGGCGTAATACATGAAGTCCATGCGGGGGTGAACCACCACCGGGCGCATCCCGGCCAACGCCGCCCCCACCGCCGCCCCGGTGACGGCGTTCTCCGATACCGGGGTGTCTATCACCCTGTCCGAGCCGAAGCGGTCCGCCAGCCCGGTGGTGGTGCTGCCCACATACCACGGGCTGGTCACCCCCTGGCCGATGAGGAAGACATCCTCGTCGCCCGCCAGCATCTGGGCCAGGGCTTCGTT
>CAYLMC010000009.1:9167-15627 GCA_964384865.1 uncultured Dehalococcoidales bacterium | reverse complement strand
GACTCGTAGAATGTCCCCTCGTTGGTGGCGCCGTCCCCGAAGAAAGCCACCGCCACGGCATCCTGCCCGCGCAGGGAGAACGCCAGCGCCGCCCCCACCGCCAATGGGATGGAGCCGGCGACGATAGCGCAGCTCCCCGGCAGCCCGATATCCGGCGCAGCCAGGTGCATGGAGCCACCCCGCCCCCGCGAGCAGCCGGCGGCTTTGCCGTATAATTCAGCCATCAGCCCCTTCATATCCCCACCCTTGGCCAGGTAGTGCCCGTGGCTGCGATGGGTGCTGAACACATAGTCGTCCCGGCGCAGGTTGGCGCAGACGCCCACCGCCACCGCCTCCTGGCCGGTGTAGAGGTGGCAGGGGCAGACTATCTTCGGCTCGGCGGTGATGAGCTCGGCTATCCTGTCCTCGGCGCGGCGTATCTTCACCATCATCCGGTACAGCGACCGGAGGGTGGCGGCGGAGACGCCGGCGGTTCTCACATCGGCGGTCGCGGTTTTAGTCTTCATTCTATCTTTATCCTCTCTTCGAGTCCGTAGTATCGGTACCAGTCGACGAATTTCTTCAGCCCCTCCTCCAGCCCCACCTCCGGCTGCCACCCCAGGATGTCCTTGGCCCTGGTGGCGTCGGCGATGAGGCGCTCCACCTCCCCCACCCTGGGCTCGGTATGGACGGGGCGGATGTCCCCGTTGCGGCCGGACATGTCTATTATCATATTGGCCAGGTCCACTATGGGCTCCTCCCGGCCGCTGCCGAAGTTCACCGGCTCGGTGAGGCAGCCATCGTAATTCAGTATGGCGTCATAGGCGCGGACGGCATCGCCGACATAGGTGTAGTCCCTGGTCTGCAGCCCGTCCCCGTAGATGATGGGGGGCATATTATTCAGCACCCGCCGGGTGAACAGGGATATCACCCCACCGTAGCCGACATCGCGCTGCCGGGGCCCGAAGATGTTGAACAGCCGCACTATGGCGATGTCCATGCCGTAGGTCTGGATGTAGGCGTAGCACATGCGGTCGGCGGCTATCTTGCTGGCTCCATAGGGGTGGGGGGCGCTTAAGGGATGGCTCTCGTCTATGGGGGAGTACTGCGCCGAGCCGTAGACCTCGCTGGTGGAGGCGTAGATTATCTTCTTGGCGTCGTAGAGGCGGGCCACCTCCAGGATGTTCTGGGTGCCCATCACGTTCACCTCGTAGGTGAGCTGGGGCTCTATATGGGAGCGGTCGACATGTATCTGCGCCGCCAGGTGGAAGACCACGTCGACATCACGCATGATCTTCTCCAGGAGGCCGAAGTCCCGGATATCGCCCTTGGTCAGCTTGAAGTTGCGGCTGTCCAGCAGGTGGCGGACATTGGTCAGGTTGCCGCTCATGAAGTTGTCCAGGCAGTAGACGGTGTGTCCCTCGCGGACATACTTCTCACAGAGATGGCTCCCGATGAACCCGGCGCCGCCGGTTATCAGCATTTTCATTGTTTATTCGCCTCCTCGGTTACCTGGGCATAGAGCTTCTCGTACTCCGCCACCCCCCTGGCGAAGGAGCGGTGAGACTCCAGATACTCTTTAGCCCGCTTCGCCTTGCCCCTGGCTTCGGGCAGGTTGTCCAGAACATGCTGAAGCTTAGCCTTCAGGTCAGCCGTGTTGCCGTATTTCACCAGGTAGCCGGCGTCTATCTTGTCGACATCCTCGCCGGCGCCGGAGTTGCTGCTCACGATGATGGGGGTGCGGCACAGTATCGCCTCGAAGGGCGCCCAGGCACCCTGCTCGTAGACCGAGGTCTGCACCATGACATCGGCGTCCACCAGGGCGGAAAGCTTGTCGGCGCCGTCCATAAACCCGGTGAACAGCACCCTGTCCGCGATGCCCAAGCCGGTGACGCGCTTCTCCAGGGCGTCCCGGTAGCCGTCGTCGTTGCCCACTATGGCCAGGAGGACATCGTCCCTGTCCCCGGCCAGCTCGCAGAACGAGTCCACCAGAAAGTCCAGCCCCTTTATCCAGTGCAGCCGCCCCAGGAAGATGACTATATGCTTCTGCTTGATATTATATTTCTGCCGGAACAGCCCCCGCCGCGGCAGCCGGGCAAACTCCTCCACGGCGAAGGGCGGCGGAATGAGGGCTATCCGCTCATCTGACGCCCCCATCTGGCGATACTCGCTGACGCCGACATCGGTCTCGGCGACGGCGCGGGCGGCGTCCCTGAGCAGCCGACGGCCGAAGGCGACATCGAAAGCCCCCCGCAGCAGCCACTTCGCCTCCCCGGCCCCCATCGGCTTGCGGGGCAGGTCGCCGTGGGTGTCCAGGACATAGGGAACGCCGTACTTCACGGCGTAGTGGCGGATGACCACGTTCTGAAAGCTCCTAAAAGAGTGCAGGTGGACGATATCGAAGTCCCTGAGATTTCTCTTTACCTCCCCCACCAGCCCCGGCGCAAAATAGAATTGAGCAACACTCGATGCACAGTGGAACGGGCGCACCTTGACCCCCGGCAAGGAGTCTATGTACTGACGATCCAGCTTGAAGTCGCTGGTGTATATCTCCACCTGGTGCCCCTTCTCGGCCAGCGCCCGCGAAAGTTTATAGAGCAGGTCCACGGTGGCGCCGCCGTGGGGAGAGAAGAAGTCGAACAGCTGTAATATCCTCATCCCGCCATATACCCCAGCATTATTTTCACCACCCGCGAGGAGACATTATCGGCCGTGTACTCCTCAGGAGGCTGCCACTTATGGCTCTCGCCCAGCGCCACCGCCACGGCGGGCAGCACCGAGTCCGGCGAGACCCCGGCCAGTATATTGCTGCCGCTGTCCAGGGTCTCCGGCCTCTCGGTGGTATCGCGGACGGTGATATTGGGCACCCCGAAGATGCAGCACTCCTCCTGGACGGTGCCGCTGTCGGTGACGACGCAGCGCGCCCCCTTCTCCAGGGCGATGAAATCGAAGAACCCGAAGGGCTCCAAAAAACGGATGTTATCATCGTCTATCTCCAGCCCGAACCGTTTTATACGGCTCCTCGTCCTGGGATGCAAGCTGCAGATAACGGGCTGTTTATACTCTTCCGCTATCCCGTTCAGGCTCGCCAGCAGCTCTTTCAGCCTGCCCTCGTCATCGACATTCTCCGCCCGGTGGCTGGTGACCAGGAAGTAGCCCTGCGGCTTCAGGCCCAGGGTCTCCAGGGCCCGGCTGGCATCTATCCGGGCGCCGTAATGGCGGATGACCTCGTATATCGGGTTGCCGATGACATGGATGCTCTCGCCGGCGATGCCCTCGCCGAGGAGGTTCTCCTTGCTGCGATAGGTATAGGGGAAGAACACCGTGCTGGAGTGGTCTATTATCCTCCGGTTGACCTCCTCCGGCACCCTGAGGTCGAAGCAGCGGTTGCCCGCCTCCATGTGGAAGACGGGTATCCCCATCCGCTGGGCGACTATGCTGGCCAGCCCGCTGTTGGTGTCCCCCAGGATGAGCACCCGGTCCGGCTCCTCCTCGGCCATGACCTTCTCTATCTCTATCAGCATCTGACCTATCTGCTCGGCGAAGGAGTGCCCCTTCACCCCCAGGTAATAGTCCGGGCGCCTCAAGTCCAACTCCCGGAAGAAGACGCCGTCCAGGCTGTCCTCGTAGTTCTGGCCGGTGTGCACCAGGGCGTGCCGGCAGTATCCGTCCAGTTTCCCGATAATAAGGGAGAGGCGGATTATCTCCGGCCTGGTTCCGAGCACTGTCATCACCTTCATATCATTGGCCTCAAAAGTCGAGGAATCCACCCTCCCGGAGGAACTCCTTAAGCTGTTCCTTGGACATGGTGTAGTCCTCCGAGGAAAGCTCCTCGGAGAGCACCGGGCTGCCGATTTTCTCCTTGCGTATCTTGGGGATGACCGGACAGATGACGAAGTAATCCCCCCTCTTGATGGTGCGCGGCAGCTCCTCCTCGGAGAGCATCAGCTCGTGGTTCTTCTCCCCGGGGCGCACCCCGTTGGTCTTAATCTCAACCTGCCTGTCCCCTATCATCACCTCGGCCAGGTCCATTATGTTGGCCGACGCCAGGTCGGGGACATAGGTATCCCCCGCCTCGGCGTGGCTCATGGCCTCGTAGATGGTCTTCACGGCGATGTCTATGGTGAGGATGAAGCGGGTCATCTCCCGGCTGGTTATGGTCACCGGCCCGCCGCTTTTTATCTGCTCCTGAAAGAGGGGTATCACCGAGCCCCGCGAGGCGGCGACATTGCCGTAGCGGACGCAGATGAACCGCGCCTTGGGATAGACCAGGTTAGCCTCCACCACCAGCCTTTCCTGTATCGCCTTGCACATCCCGTAGGTGTTCACCGGCTTGCAGGCTTTGTCGGTGGAGATGGCCAGCACGGTGTCCACTTTGTTCTCGCTCTCCACGATGGCGCGGATGATGTTCTGCGTCCCCAGGATGTTCGTCCGCACCGACTCGAAGGGGAAGTACTCCCCGATGGGGACCTGCTTCAGGGCGGCGGCGTGGATTATCACATCCGCCTCTTTGACCACCCTGACAACTGATTCGTAGTCCCGGACATCGCCGAGGCGGAAGCTGAGGATGCCGTCGTTGTTGTTGTAGAACAGGTCGTCGGTGGCGGCTTTGAGGTTCTTCCACTCCAGCTCCATGGCGTACTGCTTGTCCTCGTCCCTGGAGAAGACGATAACCTGCCGGGGCTTGCCGAAGCCGCCGTTCAGAATGCTGCGCACCAGGTGCCTCCCCAGGGAGCCGGTGCCGCCGGTAATCAACACGGTTTTATCCTGAAAATCCATCCTTACCTCCACTTGGTATACTGCTCGGCGTCCCCAGCCATCTCGGCGACCATCCGTCGCCAGGGGAGCGGGGTGAACCCGGTCTCCTCCCGGTAGGGCGTCGAGTCCAGGCTGCGGTCGCAGGAGAAGTCGGAGCGCTCCACTATCTCCGTCCCCAGCCCCATGGCCTCATTTATCATGGTCAGCAGCGCGAACTTGGTTATCGGCTGCGAGGATAGGTGATACAAGCCGCTCATGGCGGGATGTTCGGCGATGATATCGGCGATGATGCCGGCCAGATGCAGGCTGGGAAAGCCGGAGAACACGGCGCCAGTGAAGCCGTTGACGCTGCCGCCGCGCTGGGATAGGAACCACTCCAGCAGCCCGTTGGCGCCCTTCAGCTCCCGGCCGATGAACGATGTCCGCACCGTCAGCGCCCCCTGACCCCTCACCTCCCCCAGGTACTTGGTCTTGCCGTAGATATCCTCGACGTCCGATGGGTCGTCCTCGCGGTAGCTTCCCTTCCTGCCGGAGAAGACGCAGTCCGTGCTGATGTGAATCAGCCGTATCCCCCCGGCGCGGCAGATGTCATAGAGCTGGTGGGGAAACAGCGCGTTCAGCTGGATGTCGAGGGCTATCCCTGCCTTTTCCTGAAGTGCCTTAACCACCCCGATGCCGTTGACCACCACATCCGGGCCAGCTTGCCACACAACCTCCGCCACCGCCGATATATCCCGGGCATCCACTCCGGGGTATATCCGCGCCTTGTCATAGAAGCCGAAGCCGCTTATGTCGTCATAACCGCCCCTTATCGTGCCGGCGACATCGCAGTCCGGGGACAAACGTTGATACAGCTTGTGCCCCAGCATCCCGGCGGCGCCCATAATGAGCACCTTCATACCGGCGCCCTCCCCCGGTGCCGCCTGACGGCATCCTCCAGGACGGACTCGAACTCGTCGGTGACGCTGTCCCAGCTGCTCTTGGCTACGAAGCGGCGGCACTTGGCCCCCAACTCGGTGGCGACGCCGTTGCCGGCAATGCTCACCGCCTGGGCCAGGGCGTCCTCAGGCTTATTCACATATACCAAGCCGCTGTCCTCGCCGAACTCCTGGACGACGCCGGGCAGCCGGGTGGAGACGATGGGCTTCTTCATGGCCATGTATTCGTACAGCTTGATGGGGACGATGTCCCGCATAATCTCGTTGTCGTATGCCGGCAGCAGGCAGACATCGGCGGCGGCTATGAAGGCGGGCATGGTCTGGTGAGGCTGCCTGCCCGTCAGGATAAGCTGCGCCCCCAGCCCGTATCCCTCCCTCATCCGCTCCAGGTCAGCCACGGCGTCCCCGTCGCCGACCACCAGCAGCTTGACGCTTTTATCATTCATCTTGGACATCTCGCGGGCGACCTCCTTCAGCCCGGAGAAGTGATACACCCAGCCCATGAACAGCAGCACCTTATCGGACGGCTTGATGCCGTAGCGGGCGCGTATCTCGCCGCCGTCGGTGGCGGGGTCATACTTCTGGAAATCCACCCCCGGCCGGAGCACCGGGATGCTGCCGCCGCTTGCCCCCATGCGGATGACATAGTCCTTAAGCCCCTTGTTTATCGCCATCACCAGGTCGGCGCTGCGGATGTTGCGGCGCTCCATTATCTTGGCCAAGGGCTGGAGGAAGCGGAACGGCACCAGCCGGTAGTCTATGTCTATGGAGTAGAACACGGTGGG
>CAYLMC010000009.1:0-9067 GCA_964384865.1 uncultured Dehalococcoidales bacterium | reverse complement strand
CCCTCCTCCCGCCACAGTATCTCGTAGTCTATAACCCGGACACGGTGCCCTCTCCACACCAGCCTCTCGGCGAGGTGGTGGTAGTGAATCGGGTTCCGCCGTATCCAATCGGTGTCCTGGACTATCAGTATGTTCATCTTACGCTACGCTTCCCGTAGTACTGCCGCCACAGCTTCTCCTTATAGGTCGCCAGGGCTTCGTCCACCTGTTTCCTGGTCACCTCCAGCTCCTCGAAGTCCTTTCTGATGAGGGAAAGGCGAGGCTTGTGGTCGGCGAGGCACCTCTCCAGCGCCTCGTCCCTGGTGAGCTGCCCCTCGCGTACCATCTTGCTGTAGAGCTCGTCGTGCTCGGTGAAGCCCACCAGCCGGTAATACAGGTAGTTGATAAGCGGGTAGGCGGCGTCGTCTATGCGCCAGGTGGCGCTGGTGTCGTCCGCCCCCATCCACCCCAGCTCGTCGCACACCGTGGACACTATCTGCTTCTCATCCCAGTAGATGTAGTCGTAGAAGCCGAGGAAATCCACGCCTTTGGGGATGAACAGCGGCTCGAAGAAGTAGACGGCGGCGCCCGCCAGGTACTCCTTGAGGATAGGCCACTGGTAGTTGGCCCGGTTGCCCATATACTCCTTCAGGAGCAGCAGCAGCAGCTTGGCTTTGTCATATCTGGAGAACGAGCCGTCCTCCTCCTGGACGATGCCCATGAAGCCGGTCTTCCAGTGATCCTTCTCTATGGTGGAGTTGCCGATGATATTGCCCCCTAAAACCAGGGGGATGTCGTGCTCCTTAGCGTAGCGCGCCATCTGCAGATTCATGGTCTTATCCCCGCTGTTGAGGATGGGGATGATGGTATTGATGGACGGCTTCTCAAGCCAGCCGTGGAACTTCTTCCTGGCGTTGCTCTTGGCGGTGGCTATCCGCCTCTCGTCCTTGAGGACGACATGCTCCACGCCGAGGACATCGGTTATCTGCTTCAGGTTACGCACCCCCTCCGACGTGATGAAGCCGCTGTCCACGGTCAGCGCCAGGGTGCGCATGTTATACTTCTTCACCATCTGGTGGAGGACGAAGGAGCTGTCCCTGCCCCCGCTCACCGGGGCGATGCAGTCGTATCTGCCCCCGCGGTTGCGGTAGCTAGCCAGCACCTTCTCCAGCTCTTCCTCGCCATAGACCTCCACCGGCTGGTAGCTGCGGCAGTAGTTGCACACCCCGTCGCGGTCATACTCTATGCCGGGGAATGTCTCCGGCAGGATGCATGTGGTACACCTTTTCACCGATTATCTCTCCTCACAGATGGTTATCCCCTGACGCTGTCCCACAGCATGGACAGCCCCTTGATATTGACCTTCAAGTCTCCCAGGGATGAGATGCGGCGCAGCCGCTGCCCCAGGTAGCCCGGGCGCAGGTAGAACCCCTTGTAGGCGCGCTTCACCCAGCCGGCCAGGTCCTCCCGGCTGAGAGCGGGGCTGTCGAACACCGGAGTCTTCCGGGAGCCGGCGCCGGCATAGACGAAGCTCTCCCAGGGGATGTCATCCCCCCTGCCCTCCTGACGGTAGATATCGTAGAGCTTGGTGCTGGGGAAGGGGGTGGTCACCGCGAACTGGGCGAAGTCCAGCTTCAGCCGCCGGGCGAAGTCCAGGGTGCTCCTGATGGTCTCCGGCGTCTCGCCGGGGGAGCCGAGCATGAAGTAGCCTATCGTCTGCAGGCCGGCCTGCCGGGTGATTGCCACCGCCTTCTCCACCTCGTCCAGGGAGATGCCCTTGTCTATAATCTTCAGTATCTCCGGCGATGCCGACTCTATCCCGTAGGCGACGGCGTAGCAGCCGGCGCGCTTCATGTGCTCCAGAAGCTTGCGGTCCACCAGGTTGACCCGCGTCTCGCAGGTCCAGTTTATCTCTATCCCCGCCTCTATAATCTCATCGGCGATGGCATAGGCGCGCTTCTTATCCAGGGTGAAGACATCGTCGTAGAAGGCGATCTCCCTGACCCCGAAGCCGTCCACATAGTGTTTTATCTCGGCGACCACCCGCTGTGGCGACTGCCCGCGGAAGCGGGAGCCGAAGACGGGCTTGGAGCAGTAGCTGCACTTATAGGGGCAGCCCCGGCTGGTGATGATGGCGGCGAAGGGGCGCGCCCGGCCGTGGGGCGGGTGGGGGCGGTATCTCTGCCAGGGGAGAAGATGATAGGCGAGGAAGGGCAGGGGTTCCATATCTATCTCCCCGTCCTCCATGGCGTTGCTCACTATCTTGTTATCTTTTCTGTAGCTGACGCCGGGGATGTCGGCGAAGTCTTCCCCCTTCTCTATCGCCTCCAGCAGACGGAGGAAGGTCTTCTCCCCCTCCCCCCGCACGATGACATCTATCTGCGGGGTGTTCGCCAGCGTCTCCTCCGGCAGCAGTGTGGCGTGGGCGCCCCCCAGCACGATCTCGGTATGAGGATAGGACTGTTTCAGGTAGCGGGCGATATCGGCGGCGGCGCCCATGGTGGGGGTCATGGCGGTCAGCCCGACCACATCGGCACCGGCCACCAGCGAGGGCACCTCCTCCGGCAGGATTTCAAAAGCGTTGGCGTCCAGTATCGCCGGGCGATAGCCTGACCTCTGTAATATCGCCCCCAGCAGGGCTAGCCCCATGGGGGGCTGGGCGTATCTATCATTCTGGGGCGGGCTTATCAGGGCTACCTTCATCCCCTCACCCCCCACCGCATAGGCGAAGGCCGGCTCCGGCGGGGCGGGGTCTATCCCCAACCTCCCCATAAGGCTGGCGGCTCGCAGCCGCACCACGGAGAGGGCGACCTCCACACCGTGCCGCAGCGGGTTCCTGGTGGAGCTACCGGGGTGGTAGCAGCAGGAGGTGGCCACCTCGTCTATCTTGAAGCCGGCGGCGGCAGCCCTTATCAGCGTCTCCACGCTGACGCTCATACCATCCTCGGTGGGTGATATCGCCTGGAAGGCACGCCTGGAATAGCCCCTAAAGCCGCTCTGGGCGTCGCGTACCTTGCTGCCGGCGCCCAGGTTGAGCAGCAGGGTGATGACCTTGATGCCCAGCCTGCGGTAGCGAGGCATGTCTGTCTGTTCGCTTAAGAAACGTGAGCCGATGACCACATCGGCGCGCCCGCCCAGGATGGGGGCGATTATGTCCGGGATCTCGTCGGGGTTGTGCTGGCCGTCCCCGTCCAGGGTAACCAGGATATCGGCGCCGTTGGCGCGCCCCGCCTTGAAGCAGGACTTGATCGCCTCCCCATAGCCCTTATTCACGCCGTGGCTGATGACCTCGGCGCCGGCGCCCCTGGCTTTTTCGGCGGTGTCGTCGCTGGAGCCGTCATCTATGACGATGACCTGGTCGACATGCTCCGCCGCCCGGGCTACCACCTCCCCGATGAACCTCCCCACATTGAAGCCGGGAATGGCGGCTATCGTCTTGGGACGATTCCGCTGCGGTTGTTCCATTGCCCCCCCGTAATTACAGATTGCTCCGCCCTCAGTATAAGCCTGGATACTGAAACTCGGCTCGACTACCTGTCACTAATCCTGGCCGATGTCTGCGTCCCGGAAAAGCTTCTCCAACTCGCGCCGAGCCAGACGAATCGGCTTGGCTCTCTTGCTCTCCCAGCGCTGCACCGTGGACAGACTGACGCCTACCTCCCGCGCCAGATCCTCCTGTGACCAGCCACTTCTCTTTCGCAGTGTCTTCAAATTGTCTTTCAGGTTCTCCATTGCGCACCACTTGCTATATCATATGAGTGTCTACCATACATAGCAACCGATTCAAATAATAAACCATCTTATGACAGTTGTCAATATGAAACCGAATAAAATTGCCAGCTGGCATTTTATTTATTGCGCAACAGCTATATGATGTGATATTATCGCTGACAGATGTCCGCTAACAGGGAGCGGAGTCCCTTGCCCGCCCCCGCCGTTTGCTGTATAGTGAGGACATCAAGCCTGTGGAGAGTATCAGCCAGGGTGAAAAGAAGCAGCGCAGCCTTCAAACCAAGCCTTCCCCGCCGGAAACGGCGTAAGATCAGCAGGCGGACGCTGGCTATCATCCTGGCCGGCGTGGCTATAGGGACGGTAGGCGCCCTGGGCTACTTCTCCACCACCCCCGACACCAGCGAGGGCTTCACCGAGTTCTACATCCTAGGGGCGGGGGGCGAGGCCAGGGACTACCCCGCCGAGCTGATGGTGGGCGAGCCGGGCGCGGTCACCGCCATGGTGGTCAACCACGAGCACCAGGATGTAACCTATCGGCTGGAGACAGCGGTCAACGGCATCACCGGCGGCGATATGGGCCCGGTGACCCTGTCGGACGACGCAAAGTGGCAGCAGAGCGCCAGCTTCACCCTGAACAGACCGGGCGCCGGACAGAAGGTTGAGTTCCGGCTCTACCGTCTGGACCGGGACGGGGTCTACAGCACTGTCCACCTCTTCGTGGACGCCGTCCAGCCGCAGTAACGCGGCAACCCGCAGACAAGGCGTCAGCCATTGACAAAATCAGCAGTGGACACTAAAGTTACACCAGTGCCATGCAGATATTTCAGGACAAAGGGCTGCTGACCAGGTTCCGCATACTGGTGGAGCTGGCCGGCGGTCAGCCCAGCATCCAGCAGAAAGACATCGCCTCCAGGCTCAGCCTCACCCCGCAGGCGATCTCCCAGTATATAGAGAAGCTGATAGAGGACGGCTGGGTGGCTTCGGACGGGCGCTCCAAGTACCGGGTGACCAGGGAGGGCGTCAACTGGATGCTTAAAGTGCTCAGCGACCTGGACAACTACTCCGTCCTCGCCGAGAGGGTGATAGGGGGGCTTACCATCTGCACGGCGGTGGCGGGTAGCGACCTGTCCCGGGGGCAGAAGGTGGGGCTGGTGATGAAGGGCGGGGTGCTGGTGGCCACCGAGGTCTCCGGCAAGGGAGCCACCGGCAAAGCCAGCGCGGATGCCGCACAAGGTGAAGATGTGGGCATCTCCCACATAGAGGGGATAGTGGAGCTGGAGATGGGCCAGATAACCATACTGAAGGTGCCCGGCATCCAGCAGGGCGGCTCCAGGAATGTGGACCTGGCCAGGCTCAAGACGGAGACCGCCGCCGCGCCCCTGCTGGGAGCCATCGGCATAGAAGCCCTGACGGCGCTGAAACGCATCGGCGCCGCCCCCCAGTACTTCTACGGGGTGAAGCAGGCCGCCGTGGAGGCGGCGCGCTCCGGGCTGTCATCAGTGGTGGTCTGCGTGGAGGACGACATCCCCTGGCTGGTGCAGACGCTCACCGAAGACAACCTCAGCTACGAGCTGCTGGACCTAGAGAGCAAACCATGAACAAGGTCACCCTGGGACCGCAAACGCTGGTCTACCCCATGCCCGCCTTCCTGGTGGGAGCCGATATAGACGGCAAAGCCAACTTCATGATCGTCGCCTGGGGCGGCATCGCCAACGGCGAGCCCCCCATGATATCGGTGGCGATACGGCACAGCCGGCACACCCTGAAAGGCATCCGGGAGAACGGGACATTCTCGGTCAACATCCCGTCGGCAGACATGGCCAAAGAGGCGGACTACTGCGGGATAGCCTCCGGAGCCAGGGTGGACAAGGTGGCGGCATGCCGCTTCAAGGTGTTCTACGGCAGGCTGGGCAGCGCCCCCATGATAGAGCAGTGCCCGGTCAACCTGGAGTGCCAGCTGGTGGAGACCCTGGACCTGGGCAGCCATGCCCTGGCCATCGGCAGGATAGAGGAGACCCACCTCTCCCCAAGCTGCCTCACCGGCGGCAAGCCGGACATAGACAAGATAAACCCGCTCACCTACGCCCCCTCCCCCACCACCCAGTACCTGGCGCTGGGGAAAGTCATCGGCAAGGCGTTCAGCATGGGCCGGGAGCTGAAACAGGGCTGAGCATCCGGCGGATTTCGCAGGCCAATACGCTGGGGGAAAAATGAACAAGCCATTAGTTTCACCGGATTTCGAAGTTCCACAGGTTTTACAGACCGATAAGTTTCGTTTACGGGTATTGACCGTAAACGATGTGGTGAAAGACTATGATGCCGTAATGACAAGCCTGGAGCATCTACAGGGCATCTTCGGGCCGCGCCTAAAATGGCCGCCTCATGATTTAACACAGGAACAAGACTTAATTGATTTGGGCTGGCATCAAAAAGAGTTTCAAATGCGCTCGTCTTTCGCCTACACGGTAATGAAACTGGACGAAAGCCAGTGCCTGGGCTGCGTGTATATCTTTCCCGCCGTGAAAGAAGGCTTTGAGGCCGAAGTCTATATGTGGGTCAGAAAGAGCGCTTATAACGAAGGCTTGGATCCAGTTCTATACAATGCCGTCAGGAAATGGATTGCCGAAAAATGGCCTTTCAAAAAGGTGGCCTACCCGGGCAGAGATATCAACTGGGAGACTTGGGGGTCTTTGAAATAGTTTCGTCTATCTCCCGGAGAAGCTCTTTCCCGCCGACATCGCGCTTGGTGGGCGGTAGAGGACTCGAACACCCAGAGGGGCAGGGGGAATAGGTGATAGGGTGTCGTAAGTCCTGGAGGGGTGGTGGATGTGGGCGGTAGAGGACTCGAACCTCTGACCCCCTGCGTGTAAAGCAGGTGCTCTGACCAACTGAGCTAACCGCCCGAAATGGCGCGCTTGGTGGGGCTCGAACCCACTACCTCAGCCTCCGCAGGGCTGCGCTCTATCCAACTGAGCTACAAGCGCGAAAGCGGTGGTGCCGAAGGTGAGATTCGAACTCACACGCCCTTGCGGACACTACGTCCTGAACGTAGCGCGTCTACCATTCCGCCACTTCGGCACAGCGACCCCTCACCTCCCCTAACACGCCCCATTATATTCCGCCGGCGGTGCGCCGGTCAACCGAGGGGCTTACCGGGGTTAAATAGCGAAGGGGGCTCAAACGCCCCCTTTGAGCCGGCGAAGGGTCTTTTAGGACTTGCCCTTGCCGGACGCTTTCTTCAGGCTGGGGAAGCCGTCATTCATGTGAGGGAACCACATCGCCTGGCTGAACACCGTCTGGAAGTCGGGCTCGGTGGTCAGCTCTATATAGTCCACCTGCCTGGCCATTTCATCGGCTTCAGCCCTCTTGTCCACATTGAGCAGCGCCATCCGCGCCCCGTCTCCGGCGGCGTTGCCCACCGCCGTTATCTTCTTCTGGAGGCAGTCCGGGAACAGCCCCATAGCCGCCGCCGATTCTGTGTCTATATAGCTGCCGAAGGCTCCGGCAAGCATAATCCCGTCCAGCTTCTTCACCCCCAGCTGGCGCATCATAATCTTGGCTCCGGCGTACATCGCCCCCTTGGCCAGTTGGATGTTCCTGACATCCTTCTGGCAGAGGACGATATCCCGCTCGATGACGGTCTCCTTCGCCCAGGCGATGACGAACTCCTTCTGGCCGTCGTTCGTCTGCAGGCGGGGGGTTTTCAGGTCTGTGGCGAAGCGGCCGGTCTTATCCACGATGCCGGCGGTGAACAGATGGGCGGCGCCGTCTATTATCCCGGAACCGCAGATGCCCTTGGCACCGATGCCGTCCGTCTCGTCGCTCCAGCCGTCGTTGCCGATGACCTTGAAACGCACCTCTTTGGTCTGGGGGTCTATCCTTATCTTCTCTATCGCCCCCGGCGCGGCGCGCATGCCGAACTTTATCTCGGCGCCCTCGAAGGCGGGCCCGGTGGCGCAGGAGGAGGACACCAGCCGCTTGCGGTTGCCCAGAATGAGCTCGCCGTTGGTGCCGATGTCTATTATCAGCTGTATCTTGTCCTGTTTATAGGGCTCGGTGGCGATGAGCACGCCGACATTATCGGCGCCGACGAACCCGGCCTCTATGGGCAGGACATGGATATAGGCCCCCGGGGCTATCTTTATCCCCAGGTCGCGGGCCTTGACATCCGTGGAGTGGTTCAGCGCCGGCGAGAACGGCGCCGCCCCGATATACTGGGGGTCTAAATTGAGGAATATGTGGTGCATGCAGGTGTTGCCCACGATAGCGACATCGACGATGGCGCTGTGCTTGATGCCCGCCGCGGCGGCGGTGCGCCCGGCCAGCTTGTTGAGGCTCTTGACGATGGCCTGGTTCATACTGGTCAGGCCGTCGCCGTGGCTCATGGAGTAGCTGATGCGGGACATAACATCCTCGCCGTAGGCCACCTGGGGGTTGATCAGTGAGCCCGAAGCCACTATCTGGCCGACGGTGAGGTCGCAGAGATAGGCCGCCACCGTGGTGGTGCCGATGTCCACGGCCAGCCCGTAGCCCTTGTCCACCAGACCGGGCTCGACATTGACCACCTCCCGCCCCATCCACACCGATACCGTCGCCTTCCATTTGCCCCGGCGCATCACCTTCTGCAAAGTGCGCAGTACCTGGTAGTCTATGGCGAGGCCCTTCAGGGAGAAGTTCTTTTTCAGGGCGGCCTGGAGGCGCTCCCAGCACCCCATGCTGTCATCCAGGCTGGGAGGGATTATCTGGACCAGATACTTCTTGACCGCCGGCTTCAGCTCCACGCTTATCTCGCCGGCCTCTTTACGCACCACCTGCTTGCTCAGGCGGCTCTCCTCGGGGACGAAGACGACCACATCGCCGTGAACCTTCGCCTGGCAGGTGAGTCGGTAGCCGTCTTCTTGCTCCTGGGCGGTGAGGGCTTTCTTCTCGGCGTCGTTGGGGGGGGACAGGTTGGCCATCGCGGAGTCGACGCCGTACTTGGCGAAGAACCCCTCCTCCACCCTGACCTTGCACTTGCCGCAGGTGCCCTTCTCGCCGCACAGCCCCTCGATGTCCACGCCGAGCCTGTTCGAAGCCCGCATCAGGTTATCGCCGGCGGAGATGTCGCCCCTCCGCCCCGACGGCTGAAAGACAACCTTGGGCGGCTTCTGACCCTTTGCCCCTTTATCCTCTTTAGCCATATCCGTATGCTGTTTCCAAAGTCCTTTATGCCAGACTTTACCGAGACTTGGAACCGTGCTGCATCCACTCCCTGTCCATCTCCACGCACTTCTCCGCCGACTTGCCGCCGCCGGGGGCGAGGGGCATGGCGCAGGCGTAGGACTTGCGCGGCACCATCATCCCGCTGGGGTTCACC
>CAYLMC010000008.1:22114-24442 GCA_964384865.1 uncultured Dehalococcoidales bacterium | reverse complement strand
TTCACCTCCGCCAGCACCCTGGCCGGAGCGAGGCTCCTCCCCCCACCCCTCACCAGGGGGACGATGCAGTAGGCGCAGCGGTTATAGCAGCCGTCCTGAATCTTGATCATGGCGCGGGTGCGGAAAGCCGTTTCGGACGGCATCTCCGGCGAGGACGGATAGCCGGCATTCGCCACCAGCCGCACCAGGTTCGGCTTGTCCTCGTTTCCTACCACCAACCCCACCCCGTCGATGCGGGAAAGCTCCTCCGGGGCGCGCTGGGCGTAGCAGCCGGTGGCCGCCACCAGGATAGCCGGGCGGCGGCGATGGGCAGCCCGGAGGCGCTGGCGGGACTTGCTGTCAGCCATACGGGTCACGGTGCAGGTGTTGAGGATATAGACATCGGCGCCCTCGCCGGGGGCGACCACTTCGTAACCCGCCGCAGCGAACCGTCTGCCCAGTAGCTCCATCTCCGCCTGGTTCAGCTTGCACCCCAGGCTGTCCAGAGCGATTTTAATCCTGTCGTTTTCTTTTTTCGCCGTCATCTCCCGATTGACCGCCTCATCATGCAGCTATTATAACCCTACATGATTTATCAAGTCATTAGCATGGTATAATTACTAAAAAAGGAGGCTTTAATCTTATGGATACTAATGCAATAATGAAACTAGTCGATATTGTTGATGCGCTTAATAGCATTTCATACGCCCTAGATGAAATAGCTAAGAGCCTAAAGAACATTGAAGATAAAGTCGTCGAAAAAGAATTATGAAACGGAGAGGCGATAGAGCTTGAACCATAGCCGATGGAACCTCCTGCCCCCCGCCCCTCCCCAGTTCCTCGCCCGCGCCGCAGGACTGTCCCCGCTGGCGGCGCAGCTCCTCTATAACCGCGGCATCACCGAGCATGACCAGATAGAGCCGTTCCTGGCCGGCGGCAGCGACCTCTCCGCCGACCCCTGCCTCCTCCCCAACATAGAGGCGGCCACGGGCAGAATCTACCGAGCGCTGCTCTCCGGGGAGAAGATAGCCGTCTACGGGGACTTCGACGCCGACGGCATCACCGGCACCGCCCTTCTGGTCCAGGGGCTGACGGGCTTGGGCGGCGATGTCATCCCCTACATACCCCACCGCCTCACCGAGGGCTACGGGCTGAAGACGGCCACCCTGGAGGGCTTGAGAAAGGACGGCATCAGCCTGGTGGTCACCGTGGACTGCGGCATTACCGCCGTCGCCGAGGTGGAGAAGGCGCAGCGGAAGGGGCTGGACATCGTCATCACCGACCACCACACCCCCCTCCCCGAGATACCCCCAGCAATAGCCGCCGTGGACCCCAAGCTGCCCAACTCCGAGTACCCCTTCCCGGAGCTGACCGGGGTGGGGGTAGCCTTCAAGCTCATCCAGGCGCTGCTGCAGGGAATGGGCAAAGAAAAGCAGGCGGAGGAGATGATGGACCTGGTGGCGCTGGGAACCATAGCCGATATCGCCCCCCTGATGGGGGAGAACCGCTACCTGGTCAAGGAGGGGCTGAAGATGATAAACAGCCGCCCCCGCCCCGGGCTGAGAGCGCTGATAGACCAGACCGGGCTGACGCAGGGCAGCATAGACTCGGAGAATGTCTCCTGGGTGCTGGTGCCCCGGCTGAACGCCGCCGGCAGGCTGGCGCACGCCATGACCAGCTACAAGCTGCTGATGACCGGCTCACTGCCGGAAGCCCGCCAGCTCAGCGTATGGCTGGACGAGAAGAACGCCGAGAGACAGAAGATGACCGCCACCGCCCTGGACAGAGCCAGGGAGCAGGTGCTGGCCGAAGGGATAACCTCGCTGCTGATAGCCGACGGCAAGGAATACCCCCTGGGCATCGCCGGGCTGGTGGCCGGCAGGATGTCCGACGAGTTCTACCGCCCCACCATCGTCATCCGCACCGGGGAGCGCACCAGCAGCGGCAGCTGCCGCAGCATCCCCGAATTCAATATCATCCAGGCACTGAACCAGTGCCATGAACTGATGTCCCACTTCGGCGGGCACTCCCAGGCGGCCGGCTTCACCCTGCCCACGGAGAACCTGCCGGACTTCAAGAAGTGTCTGCGCCGGCTGGCGGACGCCAGGCTGAAAGAGACCGACCTCCAGCCCCAGATGGAGATAGACGCCGAGGTCACCCTGCCCGAGCTGGGCGGGAATACCTTCCAGTCTATTCAACGGCTGGCTCCCTTCGGCTGCGGCAACCCCGTGCCGAGATTCGTCAGCCGCCGGGTGGAGGTGGTCAGCTGCCGCACCATGGGCAACAGCGGGGACCACCTCAAGATGAGGCTGAAGCAGGACAACACCGTCTGGGACGGGGTGGGCTTCC
>CAYLMC010000008.1:2711-22014 GCA_964384865.1 uncultured Dehalococcoidales bacterium | reverse complement strand
CACCTCAAGATGAGGCTGAAGCAGGACAACACCGTCTGGGACGGGGTGGGCTTCCACTGCGGGGAGCGCCTGGCGGAGGCGGTCTCGCCCCTGGATGTGGTCTTCAATCTGGAGATAGACAAGTGGAGCGGGGAGGACAGGCTGCGGCTCAACCTGGCCGACTTCGCCCCCTCATAACGGGGTTAAGACGGCTTTCGCGCCCGGCGCACCCGGTAGGCCAGCACCGCAGCGGCGAACGCCAGCACCGCGATGGCGATATACTGCGCCGCCTGCAGCCCGAGAAGATGAATCGTCCCCGTCCGGAAGAAGCCGATGCCCAGCCGCCACGCCGAGTAGGCGATGAGGTAGACCAGGAACAGGGAGCCGTCGGGCTTGAGCCTGCCCCTTAATTTAAGCAGCACCCCGAACAGGGCGAAGCCGAATACCATCTCGTAGACGGTGATGGGCATGGTGGCCACCCCCAGGGGGGCATAGCTGTTGGGGTGGGTATAGATTATCCCCCAGGGCAGCCAGGACGGCGCCGCCACATCGCAGGCCTGCCCGTAACAGCACCCGTTTATGGTGCAGCCGATCCTGCCGATAGACTGCGCCAGCATGGTGCCGGGCGCCGCCAGGTCGGCGATGAACCAGAAGGGGTAGTTTCGCTTGATGCTGTATATCCAGAAGAACAGGCTGCCGCCGACGATGCCGCCGTAGACGCTCAGCCCGCCGCCGCTGAACACCTCCCCCAGGTTCTGGCTGTAGTACCCCCACAGGTCGATGACATGGAACAGCTTGGCCATCCCGAAGCCGGAGGCGACGGCGGGAACGGCCACAAAGGGGTCGACGGGCGGGATGCTTTTCTTGTGCCGGACGAACTGCCGCCACATCCACAGCGCCAGCGCCATGATAGCCAGGGCGATGATGATGCCGTACCACCTTATCTCAAAGGAGCCGAAGGTAAACGCCACCGGGTCTATGCTTATGGTAATCAACCCTATCCCCTTTATCCCCTTCCCCTTAGTAAGGGGAAGGGGAAATTATTTTAAGAGGGGCTTCGCCCCGCTTTTACTCCCGCAATAGCCCCTTCAGTATGACCTCAGCCGCTTTCTTATCCAGGGGCTGGTTGTTGTTGCCGCACTTGGGCGACTGGATACAGCTGGGGCAGCCCTCCTGGCAGGGACACTCCGCTATCACCTTGAGGGTCGCCCGCCATAATGGCTCTATTATAGCAAAACCCTTCTCGGTGATGCCAATGCCGCCGGGATAGGCATCGTAAATAAAGACCTGGGGCTTGCCGGTATCGGGGTGGAGGGGGGTGGATACCCCGCCGATGTCGTTGCGGTCGCACAGGGCGAACAGGGGCAGGATGGCGATGGCGGCATGCTCCACGGCATGAAGCCCGCCGGCGAGATCCAAATCAGCCTTGTCCAAGGCTTCCTCCACCCGGGGCGGGATGGCGAACCACAGCGCCACGGTGGGGAAGCGCTGGGGGGGCAGCTTCAGCGGCTCCTCCCCGATGACCTCCTCGGTGAACTGCCGCTTCTTCTTGTAGCCGCAGACCACGGTGGTCACCTCCACCTCCCCCAGGGAGACTACCGTGTTCTGGCAACGTCTCTCCTCGACGGCTCTGGTGATGGTCAGGTCGGTGTTGTCCTTGCTCTGGGTGTAATAGGTGGCGTCGGTGGGCTTGACGTAGGCGGTGCGGCCGTCTATGTCCAGCTTGGTGACCAGGTAGGACTCGCCCTGATGGAGGTAGATGGCGCCGGGGTGAACCTGGAAGAAGGCGACGCTGGCTTCCACCGTCTCCAGCAGGGTGCCGGTGGCGGCGTCCACCACGGCATAGCCCTCCCCGGAGGTGGAGCGGATGTTTATCCCCCCCGCCGGATAGGAGATGGCCGTGGACGGGTACCACCGACCCCGCCGCCCCTTGAGCAGCCCCTGCTCCGTCATACCGGCCACCTCCCCGGCGAAGGTGTCGCCGAAGAAGGCTTCATCGCCGCCGGACAGAGGCATCTCCCAGGCGGCGCAGAGCAGGTGCCCCTCCAGGATATAGCTGTTGGCCGGGTTGACCAGGGCGTGCTCGAAGCTCCCCTGGAAGAACAGCTCCGGGTGGTGCATGAAGTACTGGTCCAGGGGGTTGTCCAGCGCCACCAGGAAGCTCAACGACTGCTCCTTGCCCCGGCCGCTCCGGCCCGCCTGCTGCCAGGCCGAGGCGATGCTCCCCGGATAGCCGGCCAGGACGGTCGCCTCCAGGTCGCCGATGTCTATCCCCAGCTCCAGGGCATTGGTGGCCACCACCCCGGTGAGCACCCCGGAGAACAGCTCCTGCTCTATCAGCCGCCGCTCCTGGGGGAGATAGCCGGCCCGGTAGGGCTTTATGCGGTCGGCATAAGACGTGTTCATCTTCGCCAGCCGGTCCCGCGAGTAGATATAGATAAGCTCGGTGAGGCGGCGGGTGCGGGCGAACGCCAGGCTGCGGATATCCCGGCTCACCAGCTCGGTGAACAGGGCAGTCGCCTCGCTGTTGGCGCTGCGGCGCAGGCTCTTGGCCTCGTCTATCAGCGGCGGGTTCCAGAAGACGAACTCCTTGCCGCCGCAGGGGGAGCCGTCGTTGTCCACGATGTCGAAAGGCAGCCCGGTGAGCTTCTCCACATGCTCGCCGGGGTTGGCTATGGTCGCCGAGGAGCAGATGAACTGCGGCTGTGAGCCGTAGAGCCGGCACAGGCGGCGCAGGCGGCGCAGCACGCAGGCGACATGGGAGCCGAAGACACCCCGGTAGATATGGGCCTCGTCCACCACCACATAGCGCAGCCGGCGCAGGAACCGTCCCCAGGACTGATGATTGGGCAGTATCCCCAGATGGAGCATATCCGGGTTGGTCATAATTATGCGAGCGTTCTTTCTGATATCGGCGCGCTCCTCCGGGGGGGTATCGCCGTCGAAGGTGGTGAAGTCGTCGGCGCCCGCCAGGTCGGGGCAGGCAATCTCCCTTAAATTGCGCAGCTGGTCCTGAGCCAGCGCCTTGGTGGGGAACAGGTAGAGGGCGCGGCTGCCCTTCTCGGCGAGGATTGACTCCAGCACCGGGATGTTATAGCACAGGGTCTTGCCGCTGGCGCTGAAGGTGGATACCATCACATTGCCGCCGCGCCGTGCCCGGTTCACCGCCTCCGCCTGATGGCTGTAGAGGGGGAGCAGCCGGCACTCGTCCAGGCGGCGGCGCAGGCTTTCGGGAAGCGGCTTGGCCAGGTCGGCGAGGGTGGGATGCCGGTACGGGATGTGCTCGACATGCACCATCTGGTCGCAGTAGTCCGGCAGGGAGGCGATATGGCTAATAAAGGCTGAGCTATCCATGACGCGATTAAAAGCAGGGCAGAATCTCTATCTCATAGCCCAGCATCTCCACCTGGAAGCGGCCACCGGCGATGAAATCCACCACCTTGGAGAGGACCTCGTTGGTGTGGCGCTTATCGTTGCTTACGCAGCACACCCCCAGGGTAGCCAGCTGCCAGCGGTCGTGGTCGTCCACCTCGGCTACGGAGACATTGAACTGGTTGCCCACCCGGCTGGTGATGGACTTCACCACCTGCCTCTTGCCCTTCAGAGAGCGATTTCCGGGGAGACGCAGGCTTATCTTGCATATGCCGACATTCATCATACACCGCAGCCCGGGGAAATAGGGGTGAAAAGGCTCAATAGGACAGCCGGATTCAGGGCTAACTATAATCGCTGCCCATAATCAAGTCAAGCCGCCACGACCGCTGGCTTGACCGTGGTTCTGATTTACAGTCACCCCCCTATTATGGTATAATTTTCCCGTTTAACTAACAGATGAGGAGAGAAATTTGGAGAAAACAAAGAAGAGCGCTATAATCAGCGACTTCAAGCTCAGCGAGGCGGACACCGGCTCGACCGAGGTTCAGGTGGCGCTGCTCACCGAGCGAATCAACCAGCTCACCGGGCACATGGCGGCTAACCGCCACGACTACCACTCCCAGCGCGGTCTGCTCAAGCTGGTAGGGCAGAGAAGACGGCTGCTGTCTTACCTGAACCGGGAGGATACCAAACGATACCAGAAGCTTATTGCTAAACTCGGGCTGCGCAAGTAATGGCAGCCCTAAGAAAGATAGGAGAGTGAATCGGTGGAATCTTTAACTTTTGAATGTGAAGTTGGTGAAAGAGTCCTCAAAATAGAGGCCAGAAAGCTGGCTCAGCAGGCGAACGCGGCGGTAACCATCCGCTATGGGGACAGCATGGTGCTGGTTACGGCCTGCGTCGGCGAGCAGCCCAGGGAGGGGGTTAACTTCCTCCCCCTGACCATTGACTACGAGGAAAGGCTATACGCCGCCGGCAAGATACCCGGCGGCTTCATCCGCAGGGAGGGGAGGCCCAGCCAGGAGGCAACCCTGGCCATGCGCCTCACCGACCGCCCCCTGCGCCCGCTTTTGCCCAAGGAGTGGCGCAAGGACATCCAGCTGGTGATCACCGTCCTTTCCGCGGACCAGGAAAACGACCCCAACATACTGGCCGTTATCGGCGGCTCCTGTGTGCTGTCGCTATCGGAGGTTCCCTTTGACGGCCCGGTCAGCGCGGTCAACATCGGCTACATAGACGGCAAGATGGTGCTCAACCCGACCATGGTTCAGCTGGACGAGAGCCAGCTGGACCTCATCGTGGCCAGCACCAAGGAGGCGGTGGTCATGGTGGAGGCGGGAGCCAAGGAGGTGTCCGAGGACGTCGTCGCCGAGGCGATAAGGTTCGGGCACCAGGCGAACCAGAACATCATCAGCCTCCAGGAACAGCTCAAGGAGGCCTGCGGAAAGGACAAGGTGGCAGCGCCCACCATCGAGCTTAACCCGGAAGCCGCCGAGGCGCTGGCGCCCATCGCCGGCGAACGGCTCTCCCAGGCACTGGGCGAGACGGAAAAGCCGAAGCGTGAGGAGGCCATGGCCGGGATAAAGCGGGAATGCCTGGAGGCCCTGGGGGAGAAATTCTCCGAGGCCGATATACTGAACGCCCTGGACAAAATGGTGCGCCAAGAGATAAGGACATCCACCCTGGAAACTGGGCGGCGTGTCGGCGGCCGGAACCTCACCGAGGTGCGGCCGCTAAACTGTGAGGTGGGGCTGCTGCCCCGCACCCACGGCTCCGCCCTGTTTCAGCGGGGCCAGACCCAGGTGCTCACCATCACCACCCTAGGCTCCACCAAGAAGAGACAGCAGCTGGACGGGCTGGGGATAGAGGAGACCAAGGGCTTCATGCACCACTACAACTTCCCCCCCTTCTCCAGCGGAGAGGTGGGGCGCATCGGCTCCCCCAAACGCCGCGAGATAGGCCACGGCGCCCTGGCGGAGAAGGCGCTGCTGCCCATACTGCCCGAGGAAGAGGACTTCCCCTATACTATCCGTCTGGTATCGGAGGTATTAAGCTCCAGCGGCAGCACCTCCATGGCCAGCGTCTGCGCCTCCAGCCTGTCCCTGATGGACGCCGGGATACCGGTGACCAGGGCGGTGGCCGGCATCGCCATGGGGCTGATAATCGGCGAGGACGGCAAGCATGTCATCCTGACCGATATAGAAGGCATTGAGGACGCCCACGGCGATATGGACTTCAAGATAGCCGGCACCAGCGAGGGCATAACCGCCCTGCAGATGGACACCAAGCTCAAGGGGATAGACCCCGACACACTGGAGGAATCCCTGCGGCAGGGCAAAGACGCCCGCCGGCACATCATGGATGTCATGCAGCAGACTATCGTCTCCAGCCGCCCCGAGGTAAGCGTCCACGCCCCCAGAGTGTATAAGATGAGCGTTCCCCCTGAGAAGATAGGCGCCGTCATCGGCACCGGCGGCAAGACCATCCGCTCCATCACCGAGGAGACCCAGACCACCATCGATGTGGAGAACGACGGCTCCATCATCGTCTATTCGCCCGATAAGGCAGGCGCCCTGAAGGCAATCCAGATGATAGAGAATCTGACCAAGGATGTCGAGGTCGGTGATATCTATACCGGCAAGGTGACCCGCCTGCTCAACTTCGGCGCCTTCGTGGAGATACTGCCCAAGAAAGAGGGGCTGGTCCACATCAGCGAGCTCGCCGACCACCGCGTAGCCAGCGTGGGCGATGTGGTCAAGTCGGGCGATGAGATTACCGTCAAGGTAATCGGCATTGACGATATGGGCAGGGTGAACCTGTCCCGACGGGCCGCGTTCGATAAGTCCGACGGCGGCCAAGACGACCAGAAGAAGCGCTCGCCCGACGGCGGCCACCCGCCCCGCAGGCAGCACGACAGCGGCGGCCGGGATAGAGGCCCCCGCAAGCATACCTTCAACAAGAGGGGATAGGTCCGCAGAGATGATAAAGGTAGCAGTCCACGGGGCACTGGGCCGGATGGGCCGGCAGGTGGTGGCGGCCGTCTGCCGTGAGCCCGACATGGAGATGGCGGGCGCCATAGACCTGGCGTGTTCCGCGGACAGCCTACCCCTCCCCAACGGCTCCGGGGATATCCCCGCCTCAGCCGACCTGGCCGCCATGCTGTCCGCCTGCCGTCCCGATGTGATGGTGGACTTCAGCATCGCCGGCGCCGCCATGCCCGCCGCCCACGCCGCCATAAAGAGCGGCGTTAACCTGGTGGTGGGCACCACCGGACTGTCCACGAACGATATCTCAGAGATAGGCAGTCTCGCCCAGGCGAAGGGGGTGGGGGCGGTGATAGTGCCCAACTTCGCCCTGGGGGCGGTGCTGATGACACACCTGGCCAAGATAGCCGCCAGGCACTTCGATTACGCCGAGATCATCGAGCTTCACCATGACAAGAAGGCTGACGCCCCCTCCGGCACCTCCCTGGCCACCGCCAGGGCTATGGCCAAAGCCAGGGGCAAGCCTTTTCAGCGCCCCACAGGGGCTGAGAGCGCCGACAGCCGTGGAAAAGATGTCGAAGGTGTCAGCGTCCACAGCGTCCGCCTGCCGGGGCTTATGGCGCACCAGGAGGTGCTCCTGGGAACGGCCGAGCAGACGCTGAGCATACGCCACGACACCATCAACCGGGAGTGCTATATGCCGGGCGTGATACTGGCCATCAAAGCGGTGGTCGGGCTAAAAGGGCTGACCTACGGCCTGGATGCCCTGCTCGGACTAAAGGAAGGATAATGAAGGAATACAAAGTAGCTATTCTGGGCGCCACCGGCATGGTGGGCAGAGAGTTCACCAAGGTGCTGGCACAGCGCAACTTCCCCCTGTCCTCACTGCAGCTACTGGCGTCTGAGCGCTCCGCCGGCAAGAGGGTGAGCTTCGGCGACGGCAAGATGACGGTCAAAGAGGCCGTCCCGGAGTCCTTCCGGGGGGTGGATATCGCCCTGTTCTCCGCCGGAGCAGAGTTAAGCCGCTACTTCTCCCCCATAGCCTGCCAGGCGGGGGCGGTGGTGGTAGACAACAGCTCCGCCTTCCGCATGATGGAATCGGTGCCCCTGGTGGTCCCGGAGATCAACCCCCAGGACATCCAGCGGCACAAGGGGATTATCGCCAACCCCAACTGCTCCACCATCCAGATGGTGGTAGCCCTGAATCCCCTGCATCAAGCCAGCCCCATCAAGCGCATCGTCGTCTCCACCTACCAGGCGGTATCCGGCACCGGCGCCGCGGCGGTGGACGAGCTGACCACCCAGTCCAAGCAGGTGCTGGACGGCAGGAGCACCATCCCCCATGTCTATCCCCACCAGATAGCCTTCAACGCCCTGCCGGAGATAGATGTCTTCCTGGACAACGGCTACACCAAGGAAGAGTGGAAGATGGTGGAGGAGACCAGAAAGATAATGCACGCCGATGAGATGGCGATCTCGGCGACCTGTGTGCGCGTGCCGGTGTTCACCAGCCACAGCATGGCGGTCAACATCGAGTTCGCCAAGCCCATGTCCGCCGACGATGCGCGGCGCATCCTGGCCAAAGCCCCCGGAGTCAAGGTGATAGACGAGCCGGTTATCAGCCTCTATCCCCAGCCGTGGGCGGCGGCCGGCACCGACGAGGTCTTCGTGGGGCGCATCCGCGCCGATTCCTCCAACCCCAACGGGCTGGTGATGTGGATCGCCGCCGACAACCTGCGCAAGGGGGCGGCTCTGAACACCGTCCAGATCGCCGAAGAGATGATAAAGAGAGAATGGGTAAAAACCACGGAGGTCTGCCATGAAGAAGATAGGGCGACTGCTGACAGCGATGGTGACCCCTTTAAATGAGAAGGGGGACGTTGACTACGAGCAAGCCCAGAAGCTGGCGCTAGCCCTGCTCGACTCCGGCAGCGACGGGGTGGTGGTGGTGGGCACCACCGGCGAGTCCCCTACCCTCACCAAGGACGAGGAGCAGCAGCTGTTCGCCGAGGTGAAGGCGGCGGTGGGCGACCGCGGGGCGGTGATAGCCGGCACCGGCAGCAACAACACCGCCGAAGCCATCGTAGCCACCCAGCGGGCGGAGAAGACCGGCATAGACGGCAGCCTGCTGGTGGTACCCTACTACAACAAGCCCACCCAGGAGGGGCTGTACCAGCACTTCAAGGCCGTCGCCGCGCAGACCGGCCTGCCCTGCATCCCCTATAATGTCCCGTCCCGCACCGTGGTCAGCCTGGCGCCGGAGACAGTCATACGGCTCAGCCGGATAGACAACATCGTCGGGATTAAAGAAGCCAGCGGCGACCTGGGCGCCATCGCCGAGATAATAGACAACGCCGCCGATGACTTCCTCGTCTGGAGCGGCAACGATAACGACACCCTGCATATTATGGCCCTGGGCGGCTACGGGGTAATCAGCGTTATATCACACCTGGTGGGCAAGCAGATCGAGGAGATGATGGACGCCTTCCTGGAGGGCAGGACGGCAGAAGCCGCCAAGATACACCGCCACCTCCTCCCCCTGGTGGACGCCATGTTCATCGTAGCCAACCCCGTACCGGTGAAGTTCGCCCTGAACCACATCGGCTTCAAGGTGGGAAAGCCGCGCCTGCCCCTTGTAGAGCCCGATGAGAAGACAGCCGCCATCATCAGGGAAGCCCTGGGGAAATACCGGATAGACCTGCCGGTTTAAATAAGCCCCCCACTTACAGCAGGGGTTCTTTGTGGATGGTCTGCTCCCGCGCCGGCCCCACCGAGATAAGGCTTATCGGGCAGGAGATGAGCTCCTCCAGCCGCGCCAGGTAGCGCTTGGCGTTCTCCGGCAGCCCGTCATAGTCCCGTATATCACTGATAGGGCTCTGCCAGCCGTCCAGCTTCTCATAGACGGGACGGCACCTGTCCACGGCGGCCACATCGGCGGGGAAGTAGTCTATTCTCTCGCCATCCAGCTCGTAGCCGACGCATATCTGGATTTCGGGCAGGGTATCCAGGATATCGAGGCGGGTTATCGCCGCCGCGGTGAAGCCGTTGATGCGGGTGCTGAAGCGCGCCACCACGGCATCGAACCAGCCACAGCGCCGGGGACGCCCGGTGGTGGTGCCGAACTCGTGGGCCTGCTGGCGGATAATGTCCCCTATCTCGCCGTCCAGCTCGGTGGGCATCGGTCCGGCGCCGACCCTGGTGGTGTATGCCTTGAACACCCCTAATATATGGTCTATGGCGGAAGGGCCCAGCCCGGCGCCGAGGCAGCCTCCCCCCGCCAATGGCGAGGACGAGGTGGTATAAGGGTAGGTGCCGAAATCGGGGTCCAGCATGGCGCCCTGGGCGCCCTCCAGAAGGACGACCTCCTGGCGGGACAGCGTCTCCGCCACCATTCCGGTCGTCTCCCGGATGTGCCCGGCGAGCCGCTCGCCGTAGCCGCAGTAATCGGCGTAAACCTCGTCCAGGGAAAGCGGCTCGGCATCATAGACCTTGGTCAGTATAGCGTTCTTTTGCTCCAGGACGGAGCCGAGCCTCTCCCGGAACCCGTCTTTATCCATCAGGTCGCCGCAGCGGATGCCCAGGCGGGCGGTCTTATCGGCGTAGGCGGGGCCTATCCCCTTGCGGGTGGTGCCTATCGCCTTGCCCCCCCGCGCCCCCTCCTCCAGTCCGTCGAGGAGGGTATGGTAGGGCATAATCAGGTGGGCACGATTGCTGACGAACAGGCGGCCCGTGTCCACCCCCCGCTCCTCCAGCCCCTCCATCTCTTCAAGGAGCACCTTGGGGTTGACCACCACGCCGTTGCCGATGACGCTGACCACATCGGGGTAGAATATCCCGGAGGGGATAAGGTGCAAACGGAACTCGCCGCGGGGGTTGATTACGGTGTGCCCGGCGTTGTCCCCGCCGGAGAACCGCACCACCATATCCGCCTTTTCAGCGACAAGGTCAACCACCTTGCCCTTCCCCTCATCCCCCCATTGAGCCCCTAATATCACTATAACCGGCATTATTTTCCCCCATCTTTATATCATATTTACCGCTATGGATTAAAGCTGACTAGCTCTTTATCTGGTGTCTCAAGTGCACCAGCCTCTGCCCGGCGGCGATGAAGCTGAACAGGGTGATGACCGCCAGGGCGATGACCAGGGCGTTATCGAATGTCCAGCTCGCCAGCAGCCCCACCGCCAGGGCGATAACCCGCTCCGGGCGGGTGAAGATGCCCACGGCGCAATCCATCCCCAGCGCCTCCCCCCTGGCCCTAAGGTAGCTCACCATCAGCGAGGAGATAAGCGCCAGACAGACGAACAGTATCCCCAGCGCCGGTCTGCCGCCGAGGAACAGGTAGTATATCAGCACCCCCAGCAGCATGGCCGCCTCGGAGACCCTGTCCAGGGTGGAATCGAGCAGGGCGCCCAGCTTGGTGACCTGCCCGGTGTGGCGCGCCAGGGCGCCGTCCAGCATATCGAAGAAGCCCCCCACCAGCATGACGATGCCGCCGGCGAACAGGTGGCCGGTGGCCACGATGACGGCGGCGGCGACGGCTATGGCGAAGCCTCCCCAGGTCAGGGCGGTGGGGGTGACGCCGGTCCTCGCCAGAAGGCGGATCGCCGGCCCGGTAACACGGGAGGAGGCGGACCTACGCAGTGAAGGCAGCTCTGCCATCAGATCCTGTTTCTCTGAAGAGGCACTTTATTCAATATCTCCCGGATAAACATCGGTATCAGCGGCATCAGGGAAACCGATTCCCGCCTGGCGAACCGGCTGCGCACCTGGATGTAGTAATTCAACACCTGCTTGGCGACATGCGCCCAGTCATACCTCGCCGCCGTGGCTATCCCGTCGGCCCCCATCCGCCGCCGCAGCGGCTCATCATTGAGCAGGGATATCAGCGCCTGAGCCAGCCTGTCCGCCTTCTTGGGCGGCACCAGCACCCCCTCCACCCCGTCCGTCATCAGGCTGGCATAGCCCTCTATATCGGAGGCGACGATGGGGGTGCCCACTGCCATGGCCTCCAGGAGAACGATGCCGAAGCTCTCCCAGCCGGTGGCCGGGGAGCAGAAGACATGGGCGGACTTATAATAGCGGGGCAGCTCTTCGCTGGGCACGAAGCCAGTGAAGATGACGTCTTTAATCCCCTTCTGCTCAACCAGCAGCTTGTACTGGGCCTTGAGCAGGGTGCCGCCGGTGCCCACGATTATCAGCCGCGAGCCGGGAATGTGACGCTTCACCCTCTCGTAGGCCTTGAGCAGGTAGCCGGCGCCCTTCCGCTTCTCCAAACGCCCCACGAACAGGATGTTCAGCTTGCCGTCGCAGAACTCCTCTATGGGCTCCACATCGGGGGTGAAGCGCTCGGTATCCACCCCGTTGGGGATGACCTGGTAGCGGCCGGGGAAGTGCCGGTTGACGAACTTCTTTGCCGGCTCGGAGACGGCCACCTTGCCATCCAGCCGGGGGAAGAGGACATTAATCAGGAAGGTGGTCAAGGGTCTGCCGAAGCCGTAGCCCGGGCTGCCGTCATAGGCGTGGAAGGTGCCCACATTGGCCATGCGGGAGAAGCGCAGCACGCTGGTGCACAGCGAGGGCATGAACGGCTCGTGGAGGTGGATGACATCGAACTTCTCCCTCTCCAGCACCTCCTGAACATCCGGTCTGAGGCGGACGGACAGGGCGACGCGGGCCACGGAGCCGCTGGTGGGCAGGGGCAGCGGCCTGCCGATGGGGATGAACCTGTCCCCGAAGGTGTCCACCTCCTTGGAGGCGGGGGCGAGGACCTTCACCTCGTTGCCCATCTCGGTGAGGCGGCGCTCCAGCGAGCAGATATGGTTGGCTACACCGCCGGGATAGGCGAAGTCATAGGGACAGACCAGTGCTATCTTCATCTATAGCCGCCTACCTTTTTGCCGTTTCCTTCAGGTTTTCTTGCCGGTATCCTTATCGCTGGCGATGAACTTCTCCACATTGCAGCGAGCCTCGTCATCGGTGTACTGCACCGGCGGGGACTTCATGAAGTAAGATGATGGCGCAGTGAGGGCTCCCTTCAAGCCGCGGTCCAGGGCAAGCTTACAGCACCTGACAGCGTCTATCACCACCCCCGCCGAGTTGGGGCTGTCCCAGACCTCCAGCTTCAGCTCCAGGTTCAGGGGGACATCGCCGAAGGTGCGCCCCTCCATGCGGATGTGGCAGAACTTGCGGTCCAGGAGCCAGGGCACATAGTCGCTGGGGCCGACATGGACATCGTCCGGGCTGAGCTTGTAATCCAGCTGGGAGGTAACGGCGCTGGTCTTGGATATCTTCTTGGACTCCAGCCGCTCCCGCTCCAGCATGTTGAGGAAATCCGTGTTGCCGCCGAAGTTCAGCTGGTAGGTGCGCTCCATCTTCACCCCCCTATCCCGGAACAGCCGGGTGAGGACGCGGTGGACGATGGTGGCGCCAACCTGGGACTTGATATCGTCGCCGATTACCGGCAGCCCCTTCTCCTCGAAGCGCTTCTGCCAGTACTTCTCCTTGGCGATGAACACCGGGATGCAGTTTATCAGCCCGCAGCCGGCGGTGAGCACCTGCTCTATGTACCACTTGGTGGCTTCCTCGCTGCCCACCGGCAGGTAGTTGATGACCACATCGGTCTTGGTCTCTTTCAGTATCTTGACGATATCGGCGGTGGCGCCGGGGGCTTTCTCTATCTTCTGGGACAGGTACTTGCCTAACCCATCGTGGGTCATCCCGCGGTGAACCTTGACTCCCAGCGGGGGGACATCGCAGAACTTATGGGTGTTGTTGGGGGTGGTGAAGATACCCTCCGCCAGGTCCTTGCCCACCTTGTTCTTGTCTATATCGAAGGCGGCGACGAAGTTGATGTCGCTGATATGGTAGCCGCCCAGGTTGACATGCATCAGACCGGGGACTAACTCCTCATCCTTCGCCTTGCTGTAGAACTGCACCCCCTGAACGAACGACGAGGCGCAGTTGCCCACTCCTATGATAGCTACATTGATGTTACCCAAGATTCCGCTTGTCTCCTTCCCAAGGGGCGGCAAGGCGCATACCGAACGGCCTCGGTATCCCCCTCCTCACACCCCGCAGTCTGATACACGATAAAAAAGGGCTCTCGAGCCCCAGTGAATTCTGCCACTTTCTAGGCACGCTGTCAAGACTCCATAGCACAGCCGCCGCATCCGCACCTGGCGGGGGCGCCGGCGGAGAAGACTTTATCCGGCTGCCAGAGCCCCTTTTCCCCGTCGAAATGCAGCACCGCCAGGAAGCCGCCGTCAAGGGTATAGGCACGGCAGCGCCTATTATCTCCGTTCTCCCCCGAATCACCCTCCAGGGCTACGAGCTGGCCGTAGCTTATCTTCTGAGCGGTGTCATCATCCACGATAGCCGCCGTCCAGTCCATGAGGACGCTATCTATGGGATAGAGATAGCGCTGCCCATAGCAGCAGTGAAAGGCTTCCTCTAGATGGGCCAGCGGCACGGCTGAATCGATGTCAAAGACGCCGTAGCGGCGGCGCACCAGCCCCTTCAGGCTGGCTCCGCACCCCAGCGCCTGCCCCAGGTCGTGTGCCAGTGAGCGGATATAGGTGCCCTTGCCGCAGACCACATCTATGACGACCACTGGCGGCTGCCAGTCTATGATATCCAGACGGTCTATGCGAACCGGTCTGGCTTTTCTGTTCACCTCTATGCCCTGGCGCGCCAGCTGGTAGAGGCGTTTTCCCTGATATTTCACGGCGCTGTACATGGGCGGCACCTGCTCTATCAGCCCCCGGAAAGAGTCCAGGGCAGCCTCCACCTGCTCCCGGCTGATTGCGGATGGGTCATCCCGACGGGTGACACTGCCGCTGGCGTCATAGCTATTGGTGGTCACCCCCAGCTCTATCTGGGCGCGGTAAGCCTTGTCCGCCTCGGCGAGGTACTCCACCACCCGCGTCCCCTGCCCCAGGCACACCGGCAATACGCCGCTGGCATCGGGGTCCAGGGTGCCGGCGTGCCCCACCCAGCGCTGGCCGGTGAGCCGCCGCACCGCCGCCACCACCCCGAAGGAGGTCATCCCCTTTGGTTTATCTATATTCAGTATGCCGTTCATTATCCTGTCATCTGCGGTTGATAAGATTCTTTATGGCCCTGTTCCACCCCTGGGGGCCGACCCCCTCCACCCGCTCCACACCAGGCAGGTCCATGTCCTGCCAGCGCCCCCCCGGCTTCTGCACCAGGATAGGGGTATCCACCGCCGCCAGCATGGGCCGGTCGTTCTGGCTGTCCCCTATCGCCACCGTCTCCACCTCGCCCATCTTTTTCTTATACAGTCCGGCCAGGATTCTCACCGCCCGGCCCTTGTCATTAGCCCCCATGACACCGTAGTAGCGGCCACCGTGGCTGTAGTTCAGCCCGGCCTGCTCTATGGCGTTGAGCACCTTCGCCATCTCGGCGGCGTCCGCCACCGGCTTTACCGTCTCATCGTACTCCCGCTGCCGGGCGCGCTTGGCGGCGTTTATGTCCAGGCCGGCGTCGCGGGCGACCTCAGCGTCGCTCATATCCCCGAAGCCGACGAAGTCCACCCCGGTCTGGGCGCGGACCTGCTCCAGGACTCGCCTGATTTCATGGTAAGGGCTGCCCAGCTCTATCACCCGGTAGCCGCCCTCGGTCTTGCTGAAATCGAAGGGGAAGCTGAAGTAGCCCTCCGGGATGAAGATTGCCCCCCCGTTCTCCACGATGAAGGGGTCGGGGATGCCCATCTGGCGGCGATAGACCTCCTGCTCCACCCTGGTCTTATGGGAGCAGAAGACGACGGGCACTCCCCTCTGGCGGAGGCGCTTCACCGCCGGCAGCGCCTGCTGGTATGAGTAGCTGACCGGGTCCAGCAGGGTGCCGTCCAGGTCAGTGAACAGGACCAGCTTGGCAACAGGGCTGTTCATATCATTCACCACAATCCAGCGGGATGTCGTTTACTGCTTTTTCTCCACCAGGGGGAGATGGTACTGGTCTGCGTGCCTCTCCAGTATCTCGACGAACCTGTCCAGGTCAAGCTTCCTTAAGGGAGGGTAGATGCGGGGCTGGGGTATCTCCTCCTCCTCCCCGATAGCCCCCTGCTGCTTGAGTTCAGCCATAATGACCTTCTTGGTGCCGGCGTCGATGAGCTGGGAGTAGTACAGGGAGCCCAGCCCGGTGGAAAGCATCCCCTTCAGATGCCGCCGTCCCTTCTCCTCGTGGAGATGGGGATTGGCGGTCTCTATCTGCATTATCTCCACGCCGCGCTTTATGGCTCTGGAGCGGGCGGCGGGGAGCATATCACCGAATATCTCCAGTATGGATATCAGCTCCTGGGGCTCCACGGCATAGCCGGAGGCATAGGGCAGCATCCTGGCCAGCTTCAGGGTCATGGCGTGCTCGCCGGCGTTGCCGGTCTTGATGACCTCGCTCTCAAAGCCTGTTTTAGCCGATATCAGCGAGTTCAGGCACTTGTTGGTCACCTGGGAGACCCGCCCCCACTTCTTGAAGTATATCTCGCCGCGCATCTTGGGCTTGTAGTGCCACAGTATCCTGACCATGGCATAAGGGGACTTGGACATGGCGAAGCCGCTGGCGTAGCATCGGGAATACTCTAATACCGAGCCGGGGAAGTAGTTGTCAGCATCTATGAAGCCGACATACTTCTTCTTCATAATCATGGCCAATATCATCCCGGCCAGCATCCCCTCCGCCTTGCCGTCCCTGACCCGACCCTTCCCATCCAGCAGGTCGGGGTAGCCGGCACCCACCAGGGCTTGAGCCAGGTTGGGGTCCTTCTGGTGAATCATGAAGGCGCGCCGCCGGGTGAGGCGGCAGAACTGGTTCAGGGTTTCCCGCTCCATCTTGAAGTTGTCCACCCGTCTGCGCTTGCTGTTGGAGACCACTATGATCAGGCACTCATGGGGGACACCGGCGATGACCCCCTCGAAGAGCTTCAGCTTCTCGTCCTTGGTGGGGATAACGATAGCCATTCTCCTCTCCAGGCTCTTGATGGTGTCCTCCTCGACCTTCTGGACGGCTATCTTCTCCTGCGGAGGCAGCTCCTTGGCCCTGCCGGAGTCCAGCTCAATCACCTTCTGGACATCGTTGATGGTTACCGAGCCGATACGCTCTGTGTTCCTGGGGCTTTCTATGCGCAATTTACATCACCCCCCCCCTCGCTGACTTTGTCTATCAGGTCAGAGATACGGGCGCCACGCTCGATGGAATCGTCCCAGTGGAAGCTCATTTCGGGGATGCGCCGTATCTTCAGGCGCTTGGAGAGCTCGGAGCGCAGGAAGCCGGCGGCTCCCGCCAGCACGGCTAACAGCTCCGCCCTCTCCTGGTCGCCGCCGATGTAGCTGATGAAAACCTTGGCGTGTCTTAAGTCTGTGGAGGTGTCAACATCGGTGATAGCCACGAACTCGCTCAGCCGCGGGTCCTTTATCTGGCGTTGCAGCAGGTCGCTTATCTCTCGGCGCAGCATCTTGTTGACCTGCTCAATACGGTGAGACATAACCACCCCCCCCTCAGTCGGAGTCCCGGCTATTTCTTCTCTTCTTCCCTGAAGAACTCCAGGGTATCACTGACTTCGTAGTCGTTGCAGCCCTCGATGCCGACCCCGCATTCGTAGCCGGAGGCGACCTCTTTCACCTTGTCCTTGAAGCGCCTCAGGCTGTTGACCGTGGATTCACACACCACCTTGTCCCCCCGCTGCAGCCTCACCGAGGCGCCCATGGTGGCCTTGCCTTCGGTGATATAGACCCCGCCCACTTTCAGTTTCTTGCCGCCGGAGAAGATGGCCCTCACCTCGGCGCGGCCCTCGATAACCTCCACGAAGGTAGGCTCCAGCATCCCCCGCAACGCCTTGCCGACATCGTCCACCAGGTCATAGATGACATTATAGGAGCGGATGCTGACCCCCTCTACATCTGCCAGCCGCTTCGCCCCCGCCTCAGCGCCGGTGCCGAAGCTGACGATGATGCCCCGAGAGGCGATCGCCAGCATGACATCGCTCTCGACGACATTGCCGGTGCCGCTGTGGATGACCCTGACCCGCACCTCGTCCGTTCCCAGCTGCTCCAGGGAGTTCTTTATGGGCTCGATGCTTCCCTGAACATCGGCCTTGAGGACTATATCGAGCTCTTTCACCTCGCCGGCGCTTATCTGGTCATAGAGGGTGCCCAGGTTCACCGCTGCGGATTCCCGGCTCATCTCCTGCTGGCGCCTCTGCATAATCACCTGAGCATGGCGCTCGTCGGCCGCGGCGGCGAGGACATCCCCCACCCCAGGCACGGCGGTCAGGCCCAGTATCTCCACCGGGTCGGCAAGCTCGGTCTTCTTCACCCGCTTGCCCTTATCATTGAACATAGCCTTCACCCTACCCCAGGTGGTGCCCACCACTATGGTATCGCCCACCTTCAGGGTGCCGGCCTGGATAAGCACGGTGGCCAGCGGCCCCTTGGTCTTGTCCATCTCGGCTTCGATGACCACCCCTGCCGCCGGCCGGGTCGGGTCGGCCTTGAAGTCCTCCATCTCCGCCACCAGGAGCAGGTTCTCCAGCAGCTCCGGGATGCCCTTCTTCTCCTTGGCGGAAACCGGAATGGCCACCACATCCCCACCCCAGTCCTCCACCAGCAGCTCGGCATCGGCCAGCTGCTTCTTAACGGTATCGGCATCGACGCCGGGTTTGTCTATCTTGTTTATCGCCACCACAATGGGAACCCCGGCGGCTTTGGCGTGGTCTATCGCCTCCTTGGTCTGCGGCATCACGCCGTCATCGGCGGCCACCACCAGGATGACGATGTCCGTCACCTGGGCTCCGCGAGCCCGCATGGCGGTGAAGGCTTCGTGTCCCGGGGTATCCAGGAAGGTTATCTTATGCCCTTTTATCTCCACCTGATAAGCGCCGATGTGCTGGGTGATGCCACCGGCCTCGGTGTCCATGACATTGGTCTCCCGGATGGCGTCCAGGAGCCGGGTCTTGCCGTGGTTGACATGGCCCATAATGGTGACCACCGGGGGACGCGAGCGCAGGTTGCCGGCCGCACTTTTGACCGGCTTGGCGGTCTTTTCCGCCGCGGCGGCTTTCTTCTGCTTCGCCGCCGGCTTAGGCTTAGCCTGATAGCCGAAGTTCTCCGCCACCGCAGATGCCATTTCATAGTTGACCACCTGGTTGATATTGGCCATGACACCCTTTCTCATCAGCTGCTTGATGATGTCTATGGCGCTTACCTTGAGAGTGTCAGCCAGCTGGCGAACGCTCAAAGCGGAGGCTATCTCCACTGAGGGCGCCTCCGCCTTGGCGGCATCGCCGCTGTTGGCATTGGTTCGTTTGGCGGTTTTATCTACCTCTGCCACTTATGGACTCCCTTACCAGTTGTTCTCCGTATCTGACCAGCTGTTCCCGATTCCTGGAATTCAGCGTTGCCCGCAGGGCGTGCCCCAGCCGGTTATCATCCAGCGCCGCCTCCCAGCACCCCGGCTTACGGCACAGGTAGGCGCCCCGCCCCACCCTGGTCCCGGCGGCGTCGCTCTCTATACTACCATCATCGCCACGGACAAAGCGAACCAGCTCCCGCTTGGACATTACCTGGCGGCAGGCAACGCAGGTTCGCTGGGGCTCACGCCGGCGGATATTATTAGGTCTCCTCATCCTCGGCCTTCTTCGCCTTCTTGGCCTTGGCGGCTTTCTTGGGCTTCTCCGCCTTATCGGCTTTCTCGGCTTTAGCGGTCTTCTTGGCTTTCTTCGGTTTCTTGGCTTTCTTCGGTTTTTCGGGCTTTTCCATCTCCTCGGCTTCCTGGACTTTTTCCTCCGCCGCCTCATCCACGTCTGTCTCCTCAATCTCGTCTATCTTCTCCAGTGCCTCTATGTCCTCTATGGACTCTATGGACTCTAAGTCCTCCTCCTCGCCCTCCAGGCCTCTGTCCTGCTTCACCCGCTTTATCCTGATGCCATCCACGGCGCTGGTCTTCTTCTT
>CAYLMC010000008.1:0-2611 GCA_964384865.1 uncultured Dehalococcoidales bacterium | reverse complement strand
TGTCCTGCTTCACCCGCTTTATCCTGATGCCATCCACGGCGCTGGTCTTCTTCTTGCCCGCCTTCTTCTTCTTGCGCGATTTCACCGCCGGCTTAACCGACGGTGGCGCCATAATATCCTCAGCGAACCTTATCTCCGCCTTGGCCGGGGCCGCCTCCGGCTCAACCTCGACCGGCACCGGCTCTTCTTCCTCGACCGGCTCCGCCTCGATGGCCGCCTCCTCGATGGGAATCTCCCCGCTGACCGCGGCTTCCTCCGCTGCGGGCTCCGGCTCGGCTGCGGCGGGCTTTTCTTTCTTCTCAGGCTCAAGCAGCTCCTGCTCCGCGGCCTCGGTGGCGCTCTTGATATCTATCCGCCACCCGGTGAGCTTAGCCGCCAGGCGGACATTCTGCCCCTCCTTGCCGATGGCGAGGGAGAGCTGCCTGTCCGGAACAACCACGGTGGCGGACTCCTCACCCGGCTTGACTCTCACTACCTGTGCCGGGCTGAGGGCGTTGGTGATGAATCTCTCTATATCCTCGCTCCAGGAGACGACATCTATCTTCTCCCCGTTGAGCTCGCTGACGATATTCTGTATCCTGATACCGCGCAGCCCCACGCAGCAGCCGACGGGGTCAACCCCCTCCTGGGCGGCCACCACCGCCACTTTGCTGCGGAAGCCGGCTTCGCGGGCGACCGCCTTTATCTCCACCACCCCACTGGCGATTTCGGGGACCTCCAGCTCCAGGAGCCGGCGCAGCATATCGGGGTGGGAGCGCGATACCACCACCCGCGACCCCCTGGTGGTGCGGGCTACCTCCAATAGATAGACCCTGATTCTCTGGCCGATGCGGTACTTCTCGTTGGGCACCTGCTCCGTGGAGGGCAGCACCGCCTCCGTCCGGCCTAAATCGATAAATATCTGCTTGGGCTCGATGCGCCGCACCAGCCCGGTGATGACATCGCCCTCTTTGCCGGCGTATTCGCCCAGTATGGCGCTATGCTCGGCTTCGTGCAGCCGCTGTAAGATGACCTGCTTCGCCGTCTGGGCGGCGATGCGCCCGGCGTTGCGGGGGGTAGCCTCCACCTCGACGATATCCTCAAGCTCGGCGTCAGCCTTTACCTGGCGCGCCTCCTCCAGCGATATCTCGCAGCGCGGGTCGGCGGGCTTCTCCACCACGGTCTTCTGCGCCCACACCCGCACCTTGCCGGTTTCGGTGTCAATCTTGACCGATATCTCCTGGTTAGGGGCGAAGCTGTCCTTGCGGTAGGCGGACACCAGCGCCGCCTCCACCGCCCCCAGGATGACATCACGGGGCAGGTTCTTCTCAGCCGAGAGCTGGGTTATAGCAAGCAGAAACTCGCTTTTCACCTCAGATCAAACCCTCCCATTTTTTCTATTACAACAAAAAAGCGGGTTTGAAACCCACTTCTCTGCACACAATCTTCACCTGAATAGAAGTATATCAAATGACATGGCAAAATGCAACCGCCCGCACCGGGCGGCGGCATCTCCCACCTCTATTTATTCGCTTTTCCGCCTCCGCTCCGGGGTTACATGCTGAGCCTGAGAGTCAGCACCGATATCACCAGGAAGACGCAGACCAGGACGATGGTGAGCTGGAACAGCACCTTCTCCACCCCCCGCCGGGTGCGGAACACGGTGCTGGGCTGTCCGAAGATGCCCCCCAGCCCACCGCCGCGCACCTGGAGGAGGATGATCACCACCAGGGCGGCGGAGACCACCACCTGAGCTATGTTGAGATATGTTTGCATATTACACTTCCTCGAGTTTTTGCTTTAGTAATTCGCTGGCCACCTGCGGGTTGGCGCGGCCCTTGGTGGCTTTCATCACCTGCCCCACCAGGAACTTCAGGGCTGTGTCCTTGCCCGCCTTGTAGTCAGCCACCGCCGGTTCGTTAGCCGCTATCACCGCCATTATATCATCATCCATCTGGCCGGCATCGCTTATCTGGCTCAAGCCGCGCCGGGCGATGATATCGGCGGCATCCCCCCCTTTATGGAACATCTCCTCGAATACTTCTTTGGCGCTGGGGCCGGTGATGCTGCCCTGCTGGGCCAGCTCCAGGAGAGCGCACAGCTGCTCCGGGGTGACGGTGGTATCGGCTATCTCGGTATTGGTGGCGTTGAGCTGGCGGCTGAACTCCCCCAGCAGCCAGTTGGCGACGGCCTTGGCCCGCTTCCGGCTGTCATCAGGGTATGGTTTGCCGCTATCTATGCAGGCCTCGAAGTAGTCCGCCATCGCCCGTGAGGCGGTGAGCAGGTTGGCATCGTAGTCGGTCAGGGCGTATTCGGCGACGAAGCGGTCGCGCCGGGTTTCGGGCAGCTCCGGCAGCTTGGCCCTGACTTCCTCCACCCACTGCCGGCTGATGGTTATCGGGGGCAGGTCAGGCTCCGGGAAATAGCGGTAGTCGTGGGCGTATTCCTTGCTGCGCTGGGAGACGGTCTCGCCGGTCTCCTCCACCCAGCCCCTGGTCTCCTGGACCAGCCTCTCGCCCTCGGCGAGCGCCCGCCTCTGGCGCTTATCCTCGAACTCCAGGGCGCGGTAGACCGCCTTGAAGCTGTTCATGTTCTTCACCTCCACCTTGACGGCGGAATCGATGTCGTCCCC
>CAYLMC010000007.1:25089-26774 GCA_964384865.1 uncultured Dehalococcoidales bacterium | reverse complement strand
TAACTGAGTCGGTTGTTTCCAGCTATGTGGGAGCGGTGGGCGGACAGCAGGAGTTCCTCACCTCCGGGACGGTTCCCCCCCTGGCTATAGGCGCCTTCGCCATGACGGCGCTGGCAAAGTCCTTCTCGGTGCCGCCGGGCTCGATACACGCCTCTCAGGAGCTGGAGTTCCTGAAGAAGGTACCCGTCGGAGCCACGGTGAGCTGCGGGGGCCGGATAGCCCAGAAGGTGGAGCGGGGCAGGCTGAGCCTGGTGGTGCTGGAGATAGATGCCGTCAACCAGGACCAGGAAAAGGTGCTGGCGGGCAAAGCCACCATAGCCATACCGCAAATGTAAAAGGGGTCTTTTAATCTTGGAGCAGAAGCTGAAGCTATCAGATATAAAGCAGGGGGATAGCTTACCTGCGGTGGTGAAAGAGGTCACCCAGGAGGATATCAATGGCTACGCTGAGGCTAGCGGGGATTTCAACCCCATCCATATAGACGAAGCCTTCGCCGCCCAGACCCCCCTCAAGGGCACCATAGCCCACGGCATGCTTATCCTGGCATATCTATCGGAGATGATGACGGGGGCTTTTGGCGACCACTGGCTGGAGGGGGGCAACCTATCCATACGCTTCAAGGCGGCGGCCCGCCCCGGAGACACCATCACCGCCAGCGGCAAGATTGACTCCATAGAAAGCAAAGACGGAGCCTCCCGGGTCAGCTGCAGCGTGGAGTGCAGCAACCAGCAGGGGGAGACGGTGATTTCCGGCGGGGCTGCGGTTACGCTCTAGCTGGCATCGCGAGGGTAAACGGAAGGCTTTATGACAGCAACCAAACGGCCAGTGCGGGTAGCTATAGACGCCATGGGCGGCGACTATGCTCCCGAGGAGATAGTTAAAGGGGCGGTCGCCGCCGCCGAGAAGACGGGGGTAGAGGTCTTCCTGGTCGGCCAGGCGGACAGGGTTAATGCCGAGCTGGATAAATACGATGTCTCCGCCCTGCCGGTTCACCATGTCCCGGCCAGGGATGTCATCCAGGAGGAGAAGAACCCGGCTCTGGCGGTGCGCCGCAAGCCCGATTCGTCCATAGCCGTCGCCGCCAGGATGGTAAAAGAAGGCAAGGCGGACGGGCTGCTGGGGGCGACTTCCACCGGGGCGCTGGTGACCAGCGCCATACAGTTTATGGGAATGGTGGAGGGCTTGAAGCGACCGGTAATCGGCAGCGTCCTGTCCAGCCTGTCGCCGAAGACGGCGATATTCGACCTGGGCGTTAACGTGGACTGCAAGCCGCAGCATTTATTGAACTTTGCCATAATAGGTACTATTTATGCTAGAATATTTCTGGATGTCGCCAACCCCACGGTGGCTCTGCTCAGTATCGGCAGGGAGAAGGAGAAGGGCAACCAGTTGGTCCAGGAGACCTATCCCCTGCTGGAGAAGAGCGGGCTTAACTTCGTCGGCAGCGTGGAGGGCAGCGACATCTTTACCAACCAGGTTAATGTTATCGTCTGTGACGGCTTTGTAGGCAACGCCGTTTTAAAGCTTAGCGAGAGTGGGTCCAAGACCATCGGCGAGTACCTGATGAAAAAAGTGGGGAAATACCCCATCATAGGTGGTCTGTTGAAGAGGAAAGCGAAGAAATTTATGTCCTCACTCTCTTCACCGAATAGCATAGGAGGAGGTCTCATCTGGGGGATTGACGG
>CAYLMC010000007.1:13383-24989 GCA_964384865.1 uncultured Dehalococcoidales bacterium | reverse complement strand
CCTCACTCTCTTCACCGAATAGCATAGGAGGAGGTCTCATCTGGGGGATTGACGGTATAGCGTTCAAGATACACGGACACAGCCGCGCCCCGGATGTTGTTGAAAAGCTGGCTCAAGTGGAGATGGCGGTAAACGGGGGCTTGGTGAACTGTTTGAAATCAGAGCTGGCCGCAATAAAGAAGAAACTCAACTTGTGAAAGGAGCATTATGTCTGCAATCGAAGAAACCATCAAGGATACCATCGTTAAAATCGTACACTGCGACCGGGAGATTCTCACCGCTAAGTCCACCTTCCAGGACATGAAGGCCGATTCCCTGGACATGGTCCAGGTGCTGGTAGCTCTGGAGGATGAATTCGAAATAGAGATTCCCGACGAGGATGCTCAGAAGTTCCAGAACTTCGGCGATTTCGTGGCTTATATTGAGAAGCGCGTAGCTGAGAAGAAAGGCGATGCTTAAAGATAAAGTTGCCCTAGTCACCGGCGGGTCTCGCGGCATTGGCAAAGCCATTGCCCTGAAGCTGGCCGGACAGGGAGCCGATATCATCGTCAATTACTTCCGCCACAACCAGGCTGCGGAGCAGACTGCAGCGGAGATAAGAGCCCTGGGGGTGAAGGCGGAGGTGATAAAGGCGAATGTGGGCGACCCGGAGAAGATAGCCGGGATGTTCGACGCTATCCGGGAACGCTTCGGGCGGCTGGATATACTGATCAGCAACGCCGCCTCCGGACTGCCCAGCTCCGCGCTGGAGCTGGACGGCAAGAAGTGGGACTGGACGATGGACATCAACGCCAAGGCGTTTCTCTTCTGCGCCCAGCGGGCTGCGGAGCTTATGGAGGGGAGGGGCGGCAAGATGGTCACCATCTCCAGCATGGGCTCGCACCGCGCCATACCCGGTTATATAGCCATAGGGATATCCAAGGCTACCCTGGAAGCGCTCGTCCGCTATCTGGCGGTGGAGCTGGCGCCGAAAGACATCTGCGTCAACGGGGTATCCGCCTCGTATGTCACCACCGAATCCGGGATGATCTACGCCAAGGCTGCCCAGGAGCAGATGGGGGGAACCCCCACCTGGCAGACCACCCCGGCGGGCCGGACGGTAGCCCCCGAAGATGTGGCTAATGTAGCCGCTTTTCTGTGCAGCGATGAAGCCTCCATGATACGGGGGCAGCTGATTACCGTCGACGGTGGCTTTTCACTGACGCCGTAAGGTTTTATCTTACAAGGGAGGATATTAAGGAGGAGGATATTGAACAAAAAACGAGTAGTAGTTACCGGGATGGGTGTCATCTGCCCTATCGGACTGAACATAGACGACTTCTGGAAGAACCTGTCCACCGGTACATCGGGGGTGGGGCCCATCACCCGTTTCGACGCCAGCAACTACCCGGTGCATGTAGCTGCCGAGGTGACCGGCTTCGACCCCATGGATTATATGGACATCAAGACCATGGAGCGCACCCGCCGGTCCACCCACTTCGCCATGGCCGCCGCCAAGCAGGCGATAGCGGCATCCGGGCTGGATATGTCCCAGGAGAAGGCGGAGCGGGTGGGTGTCATCACCACCAACATGATGGAGTGCGAGACCATCGCCGACGGGTGGAATACCCTGCTTAAGAGAGGCCCGAGACGGATAGACCCCCTGTTCTTCACCAAGTCCGCCCCAGGCATCGTGTCTTTACAAGTTGGGCTGCTGCTGGGGGCGAGGGGCCCCAACACCAGCGTCAACAGCCTGTGCGCCAGCGGAGCCGACGCCATAGGCACCTGCATGAACTTCATCCGCCTGGGCTACGCCGATGTCATGATCGCCGCCCCCACCGACGCCTCACTGGACGCCATGACCATAGCGGCGATGAGCCGGCTGGGCGCCCTGTCCACACAGGAGGACCCCGACAAAGCCTGCCGCCCCTTCGACCTGAACCGCGACGGCTTCATCTACGGGGAGGGCTCCGGGGTGCTGCTGCTGGAGAGCCTGGAGCACGCCCAGAACCGGGGCGCCAACATCCTGGCAGAGGTGGCTGGAGCCGGCTGGACATTCGACGCCTACGACGCTACCGCCCCCCACTCCGAAATAGAGGCGGTAGCCATGAAAACCGCCATGCAGGATGCCGAGGTGGAGGCCGAGGACATTGATTATGTCAACGCACACGGCACCAGCACCAAGCTGAACGACGTCACCGAGACCAGGGCGCTGAAGATGGTCCTCGGAGACCACGCCTACAAGATTCCCATAAGCGCCAACAAGTCCATGTTCGGGCATATGGTAACCGCTGGCGGCGCCGTTGAGTCCATCGGCGCGGTGCTGGCGATAAAGAACGGGATTATACCCCCTACCATCCACTACCAGACCCCCGACCCGGATTGCGACCTGGACTATGTCCCCAACGAGCCGCGCAAGGCACAGGTCAACGTCTGCCTGAAGGACAGCTTCGGGCTGGGCGGGCAGAACTGCTGCCTGATAATCAAGCGATATAAAGAGGGATAACAATGGATGACAAGGCTTCTTCAGAGCTGGAAGGCAAGGTAGCGCTGGTAACCGGCTCCTCGCGGGGAATCGGCAGGGCTATCGCCCTGAAGCTGTCCGCCCTCGGCTCCAGGGTAGCCGTCAACTACCGGGAGAACGAGGCGGCGGCAAACAGCGTGGTGGAGGCCATAGCCGGCCAGGGCGGCGAGGCGGCAGCATTCCAGGCGGATGTCAAGGACAGCGAAGCCGCCAAGGGGCTGCTGAAAGCGGTCAGCGATAAGTGGGAGAAGGTTGATATCCTGGTAAACAACGCCGGCATCAACCGGGACACCCTGCTGATGCGCATGTCCGACAGCGCCTGGGACGATGTCATCAACACCAGTCTCAGGTCAACATACCTGTGCACCAAGTTCGCCCTGCGTTCCATGAGCCAGCAGCGGTGGGGGCGTATCATAAACATCGCCTCTATCGCCGGTATAATCGGCAACATGGGCCAGACCAACTACTCCGCCGCCAAGGCTGGGGTTATCGCCTTCACCAAGAGCATCGCCCGGGAGGTGGGCTCGCTTGGCATCACCGCCAACGCCATCGCCCCGGGGTTTATCGTCACCGATATGACCGATAAGATGCCTCAGGAGAGGAAGGACTTCATCCATAACATGATAGCGCTTAAGCGCTTCGGCCGGCCGGAGGATGTGGCTGAGCTGGCGGCTTTTCTGGCCACAGACAGGGCCGGCTACATCACCGGGCAGGTTATAGGTATCGACGGGGGCATATAATCTGCCCCCGCTGATTTCTCTGTAATCCGGCTCAGTCCTCACACCACCAGTTGACCATGAAAGACCCTGGGCCGACATGTCTGCCCACCACGGGGTAGATAGGGGTAACATAGAGCTCGGCGCAGTCAAACTGCGCGGACATCTTCTCTTTCATCTCCTCGGCTATCTGCGGGGCATTGATGTGGTTGATAGCCGCATGAACCTTCTTATCCCCTACCCTCTCCTTGAGGATATCCATCAACCCGTCCATAGCCTTAGCCTTGGTGCCGAACCGAGCCAGGGGGGCGTGCACCTTGCCGGTGGCGGCATTGGTCTCCAGGAGAGCCTTGGTCTTAACCTTAGCCTCCGCCCAGGTCTTGCCGTCCAGTATCCTGCCCCCGCTGGTGAGATAGTCCAGGTTATCCACCATGACCACATAGGTGACCTTGGGGATCATGTCATGAGCCACCGCCACCACCTCGGCGAAGCTCTTGCCGGCAGCGGCAGCCCGGGCAGCCTCCAGGGCGATGAACATCTGGGCGCCCAGGGCGGTGCCGGAATCTATAATCTCTATGGGATAATCAGGCTTTTCCTCCGCCATCATCTTCTTCGCCTGCGCGGCGGAGTTGGCGGACATGCCCAGCTTGGTGCTGTGGCCCACATACAGAATCGCCTCCGCCTGCTGGCTTAAGCCCCGGAATGCCTCCAGGAACTGCCCGGCGGTGACGGAGGAGGAGGTGGGCAGCTTGTCCATGTCCGTGGTTTCCAGTATCTTCTGATAGTAGCCGGGGAGGTCTATCTCTGTCTCGGCATAGGGCTTGCCGTCTATAACGATGCCCAGAGGCTCAATCCTGATGTTGTATTTATCGGCAAGCTCCGGGGGGATGTGGGAGACGCTATCCAGCATAACAGCTACTTTATCCACCGTTATCTCCTTTGGTAATCAGCATTTACTTATACCAAACGCCTCACCGAGGAGGCATCGTCATCAACTTGATAGGTATCTGAAGCGCCGTCACCAAAGGATGACAGCACGGGACATAAATTACCCCGCCAAAGCCACCCTGCCCTACCGGCGAAATCTATCTCAGCCGCCGAGCCCGCCGCCCATGCAGCCGCGGCGCCCCGCCTCGGGGCCCTGCTGCTGTATGCGGGTCTTGAGCCATTCCTGAAGGCCATCCCGGCTCTTGGTCAGCGGTCCCTCCAGCTTATGCACGTCAACGCCGGAGAGATATATATCCGATTTCTCTTTCTTAGCCTTGGTTATCTGCTCGTTGACAGACTCAACCATGCTGAATGCGTTGGTGAGGTCCGCCAGCAACTCCGGCTCCAGAAAGCCCAGCTTGGTGCTGTTTCTCTGCCAGCTGCCCGCCCGGAATGTCTTCGGCTTCTTCTGATATTCGAAGCTGCCCACCAGCTTCAGGTTCTCACTGATGTCAATGAGCAGGCTGCTGGCCACCTCGGTATCAGAGCCTTCCGTTTTGCGCTTCCTCATGAAGATGGCGAAGATGATAAAAACAAGCAACGGCAGCATGATTGTCCACTGACTGCCTTCACCGCCAAATAAGTCCTCGAAACCCATAGTGTATCCCTCGTCTCAATTTTTATTGACTATCTATTATAACCCGTCATTGTTAACCAATTGTTAACCGCAGCCGCGCTACAACAAACCCTATTAAATCAAATTATGGCTGATATGTCCAGCACGGCGGGCTTCAGAGCTTCGGCGCCACCCCCCTTTTCACCAACAGGCAGATGTTCCGGGAGAACATTCCGGGCCGGCGGCGGGAGCGCTCGGAGAAGGATGACAGCACCTCCAGGCCCGCTCTCTTCACCAACCCCTCCAGCTCGCGGCGGGAGAACAGGTGATAGTAGCGGTAGAGCACCCTGCCCCTGGTCTTCCAGGGCACGGCTATATCTTTGGATTTCAGCCAGAACCGGGGCTGAAACCGGTTCCACACCGTGATGAACGCCTCGCCGCCGGGCTTGAGCACCCGCCTCAGCTCCCGGAGGGCTTCCAGCCGGTGCTTCTCATCCATCAGGTGGTGGTAGGCGGCCACCGAGATAGCCCAGTCGAAGCCGGCATCGGGATAGGGCAGGCTGGCGGCGTCCGCCTCCTCCAGCTCCACAGTGAAAGCGAACTTGGCGGCGTACTTGCGGGCGTATTCCAGCATACGCGGGGAGGAATCTATCCCGTAAAGCTCAAACCCCTGGCGGAAGGGAAGGAAGTCCGGCCCGTGGGCGCAGCCGATATTGAGCAGCCTGCCCCCCCCGCCACCTCCCCGCCAGCGCCTCCAGCTCCGGGCGGAATATAGACCAGTGCCGGAAGTTATACCATCCCGGCGCTATATCATCGTATACGTTTTCGGACACCCTATCCCCTCGATCCCCTTCCCCTCAAGGGGAAGGGGAAAGTTTTATTAGAGAGAGGGCTTCGCCCCCTCTCTGGCTCCCCCAGGACGCAAGCTGGGCAATAATGGGCCAATCTGCTAAACTGCCTTACAGGTATCATACTATGAAAAAATCCACCAGGACAATATCCGGGGTGACGCCGGTGGCGGTGATGACCCAGCCCGCCGATTGCCCCGGGGAGTGCATCTACTGCCCCACCTACCCCACCACCCCCCAGAGCTATACCCCTGATTCGCCGGCGGTGCTGCGGGGGAGGCGCTGCGACTACGACCCGGCAGGGCAGGTGCGGATGAGGCTGAAGGCGCTCACCGATATGGGCCACCCCAGCGACAAGGTGGAGATGATAATCATGGGGGGCACCTTCCTGGCCACCCCGGAAGAATACCAGCACGGGTTCGTCAAGGGGTGCTACGACGCCCTCAACGGCGCGCCGTCGGCCACCCTGGAGGAAGCCAAGCGGACGAACGAGACCGCTGTCCACCGCTGCGTCGGGCTGTGCCTGGAGACCCGCCCCGACTGGTGCCGACAGGAGGAGATAAAGCGCATGCTGCGCCTGGGAGCCACCAGGGTGGAGCTGGGGGTGCAGGCCCTGGACGACGAGATATACCGCCTCACCCGGCGGGGGCACACCGTGGCCGATGTGGCCGAAGCCACCGCCCGTCTCAAGGAGCACGCCTTCAAGGTGCACTACCACTGGATGCCGGGGCTGCCCGGCTCGACGCCGGAGAAGGACCTGGCGCTGACCGGGATGCTGTTCGATGACCCCCGCTTCCGTCCCGACGGCTTGAAGATATACCCCACCATGGTGGTGGCCGGCACCGAGCTGGAGGAGTGGTACCGGCAGGGGCGCTACCAGCCCTACGACGACGAAATCATGACCGAACTCATCGCCGATATCAAAGCGATAGTGCCCGGCTATGTGCGCATATCCCGGGTGCTGCGGGATATACCCCCACAGTTCATCGTGGGGGGGCTGAAGGACTCGCTGCGGGATGTGGTCAAGGGACGGATGAGGGAGAAGGGCACGGAGTACCTCTGCGTCCGCTGCCGGGAGTACGGACACCGCGTCCGGGAGGGCCGCAAAACAGGCACGCCGAAAATGGTCAGGCTGGACTATGAAGCCTGCGGGGGCAGAGAGATATTCCTCTCCCTGGAGGACGAGGCGGGAACGCTGTTCGGGCTGCTGCGGATGAGGATTCCGGCGTCGCCAATCGCCGGTCTGGGGGACGACACGGGCAGCCAGGCGCTGGTCAGGGAGCTTCATGTCTACGGGCCGGAGCTGCCTCTCAGCCAGCGCGACCCTAAAGCGGCCCAGCACCGCGGCCTGGGCAGGTGGCTGCTGGGGGAGGCGGAGAGCATCACCGCCGCCCAGTTCCAGGCGAACTGGATGGTCATCTTGAGCGGGGTGGGAGCCAGGGAATACTACCGCTCCGAGTTCGGCTACCGTCTGGAGGGCGACTATATGGTCAGAAGTCTGGCTCCGGCGGGAGGGGGCCCTCCTCGCCCCGTTCGATCTGCCTCAATCTAGCGTCCCCGATGCCGAAGTGGTGGGCTATCTCGTGGAGCACCACCTTCCTCACCTCGTTGATGATATCGGCGTTATAGCGGCATTTAGCCTCTATCGGCTTCTGGAATATGGTTATCTTGTCCGGGACCACCATCCCGTAGCGCCTGCCCCGCATGGTCTGGGGCACGCCCTCATAGAGGCCGAGGAGGGATTCGCCGTGCCTCAGCCCCACCTCATCCAGCTGGTCCGGGCTGGGCCAGGACTGCACCACCACATCGACATTGTCCAGCCTGTCCGCCAGCTCCGGGGGCAGGCTGGCGACAGCGTCAGCCACCAGCCCCTCAAACCTGTCTCTGTCCAGGGTTCGCCGCTCCTTTAGTTTCTGCCGTTGCCACCCCTGCGATCTTCATCTTCATCATCGTCATCATCGTCATCATCATCGTCATCGTCGTCTTCATCCTCATCGTCCTCGTCTTCATCCGCATCTTCATCATCTTCGTCTTCGTCCTCATCGCCGTCTATATCTTCATCTTCGTCTTCGTCCTCGTCTTCATCGTCTATATCTTCTATCTTCTCGTCCCCGTCGTCTATATCTTCTATCTCCTCGTCCCCGTCATCGTCAACCCCCATCCTCATCATGAGCCTGTTCCTCTCAGTCTCATAAGCGGCGACGGCTTCGTCCGCCTCGTCCCCGACCTCATCCGCCTCGGCCTCAAGGGCAGCCATCTCCACCCGGATGCGCTCCTGCAGGGCGGTATCGCCTCCCTGGTTAGCGACGCGAAGCTGCTCCTGGAGCGCTTCCATCTCGGCATCCAGCCCCTGCTGGGTGTTCCGGAAGGCCCTTCTCACCGCCTCGCGCTGCTGCTGAAAGTCTTCCAGGACATCCTCGGCCAGGGCGCTGACATCGCCGCCGCTTTCCTGCTGGCTCTCGATGATGTCCGTCGCCGCGGCTATATGAGCCTCCAGCAGGGTCTGGGCTACATCCAGCCCCTCCGCATCTATGCCGTTCGTCTCCAGGAGGAGCTTAATCTCGGCGGCGCGCTCGGCGGCAAAGGAGACCTGGAGCCTGGCTCTGGCCTGGGCATTGCGGGTGAAGAACTCCCGCACGGTTTCCATAGCCCTGTCCAGGACATAGAGAGGGCTGTCCGGAGTGATGCCCGGATCGGGCAGTGTCAGTTCCTCCTCGGCGGCGTGAGCCGCGCCGACAAAGCACAGCGACACAGCCATGACGCCAGCCAGCGAAACCACCAGAAGCCGTTTCAGCCTGCCCGCCTTATGTTTATCTTTGGTTGACATACCTGGTAACTGTTTATTCATCTATACGATTCCTTTCCTGTTCTGCTGTTTTATTCCCCACCACCCCGTCATATATATAACGAAGCGGGGCACTGATTCGTTACAGCGAACAGGAGCATCTCTTACCGGTTCTCCAGGTAATCTATAGCCCACTGGACGGCGTCATCGCCCTCCAGGTCAAGCTCGTAGTGCGGGGTTATCCCCTCCCCCTCTATCATGCGGCCGTGGGGGGTGAGCCAGCGGGCGGTGGTGACATACAGCCCGGAGCCGTCGCTGAGCTGGCGGAGGATATTGACGCTGCCCTTGCCGAAGGTTACCGTGCCGGCTATCACAGCGCGGCCGTGGTCCTGAAAGGCCCCGGACAATACCTCGCTGCCGCTGGAGCTGTATTCGTCCACCAGCACCACCATGGGCAGGTCAACGGTGATATCCTTCGGCTCCACGCTGCTGTCGATATAATTGCCCTGGTTGTCCACCACGGTGACCACCACCCCCTCGGTCAAGAAGTGGCTGGCGACATCTATCACCGCTATCAACATCCCGCCGGGGTTGCTGCGCAGGTCGAGGACGATGGCGGTGGCTCCCTCCTCGACGATGCCCTCCAGGGCCGGTATAATCTGCTCTGCGGTAAGCTCGGAGAAGTGGGTGATGTGGAGATAGGCGATGTCTTCCCTCATCTCATAGGCCACGCTGGGGGGCTCTATCTCCGCCCGCACTATCTCTATCTCCACAGGCTCGGTCTCGTCCTGGTGGAGGACCAGCAGCCGCACCGCCGTCCCCCCCTCCCCCCTGATGATAAGGACGGCTTCGGGGAGGCTCATGCCCTCGGTGGAGACGCCGTCTATCTCCAGAACTATATCCCCGGCGCGGATGCCCGCCTGGCTCGCCGGCGAGCCGAGGATGGGGGCGATAATCATCAGCTGTTCATCCCGGATGCCCACGGTGGCGCCGATGCCCTCGTACTTGCCCTCGAAACCGGTGAGAGCCATGTCATAGGTCTCCGGGTCCAGGTATGATGTGTAGGGGTCGTCCAGAGCCTCTACCATGCCCTCGATAGCCCCCTGGCTCAGGCTGGCTTCGTCCAGCGCCTCCCGGTCCACATAATCGCGGCGAAGGACATCCCAGGCCTCGTCCACGATATCCAGCCCGCTGCCGGTGGCGGGGGACAACTCTATGTTCAGGTCGCAGCCGGCGGCGAGCCACAGCAGCGGGCTCAGCGCCAACGCGGCTATCAACAGAATCCTGACTGGTTTCGTCATTGCTCTCTCCTAAAGCGTTTCATCACCTGCTGTCTAATAGTATGCTGAACCGTGCGCCGTTGGCAACCCCGCCGGTTGCCCGCCAGCCTCACTTGGGCTACAATTGGGCACACAGAGAGGATCTATCATCATCAAGCTACTACAGAACCGCAACTTCATATTCACGCTGTCCATCGTCCTCGGCCTGGCGGTGGGATGGGGGGCGGTGTGGACCAAGCCGCTGCTGCTGCCGGCGCTGGCGGTCTCCATGACCCTGTCCACCATCAGCATCACCAATCGCGACCTGGCCTCTATCCGCAAGTCCCCCCGCCTGATACCGATGTCGCTGCTGCTAAATTATATCCTCCTGGGGGGGATAATGCTCCTCATGGCGAGGTGGCTGGTTCCCGACGGCGATATCTGGCTGGGGTTTTTAATCGTCATAGCCATGCCCCCGGCTATCTCCGTGGTGCCCTTCAGCTATATCCTCAGGGGAGATATGACCTTCGCCCTCCTCGGCACCACCGGGCTGTATCTGGTGGCGCTGGGGCTGACGCCGGCGATAGCGGTATGGCTGCTCGGCGCCGAGCTGCTCAACCCGCTGGAGGTGCTGCTCATCCTAGTGCAGCTGATAGTGATTCCGCTGGGGGTGTCCCGGCTGCTGCTCCACAAGGGGCTGGGGCCGAGCATAGAGAAGTGGCGGGACACGGCCATAAACTGGAGCGTCTTCATAGTAACCTTCACCATCATCGGGGTGAACCGGGATATCTTCTTCGGGCAGTTGGATATCCTCCTCAAGGTGGCCCTCATCGCCGCCGCCAGCACCTTCGGCATCGGGCACGCCGTCCACCACATCGCCCGCCGCCGAAAATGGGACGAGCCCGGCGCCGTCAGCTGGATGGTGATGGGCACCCGGAAGAACACCGGTCTGGCCAGCGTGGTCGCCATCGCCTTCCTGGGCGAGAGGGCGGCATTCCCCGCCGCCGTGTGCGCCATATTCGAGGTGCTGTCCGTAATCTGGTGGGGATATTATCTGAAGAGAAGAGGCCAAGTAAACCTGTAAGCCGAGTTCTGTACTCCAATAGGAGCGATGGCCATTCATCTAGCCCCGATGTTGCCACCGGGGTCCAGCGACCTACCCGGGGACAGGCCGGGCGTCCTTATGTCCCTCTGTTTGGTCTTGCTCCAGATAGGGTTTGCCCAGCCGACCGGTCACCCGGCCGCTGGTGAGCTCTTACCTCGCCATTTCACCCTTACCCTGCCGGAGCAGGGCGGTATGTTTCTGTGGCACTTTCCGTAGGGTCGCCCCTCCTGGGAGTTACCCAGTATCCTGCCCGGTGGAGCTCGGACTTTCCTCCCGCCTCAAGGGCCGGCGGCCATCCGGTTTACTTGACCTGGGGCTACTGTAGTATAGCTGACGCCGGAAGTCAAATAGAGGCGAACGCCTTGTTGGCCAGGTTGTCCGCCTCGGCGTTCTGCTCGCGGGAGATATGGCGTATGGTGAGCAGCTCCAGCTTGCCCTGAAGATGCCTCACCTTCTCGTAGAGGTGCTTCAGGGTGGCTTTCTTCACCCGGTACTGGCCGTTGAGCTGCTTGACTACCAGCTCCGAGTCCGCCCTCAATTCCACCTCCGCCACCCCCATTTCGACAGCCTTCTCCAGGGCGGCGATGACGGCACGGTATTCCGCCTGGTTGTTGGTGGCGTGCCCGATGCGCTCCGAGATGGCGGCGATGAGCTGGCCGTGCTCGTCCTTGATGGTGGCACCTACGGCGGCCGCCCCGGGGTTGCCCTTGGAGGCGCCGTCGACATGTATGATGGTCTTCTTTATCATGTTAAACCGAACCCTTCTCCATACAGGGGCTGCGCCCCTCTAATACTCCCCATATATCAACCAAGCCCCCGGTCAGGGCAGGAATACGATGCGCCCGCA
>CAYLMC010000007.1:12167-13283 GCA_964384865.1 uncultured Dehalococcoidales bacterium | reverse complement strand
ACTCCCCATATATCAACCAAGCCCCCGGTCAGGGCAGGAATACGATGCGCCCGCAGCTGGAGCACTGTACTAAATCGCCGCTTTTCAACCTCTGAAGCTCGCCGGCGGAGAGCGATATGCGGCAGCCGCGGCACATCCCCTGCTCCACCTTGGCTACGGCGGTGCCCTTCTGCTTTCTTAAGCCCTGATACTGCTCCACCGCGGCCGGGTCTATCTGTGATAACACCTGCCGGCGGCTCTCCTTGAGCTGGGATAGCTCCGCCTTCAGGCTCTCCGCCCGGGCGGAGAGCTCCTTCTGCTCCTGCCGCCACTTGTCCTCCAGGGCTTTCAGCGCCGAGCCGAGCGCCTCAGCCCCTGCGGCGGCTTTCTCCACCTGGTCCATCACCTCCAGCGCCTCCTCCTCCAGCTCCCCCCGCCGGCGCTTCATCCCCTCCCCCTCCCGCTGGAAGCCGGACAGCTCCTTGGGGTCGGTGATGCTGCCGCTGTACAGCTTGCGCTCTATCTCCGCCACCTTGGTGCTGAGGTCGTCTATCTCCCACTCCAGGGAGTGCTGCCGGCTCTTCAGCTCCTCCAGGCGCTTCTGCTGCGCCGCCAGCTTGTCCTTTGCCCGCGCCACCTGCTGGCTCGCGCCGATGCGGGCGGTAACCTCCCGCAGGGACTTTTCGGCGGACTCTATCTGTAGATCAACTTCCTGGAGCTGGTAGAGCTGTTTGGCGACAGTCATCTCCCGTCCATTCTATAACGGCTGGGGCTCAATAATCAATCCAACCCCACCGGGAAAGAGGACAAAACCCGGTAGCATTAACAGAACATTTGTGCTACTATTATCCTACCTGATACAGAGGGGGAGCTATGAGGCTACTGAGACTAGCGATAGAGAAACAGCGGTGGGACCTGGCGGCGCACACCATCGTCCTGGCCACCGCCAGGGTTCTCCATAACGGTGACAAACCACATGCCCAGAAAAGCAGCACAAAAAAGAGACGCCCCAAAGGGTAAGCGGAGCGCCGGCAAGACCGGCTTCTACACCAAGGTCCTCGACGAGGCGGAGAGGCTCGACTTCGAGCTCGCCGCCGGGGTCAATGGCATCGACGACGAGATAGCCCTCCTCCGGGT
>CAYLMC010000007.1:9431-12067 GCA_964384865.1 uncultured Dehalococcoidales bacterium | reverse complement strand
GTCGCCATACTGGACAGCGTCTTCGGCGGCAAGGGGCTCACCTTCTCCGTGGAGATAGCCCGCCAGGGGGGCAAGAACGAGCTCTCCGCCCAGCTGGAGCTCCTCCTGCTCACCCTGTACATGGCACAGCCGAAAAACCTGGTGAAGTGCTCCCCCACCTTCAAGCCGCAGACGGTCATCTCCGTGATGCGCCTCAAAGACAGGCTGAACGACGCCGGCTTCAACGGCATCTGGACGAGCGAGCTGGGCTACATCGTCAGGCTGGGCAGCGCCAGGGCGATGTTCCTCTCCGCCGACGAGACGGCCAACGTGGTGGGCAACACCGCTCACATCCTGCTGGAGATAGACGAGTCCCAGGATGTGGGCCGGGAGAAGTACACCAAGGAGTTCAAGCCCATGGGAGCGACCACCAATGTCACCACCGTCCACTACGGCACCACCTGGGACGATGCCACCCTGCTGGAGGAGGTGAAACAGACGAATCTTGAGATGGAGAGGCGGGACGGCGTGCGGCGCCACTTCCGCTACGACTGGGAGGCGGTGGCCCGGCATAACCCCGACTACCGCGCCTATGTGGAGGCGGAGAGGGAGCGGCTGGGGGAGAACCACCCCCTGTTCCTCACCCAGTACCGGCTGCTGCCCATCCACAGCGGCGGCGGCTATCTGAACTCCCAGCAGAGGGCGCAGCTCCAGGGCGGGCACCCCCGCCGGCACGGCCCTGAGCCGGGCAAGGTCTATGTCGCCGGCATAGACATCGCCGGGGAGGCCGAGGAGACAGAGGCCGGGCTGAGGCAACTCAAGCCGCGCCAGGACTCCACGGTGGTCACCATCGCCGAGCTGGACTTCTCCGCCTGCGATGAGCTCATCAAGGAGCCCGCCATCAACATCGTGGAGCACTACCGGTGGACCGGTGAGAAACACACCGCGCTCTACCGCCGGCTGATAGGTATCCTAAAAGATACCTGGCACTGCAGCCGGATAGCGGTGGACGCTACCGGCATCGGCCAGCCGGTGGCCTCCTTCCTCAGGCAGGCGCTGGGGGCCAGGGTATCCCGGTTCACCTTCACCGCCTGCTCCAAGTCCGAGCTGGGCTTCGCCCTGCTGGCGGCGGCGAACTCCGGCAGGCTGAAGATGTACGCCGGCGACGGCTCCGCCGAGTGCGGGGAGTTCTGGGCAGAGATGGAACGGGCACGCAGCCACTACCGCCCCAACCAGACCATGAACTTCTATGTTGACCCCGCCCAGGGGCACGACGACTTCCTGATGAGCCTGGCCCTGGTGGTGTCAGCCGCTGGGCAGTACTCGCCGCGGCGGGCGCGGGTTTTAAAGAGCCAATAAAAAATCCCCCTCCCCTATTCAGGAGAGGGGGATAATCTTTTCAGGCTATGTTATCAGTAGTAGTAAGCCCGTCTCTTACCCAGGAAGTAGCCGCCGATGCCGGCTCCAGCCGCCCCCAGACCCCACCAGAGGTGAATCAGGCTGGGCCTATTGCCTAAAATGTTGCTGAAAATTCCGCCCACGGCGAAGTTGCCGGCGCCGGTCCAGCCGCTGGCGTTATAGGCGCCGTCGATGGCTCTCACCCGCCAGTAGTAGGGGGCTTCCGCGTCCCGGTTCTCCAGCTTCTCGGCCTCGGTAAGGGTGTACTCCGAGGCGACCAGGTCCGGCTTCGTCAGCACCACAGTAGCGAAGTTCTCGTCGGTGGCTATCTGCAGGGTATAGGTGACCCCGCTGGAGTCAGCCACATCGGCCCAGTCGAAATAGACCGGCTGTTTCGCCTTAACCCCCATCTCCGGCAGCAGGGGCTGCGGGATGGCGGGGGCGCTGGACTCCATGTAGAAGCTCTCGGACAGGCTGTTGGTGCCGTCGCTGGCGGTGATGGTGTGTGCCCCGGCCTCGCTGGCGGGTATGGTGAAGGTAGCCGAGAAATCGCCGGCGGAATCGGTCTGGGTGGTGGCCACCACGATGGGGGATGAGGTGTAGGTGATGGTCACGGTGGTATCGGGCAGGAAGCCGTTGCCGCTCATGGTCATCTCCTGGCCGACATAGCCCGGCGAACCCTCGCTGGTGCCGGTGCCCAGGGATACGCTGGAGGACATGGTGAAGCTTGCCGTGGCGCTGTTGCCGTCATCATCCTCCGCCTCGATATCATAGGTGCCCGCTTCCACCTGGGGCACGGTGAAGGTGGCGGTGAAGCTGCCGTCGCTATCGGTATCGGCGGTGGCGACCTGGGCGCCGTTGAAGGTGATGGAGACATCCTGGCTGGCGCCGAAGCCGGTGCCGCTGACGGTTACCAGCTCGGCTATCCGGCCCGAGTCGGGGCTGGCCGACAGGGCAGCCTCCACAGTGAAGGTTACCTCGCCGGTGTGGTCGTTCTCATCCTCCACGGTTATGGTGTGCTCGCCGGCGACGACTTCGGGGACCTCGATGGTCAAATCGAAGCTGCCGTCGCTTTCGGCGGAGGTATCACCGCTCTCTATATCCACACTATCGCCGCCGAACTTGACGGTGAGGTCGTCATTGCCTTCGAAGTGCTGCCCCTCCAGGTCAATCTCTTCGCCCACGATGCCGCTATCGGGGCTGGCTGAGACCTCCGGAGCGATTACGGTGAACTCGGCAAGCGCCTCTATCTCGTCATC
>CAYLMC010000007.1:3949-9331 GCA_964384865.1 uncultured Dehalococcoidales bacterium | reverse complement strand
TACCTCACTGTAAACCTACCTCCCTACATACAGTATCAGTATTTCTATTATAACATAATAACGGAAATCCGTTGTTTTTTAAAGAAATGGGGCTATCTCACCCCGCGGCTGACCTCTTTACACCTTGGAGTAAGAAGTTCTTCTCCCCAGCCAGAAGCCAAAAAACACTCCGGCGGTCACACCCACGGCTATCAAAGCGTTTCGGGCCGGGGCGCTCAGGGAGAACCTTCCCGATTTGACATAGAACGAGCCGGCTTCAGACCAGCCGCTCTCATTAGAGGCTCCATCCACCGCCTTCACCCGCCAGTAGTAGGGGGAGTCCTTATCCGTCGGCGAGAGCTTCTCGCCAACCTCCAGGATGTAGTCTGAGGTGGGATGACCTTCCTTCTCCAGCATCAGCGAGGCGAAGTCGGCATCGGTGGCTATCTGGAGGGTATAGTGCACCCCGCTGGGGTCGTGAACCGCCTCCCAGCTGAAGAACGCCTCCGGCATGTCCTCCTCGCCGTCCCCGGGCAGGAGCAGCTGCGGCACCGGCGGCGGGGACGATTCCATGGTGAACACGCGGGTGACTATATTGATATCATCGCTGGCGGCTACAGTATGATTTCCGGCGATGCTGGCGGGGACCACCACGGTCGCCGAGAAGGCGCCGTTGCCGTCGGTAGTGGCGGTAGCCGCCTGGAGGTCGTCATACTTAATCACCACGGCATCGTTGATCATGAAGCCGACGCCACTGACGGTCAGCGTGGTGCCGACATCGCCCTGGTACTGGCTGAGGTCTATGCCGGCGGTGATGGTAAAGCTGGCTTCAGCCTCGTTGCCGTCATCGTCCTCCACCTTGATATCATAGTTTCCCGGCGGCTTCACCGGGACATTGAAGACGGCCTCGAAGCTGCCCTTTCTGTCGGCCTGCTCCACAGCCACATCGGTCCTGTCGAACTCCACGGTGACATCAGCCCTATCGCCGAAGCCGGTGCCGTGGACGGTTATCTCATCACGGGTTGCCCCCGAGGAGCGGTCCACTTCGATGGACGGAATCACCGCAAAATCAGCCCCCTCGGAGTTGCCCAGGGTGTCCTCCACCCTGACCTGATGGTCCCCGGCGGTGCTCTCCGGAACGGTGAAGCTGTAGGTGAACTCGCCGGTGGGCCCGGCGGTCTCCACGCCATTATCCACCCTCTCCCCACCGTAATAGACGGTTACCTCCTCACCGGCGTAGAAGCCCTTGCCCAGGATGGTAACATCGGCGCCCACCATGCCGTCGGCGGGACGGAGGTCCACCTCCATCTCATCAACGATGAAGGGTCGCCGCGTCCCCAGCTGGTTGTCCAGCTCGTCCCGGACGGAGATATAGACCCTGCCGGCGATGGCGTCATCGGGGACGACGAAGGTGGAGGTGAACGACCCGTTTTCGGGTACAACCAGGGTGTCTACCTCCCGGCCGTCGAAGTAGATGGCGATGTTGTCCCCCCGGTAGGACTCGAAGTTCTGCCCGGAGACGGTGACCTCGGTGCCCAGTGCGCCGGATGCCGGGGTCAGGGCTATCTCCGGCGCCGCCAGGGCCGGCGCCGCCGTGGCCATCAGCCCCACAATGGAGAGGGTGGCAACCAACGCCAGTGTCCGCAGCACTTTAACTTTCTCCATTATCATTTACGAACTACTATAAACCGCATTGATGCCAGGGTCAAGCCCCCGCATGGAGGCATCCAAAAGGCGACAAAACACAGTTGACCAAGTAGAACATATGTGCTACTCTGGCGGTGAGAGTTGCAGCGAAGAGATGGACGCAGAGACAGTCAATAACAGAAGCGATGACGAAGACCCCTCGGCAGATCTGCCACCCGAGTTCTGCCACTACCGCGATGAAGAGTGTGAGCTGGCTACCGCCCACCTGGGACGCCAATCCAGCTGTCTGAAATGCCCCTTCCCCCAGTGCATATACGACGAACGCGGAGGAAGGCAACGCTGTGCCAAGAGACTGAGAGACGAGGAGATAGCCAGGCTTTTCCACGCTGAGGGGAAGGGGCCGAAAGAACTGGCCGGCATGTTCGGCGTCAGCCGGCGAACCATACAGAGAGCACTGAAGAAGGTGAAAGATGAACGAAGGCTTCAATCCGTCACAGCTGATTAACCGCGACCCGGGCAGAATCCAGGGCTATAAGCAGCTTCTGGACTTCTACCACGGCCGGCACTGGGAGGGCCACCCCCGACGGGGCGAGAAGCGCCTCACTTTTAACTACGCCAAGGTGGTGATAGATAAAATCACCTCCTATCTGATGTCCGGGGTTACCTTCGCCGTCGATGCCGCCCAGGACTCAGACCAGGCCAGAGAAAACGCCTAGAGGGCGGAGCAGGCGCTTCACCGCGTCTATGACGACAACAACCTGGAGCAGCTGGACTTCGAGACAGAGATAGACTGCGCCATCCTCGGCGACGGCTGCTTCAAGGTCATCTGGGACGCCGAGAGCCAGTCCGTGCGCATCACCACCCCGGACATCCAGGGCATCTACGCCTGGTGGCTGGGGGACGACACCTCCCGTCTGTGGCGGGTGGCCTCGCGCTACAGCCTGACTCCGAAGGAGGCGGAGCTGCAGCACGGGGTCAAGCCCAAGGGAAACACCGCCAGCGTGGTGGAGCTGTGGACGGACAGGGAGTTTCAACTGTGGCTGGACAACGCCCTGGTGGAGAAGAAAGCCAACCCTTACGGCTTCATCCCCTTCGTCATCTACCCCAACCTCAGAGAGCCGAAGAAGTTCTGGGGCATGTCCGACCTGCCCCAGGTGATGGAGCCCCAGCAGGAGCTGAACCGGGCCATGAGCCAGCTCTCCCGGATACTGGAGCTCTCCGGCAACCCCATCGCCGTCCTGGAGAATGTGGAGGAGTCCGAAGACATCGCCATCAAACCGGGGGCGGTGTGGACCATCCCGGAGGACGCCAAGGCATACCTGCTGGACCTCCTCCAGGGGGGCGGCATCAGCCTCCATATCAACTATATCAACTTGCTATACAGGATCCTGCACGATGTCGCCGAATCACCCCGGGCGGCATTTGGAGGCAGCGACCGCGACCTGTCCGGGGTCGCCCTGGAGATAGAGCTCCAGCCCATGCTGCAGAAGCTGCGCCGCAAGCGGCTCATCCGCACCGATGCCTACAACCGCCGCAACCGGATGATACTGAAGCTGCTGGAGCGGAACACCAAGCACAGCTTCGGGGAAAACCAGCTCCGGGTGGTATGGAGCCCGGTGCTGCCCCAAGACATGACCCGCCTCATCTCCAACGAGCAGACCCTGGTCCAGAACGGCATCCACTCCCGGCGGCGGGCGATGGGGGAGGTGGGGGTCAAGGACCCGGAGATAGAGTTCAACAGATGGCTCGAGGAACGAGCCACCATCCTAAAAATGAATAAGCAGCTTGACGCCAGACCCAGCCAGGGCACAGCGAGAGAGAGAGCGAAAACGACCCGGCGGGAAGGGGCTAAAGCATCCCATAGAGAGAAAGGAGGAGCCTAAATTGGCAGATGAAGAACTGAAACAAAACCCGGCCGGGGAACAGCCGGAAGAGAGCCCAACACCCGACCCCGCCGAACTGGAAAGCCTGGTGGCTCAGCAGGAAGCGGAGCTGGCCGCAGCCAACGCCCGCATCGCCGAGCTGGAGCAAGCCGCCGCTGACGCCGAGGCCAGGCTGGCAACCGCCGCCGAGTCCCTGGCGCAGGCCGTGGAGGGATACCGAGCCATGGTCGCCGCGGCGAACCCGGAGGTGCCCGAGGAGCTCATCACCGGAGACACCATCGAGTCCATCGATGACTCCCTGAACAAGGCGAAGACCCTCATCGGGAAGGTAAAACAGGGGCTGGAGAACCAGGTCTCGGCGGCCAAGATACCCGCCGGCGCCCCGCAGAGGACGCCACCAGACCTGTCATCCCTGTCCCCGCGAGACAAGATCAAAAACGCAATAGGAGGCAACAGATAATGGCACTAACACTAGCCGAGGCAGCCAAGCTGTCCAACGATATGCTGCTTCAGGGAGTAGCCGAGACCATCGTCAAGGACTCGCCGGTCCTGCGGCAGCTGCCCTTCATAGAGATCGTGGGCAACGGGCTAACCTACAACCAGGAGAAGACCCTGCCTGACATCGACTTCTACGATGTCGGCGACAGCTGGGACGAATCAACCCCCACCTTCGAGCAGAAGACGGCAAATCTAAAGATCATGGGCGGAGACGCCGATGTGGATAACTTCCTCAAGGCCACCCGCTCTAACATCCAGGACCTGGAGGCGGCCGTCATCGAGCTGAAGACCAAGGCGCTCAGGCGCAAGTTCGAGGAGATATTCATCTACGGAGACGCCACCGCCAACGCCAAGGAGTTCGACGGGCTGAGGACCCTCATCGATACCGGCACCACCGGCGACCAGGTGATAGCCATGGCCGACACCGGCGCCACCCTCACCCTGTCCAAGCTGGACGAGCTGATAGACGCCGTAAAGGGGGGCAAGCCCGACATGCTGCTGATGAGCCGCCGCTCCCGGCGGAAGATAAACGCCCTGGTCAGGGCGGGGGGCGGCATGATGGAGACCGAGCGCGACATGTGGGGCAACTTCGTCGAGCTGTGGGACGGCATCCCCGTCGGCGTTACCGACTGGATACTGGACACCCACACCCTCGTCGGCGGAGTAGAGACCGCCACCACCGGCGGAGACTGCTCCGCCATATACGCCGTCCAGACCGGCGAAGGCGGCCTGTGCGGGCTGACCAGCCCGGGCCACATCCAGGTGGAGCCCGTCGGCTCTCTGGAGAGCAAGGACGCCTCCAGGACCAGGATAAAGTGGTATGTATCCCTGGCTCTGTTCAGCACCATCAAAGCCGCTGCCCTCATCGGGGTTCAGGACTGAACCGGGGCAGCATGAGGAGGTCAACAGTGAACAAAAAGGAACTGGCTAACTGGCTCTGCCGCTACCGGCTGAGCAAGTACCACCAGGATATCGCGCCCTACCGGGGGCGGGAGGACGAGTTTCACCGGCTGTTCCAACCCTACGAGGTCATCGAGGGCGAGGGGAACTGCCTGCTCAACGGCGGCATTGACGAGATATGGGACCTGGTATCCGGAGCCGTATCCGGCGCCGACCACATCTACGACAACACCGCCGCCCAGATAGGGGTGGGCGATTCCGCCACCGCCGCCGCCGCAACCCAGACAGACCTGCAGGCGGCAAGCAACAAGACCTACAAGGGCATGGAGTCCGGCTATCCCACCTCCGCCACCCAGAAGGCAACCTTCAAGGCGAGCTTCGGCTCAAGCGATGCCAACTACGCCTGGGAGGAGTGGGTGGTCAAGCAGTCCACCAGCGGCATCTGCCTGAACCGCAAGGTGGAGAGCCTGGGCAC
>CAYLMC010000007.1:0-3849 GCA_964384865.1 uncultured Dehalococcoidales bacterium | reverse complement strand
GTCAACGGCAGGCGGGTGAAGGGCAGGAGCCCCTACGCCAAGTTCTACCGGGACCTGAAGTCGGCAAAGAGGATAATGGTCGCCTCCGGGCTGGCCAAGGTAACCACCGACGGCATAAAGATAGCGGCGGGGTGGCGGCGGACGGGAGCCCGGTCATTCCGCTCGCGGGCGAACCTGTTTCTGGCCCAGGTAACCGGGGCACGGGTCCGGCTCACCGTCCTCAGCGACCAGCCCGACGGCCGGAAACGGGGGCATATGGTCACCTTCCAACCCCGGCTTTTCTCGGACGGCGGAGAGCAGTCCTGCGGCGCTGCCAGCCTGCTTCCCACCGACCCCATAAACGAGAACTATCACCACAATGTCCTGGAGTGGGACTACGGCATCTGTAAGCGCCGGCTGCGCATTATAGAGGGCCGGATACACGGCTGCTGGGTGTTCGCCTCCAACCCCGGCGGCGAAGTGAGCATAGAGTATAACCAGCAAGGCGACTACCGTCTCAAACTGGGACGATACAAGGTCAATGAGGATGAGGAGGTAATCTCAAGAGATGTTTTCGATAATGCCGAATATCCCTTCACGGTAGGTGACAGCGCCACCTACTACCCTGACGCTAACCCCGAAACCTCAAGTGTAGATGGGTATGTAGCCTACGACAGTGCCGCAGTAACTTGGTCCACGATGATAGGGCACGGTGGGACTCATTGTATGGATGATGCCTCTTATGGTTACGGGGCTATCATTAACATCTATTCTGACTCTAGCACCGATAAATGGGAACAAAACAACAGAGGTATATACCTCTTTGACTCTTCAGGTCTGCCCGATGGCGCTGAAATTAGTGCTGCCACCTTCTCACTCTATGGTAAAGCCAAAGAAGGTAATTTCTCCTCAAACTTTCCTGATATTAATGTCTACTCATCAGCCCCTGCCTCAAACACTGATTTAGCAGCTGGTGATTATGACAGCTTGGGGACAACTGCTTACTGTGATACTGCTATTACATATAATGACCTTAATACATCAGGTTATAATGACTTTGCTTTCAATGCTACAGGGCTGGCAGCAATATCAAAGACGGGTGTTACTAAAATAGGCGTAAGTGAGGCAACCCACGATGCTGGCGCGACATCTCCTGACTGGGAGCAATCAAAGTATATTCAGATGTTGTTATACTTCGCTGAAAAAGGGGCGGGCTACAAGCCCAAGCTGGTGGTCACCTATACCACTGGTCCCACCGAGAAGTCTTCCGCCGAGAGCGGCTCCGGCTCCGAGGCATCATCGCCCCAAGCCATACTGTCCCCGACGGACGGCGGCGCCGGGGCGGAGCTGTTAGGGCTGCTGGCGGCGCTGGCGGCCACGGCCGAGACCGGCAGCGGTGTTGAGACCGCCTCCAAGGCGTTCTGCTCAACAGAGGCGGGCTCCGGCGCCGAGGCGCTGCTGGCCCGGCTGCTGGCAGCCTCGGAATCCGGGGAGGGCGCCGAAGCGCTGCTGGCCCGGCTGCTGACAAACGGCGATAGCGGCAGCGGCGCCGACGGCTACTCGTCCCTGCTCAACGATCTGATTACAGCCGTCCTCTCCGCCGACGGCGGCAGCGGGCTGGAAGCCCTGCTCGACAGGGCGCTGGGCGCCGCCGAGAACGGAGACGGCTGGGAGAGGCTGCGCGCCAAGATAGCCAAGTCAGCCGGCGCCAGCGATATGAAACTGCCCACCAGGATGGGCCAGGCGGAAATGCCGCCGAAGGAGTGAACCGATGAATCTAGCCGAGATGATAACCATGGTCAGGCGCGACCTCCGGGACGGGGACTCCCCCTACCAGTGGTCGGACGACGAGCTGACCAGGCACATCGACCACGCCGTCAAGGAGCTTTCCGAGCGGGTGCCCCTGCCGGCCAAGGCGACACTGCCCACGAAGAGCGGCTCCAGGGAGGTGTCTATATCAAGCCTCGCCGACCGGATTACGGTGCAGGCAGCCGAGTACCCCGTAGATGAGTCCCCGGCACACTACCAGCGCTTCTCCATCTGGGGAAACACCCTGACCCTGATAAGCGGCATCGAGCCCGACGGCTCCAACTGCCATATCTACTACGGCACCCTCCATACCCTGAACGGCGACGGCTGCACCGTCCCCAGCAAGTACGAGGAGCTGGTGACTATGGGCGCCGGCGGCTACGCCGCTATCAGCGGGGCGGCGCAGGCCATAAACAGGGTCAACACCGGCGGTACGATGACCCCCAAGGAATACCGCGCCTGGGGCAACGAGCGCCTGAAGGCGTTTCGGGACGGGCTGAAGCGGCTGGGGAGACGGCAGCGGATACGCACCCAGCAGCTGTTCACGGACTGAATGAGAAAGGAGCCACCGGGGCGATGACCGCAAAACAGGAGAGGAATGAAAAGCAGGGGCTGCCCAGAGAGGCGTTCGCCATCGTCGGCGACCCTAAAGACCCCGCCAGCTGGCGGCTGGCCCATCACCGCCAGAACATAGCGATGGCGTTGAGCGGCGAGCTTGATATAGAGAAAACGGTGGACTGGCGGCGGATGAGGGCGGCGGCCGCCGCCCTGTCCCCGAGGAGACGCCGCACTGGCGGAATAAACGCCGCCCCGGAGCAGATCCTCGCCGCCGCCAGGCACCTGGCGGACCACTACCGCCAAGCGGGCCGGCCGCTGCCCGATATCCTGGCGGCGCTGGCGTGAGATGAGGCAGACCACAAAGATTATCAGGGAGCGGGCGGAGCTGATAAAGGGCAGCGTGCGGCCGTTCATCATCATGTGGGGGTTCACCGTCTACGGCGTCTGCGTAATGCGCGGGATGGAGATACCCCAGCCGCTGACCTGGCTGGTGGCGGCCGTGGTGGCGGAGTACTTCGGCGAGAGAGCCGTGAAGAGATTCAAGGAGCAGCGATGAAACCAGTCTATTTATACCGGCTCTACCGAGCCCTGTGGTCCAGAATGGGCAGCCGCCCCTGGACCTATATCATCAGAGATTCCTACCATCACAAGCCCCTCCTGTGGCTGGCCGCCGCCGTCACCATCGGCGCCCTGCTGGGGCACCTGTTCTGGGGGACGCCCTGGGTTCCGGGGCAGGGAGGAGGTCAGCCATGAGGAATCTATCGCAGACATTGCTCGCCACCCAGAAGGAGGCCAGCCGCACCCTCTATGTCAAGGTGACAGCCAAAAAGCGCATAGCCGGCGTGGTCAGGCTGGACTGGGAGAGGCTCTACACCGGCTCCGAGGACGATTATTACCACGCCCTGACCATCCCGGCGGACGGCTCCCTTATCCGGGTCAGGGTCAGCCCCCCCACCGACTCCAGAAAGCTCTACCGGCAGCGGGTGGCGGACCCCACCCCGCAATCGGACTTCAGCCAGTGGAGCTACACCGACCGCTATAGCGTCGTCATCTGCGCCGCCTGCTCCCTGGGGGCTGAGGTCAGCATCCTGTGGATAGAGAGCGACCGCGCTATCTATAGAATGAAAAGCACGGACTACGGGGCAAGCTACTCCACCCCGGAGCTGATAGACTACTCCCCGACCACAGCCATCTACGGGCTAGCCGCCGCCTACAAGCCCAACGGCGACCTGGCACTGTTCTTCGCCGACCAGTCCACTCTCTATGTCAAGAAACACATCGGCGGCAGCTGGCAGAGCAAAGCCGCCTGGGACAAGACCACCGGGGACCTCTCCGGCGCCGCTGTCATCTATGACGGCGACTGGGACCTGCTCCTCTCCGGCCAGGACAGCGACGGCAACTACAAGCTGTGGAGCCTTATCTACGGCGACGGCGGCGAGCAGACCGCCGACACCTGGTCGGAGCTGAAGGAGCTCGCCTCGGCGCCCTCGGACGGCGACTACC
>CAYLMC010000006.1:26669-33735 GCA_964384865.1 uncultured Dehalococcoidales bacterium | reverse complement strand
ATGGACATGTTCGAGCAGCATTCCGAGGAGCAGATGAAGCAGGAGGCGCCGCTGGCGGCCAGGATGAGGCCGGCCACCTTCAACGACTTCATGGGCCAGGAGCACCTCATCGGCCCGGGGCGCGTGCTGCGCAAGGCTATCGACTCCGGCAAGCTGCCCTCCTTTATCCTGTGGGGTCCCCCCGGCAGCGGCAAGACCACCATGGCATACATCATCGCCAACTCCACCCAGTCCCACTTCGCCCCCATCAGCGCCGTCAGCGCCGGCGTCGCCGACCTGCGCCGCATCGTGGAGCAGGCCAAAGACCGCCGCACCATGGAGCTCCAGAAGACCATCCTGTTCATCGACGAGATACACCGCTTCAATAAGGCCCAGCAGGACGCCATCCTGCCCTATGTGGAGGACGGCACCATCACCCTCATCGGCGCCACCACCGAGAACCCCTCCTTCGAGGTGATATCCCCCCTCCTCTCCCGGTGCCAGGTGCTCAGCCTGAACCCTCTGAACGAGAAGGAGTTAAACCTGATAATCTTCCGGGCGATGAAAGACAACCTGCGCGGCATAGGCGCCCTCAATGTGGAGATGGACTCGGACGCCGCCAAACACCTACTCACCGCCTCCAACAACGACGCCCGGATAGCCCTCAACGCCCTGGAAATGGCGGCGCTGACCACCCCACCCAACAAGGAGGGCAAGCGCCGCATATCGCTGGCGACCATAGAGGACGCCCTCCAGCACCGGGCGCTGCGCTACGACAAGGAAGGAGAGCACCACTACGACACCATATCCGCCCTGCACAAGTCCATGCGGGGCTCGGACCCCAACGCCGCCCTGTACTGGCTGGCCAGGATGCTGGAGGCGGGGGAAGACCCCCTCTACATCGCCCGCCGGCTGGTGCGCTTCGCCTCGGAGGATGTCGGCATGGCCGACCCCCAGGGGCTGGTGGTAGCCATGGCGGCACAGCAGGCGGTCCACTTCCTGGGGATGCCGGAGGGCAACCTGGCCCTGGCGGAGGCGGCGGTCTATCTGGCCACCGCCCCCAAGAGCAACTCCCTGTACAAGGCATACTCCAAGGTGCAGGAGGAGCTGAAAGCGAGCCCGGAGGAATCGGTGCCGCTCCACCTGCGCAACGCCCCCACCCCCCTGATGAAGCAGATGGGCTACGGCAAGGACTATAAATACCCCCACGACCACCCGGAGCACTTCGTAGAGCAGGAGCACCTGCCCAGCTCCCTCCAGGGACGGAGCTACTACACCCCCAGCGACCAGGGATACGAGAAGACCGTCCTCGACCGCCTCAAGGACTGGTGGCGCGACTTCGGAAAGCCCCCGGAAGCCAAGGCCAAGGGAACAACCAGGAAGCCGAGAAAGAAGTCCACTTAAGCCTTGCTTGACACTCAGAAGCGGCTGGGTTTATACTTTAAGGCACGTCGCGGGGTAGAGCAGTGGAAGCTCGTCGGGCTCATAACCCGAAGGTCGTAGGTTCGAATCCTACCCCCGCTACCAAATGAAGATAAAGGTACAGACGCTGGATCTGTGCCTTTTTTGCTATCAGGCTCCGTTTATAATGTATCACAGTACTAATTCCATCTAATCTCGTATCTTTCTGCTACAATTAGGGCAATAGGCCATTCCCTCAGCAAGCCTGTTGCCACAACCTGGGCAGAAGTTTACTTCGGTTTTTTCTGCTTTTTGCGTTTCATTACTTCTGGCTGGCAGCAACTCTGTATGTATTGTATTATCAGCTTCACCCATTAGTTTTTGTCTAGACTTCAGGGTATCATCAATTTGAGAATCAGCATCGCTGTAACCTTTAATGCCTGCTTCGGTGGTCCTCTTCCCCCATGATTGTGGCTCTTCTACAACCTCAGGTTTTTGTGGTGCGGCCTCTGCGTCCAAATTTCTATTTTGAAGACACAAGACGATAATCCATTGACCGGGCACGAATAACCATCCCAAGCTCCTACTCTTTTGCTTTAAAGCCCAACCAACTACTGGTAAAATAATAATAAAGGGAATAAATAAAGCAGGACCCCATGAAAAAGAAGGCGCATCTGGGTACATCGCTCCAAGAGAATGACCAAACGCATAGGAAATCCCATTCCCAGCTACTACTGCCAAAACTACAGCCCAATTTAAATGTCTTTGAAACCAGTTCAATTATTATTCGCCTTCTTTGCTATTAATGGTGCCGCATAATAAGGAAACACCATCTAACTAACGATGTTAAATGGTGTTTAAAACCCCTCTACCCCCACCTATACCGTGGATTATACATGCCATATTGTGCGCCTATCTATTCCCAGAATGGTATACCTATATTCATATTTTGTCAATATATTAGGAATAGGTTTTTTATTGCCTCTGCCTTGATGATGGGCGGCTGCTTGGGGCCAGCGGGAACCACCCACCGCAGTTCCAATCCAACCCCCGCTACCTAGGAACGAATAGCAGTTGTGAGCCATATACTTTATTGCTATAATGCGCTTGATCGAGCGGCTCTTCGCTATTGTCATTTTATAACGGAGGGCGCTATTACTTCGGCTGGGAAGGGAGCGACGGCAATGGACGAAATGACAGTAGTCACGCTGACCGGCAGCCCGCATGAACGCGGCTGGCAACACGGCAAGACCCTGAAGGACGGAATCCACCGTTTCTATCAAGCATGGTCCGAGATGCTGTTTGATTCTTCACCTTTCAAGCTCACCGAGGCAGATCTGTTATCCTTCGCCAAAAAGAACGGGCCTTATATCAAAGAGTATGCCCCCGATATCTATCAGGAGATAGAAGGCATCGCTGAGGGAGCGGATATGGATTTCGATAAGGCGCTCTATATGAACTGCTTTGACGAGGAGTATGTCTTCCAATCACTCCCTCAGCTTAGAGCCGGAACAGCCGGCGCCCCACCTCCCGGCGCTTTGCCCGCCGGCTGCACCAGCTTCGCCGCCTTCGGCCCGGCTACCGCAGACGGGAAAGTATATATCGGGCAGAACTACGATTACAGTTCCGTCTACCTTGAGCCGGTGGTCTTCAGGATTGAGCAATGCGGGGACGAGCCGGAACAGCTGATCTTCAGCCATATGGGAGTGGTCGGCATAAACGGGGTCAATGCCGCCGGTCTGGCGATTGTGGAAAATACCCTGGCGCCTGCCGACCTGCGCATAGGGGTCCCCTTCCCGGTGGTGATGCGCAAGGCTTTGCAGCAGACCAGGCTCAGTGACCTCGTCGGAGCTATCATCACGGCACCGCCCCCCCTCCCCCCGTCCCCATCCGGGCGATGGGCTCGCTTTTCCGCCTCCGCCGGTTTCTTTACGGTCTTCTTTTTCGCTTCGGCCATATCTGCCTTCGTCCCGCCTTGGGGGATGAACGGTAACAGCAGGGGAAACAGCGAGCGGATACCTGCCGAGCATCCCCCCAAAGCCTCCCCACCCCACAAGCCTACTTCTCAGCGATATCGTTGATGGTAATCAAGCCCTCCTTAAGGGCGTACAGGGCGGCTTCAGTGCGGGACTCCACCCCCAGTTTCTTAAAGATGCTGACCAGGTGGGTGCCCACCGTGTTCTCAGCGATGCTGAGCACATGGGCAATCTGCTTGTTGCTCATCCCCTTGGCAGCCAGCTTGAGCACCTCCAGCTCACGGCGCCCCAGCCCGGCCGAGTGCAAGCCCGCGCCGGGGGCGGCGCTGATGCGGCGCAGTATATCCCCGGTGGCTTCCAGGTTGAACACCCCCTTGCCGGCGTGAATCATACGGACGGCTTCCATAAGCTCATCACGGGGGATATCCTTGAGCAAATATCCGTCCACACCGGCCTGCATGGCGGCTATAATATAGTCGTTGTACTTGTAGGCGCTCAGTATCAGGATGGCGGTATCGGGGCTGGCTTTCTTTATCTGCCGGGCGGCGTCCACACCATTTATCTTGGGCATCTGCACATCCATGATGATCACATCCGGCTTCAGCTCGTGGGCGAGCTTTATGGCTTCCTCGCCATCCTCAGCCACCCCCACGCAGTCCAGCCCGCCACCATCGCGAAACAGGCGGGCCAATCCTTCTCTGAATATGGGATGGTCGTCAGCGATAAGGACCTTGATATCTGCCATCGGCACCTCCTCTGCCCGATCCAGCACAATCCAAACCTAATATAATGCGCATCCAGCGACCATGTCAAGCCAGGCGCGTCCGCCCCCCCACCTATACCTCCCCCCAGGCTGGGGAAAGAATACCGTAATATTACCTATATTATCTAGCAAGAAACTTGAAAAACGCTTCCGATAATATGTGTCACTAAAAATCTAGAATTCTCGTGATGTATGGCAGGCAGCCAGAGACTAAAATAAGGTAAGAGCTTTCTCCGCTCTTAAAACCTCCTCAAGGGTTATTGTCTGATGTTCTTGATTCAATGTCAGGCATCAGACAATAACCGTGGGGGGGGATTGTCCGCTATGCGGGATACCCTTACCCAAGCAACAAATGCCCGAGGGCATAAGGAAACGAACCAAGGAGGATTAGGTTATGACTACACCGTGTTTATCCCTTAAAGGCCAAGTAGCCATCGTCACCGGCGCCAGGAGAGGCATAGGCAAGGCTATCGCCATCCGCTACGCCGAGGCCGGGGCGGATGTGGCGGTATGCGATGTCGTCGCCAGCGACGAGCTCAACGCCACCGCGGAAGAAATCAAGAAGCTCGGCCAGCGGTCGCTGGCTATAGCGCTGGACGTCACCAGCAAAGACTCCATCAACAACATGATAAAGAAGGTAGAAGCCGAGCTGGGGAATGTCGATGTCCTGGCTAACGCCGCCGCAGTGCTGCGGGTCAAGGAGTCCATAGACTTCCCCGAGGAGGACTGGGACTTGGTGCTGAACACCAACCTCAAGGGCACCTTCCTCATCAACCAGGCCGTCGCCAAGGGAATGATCGCGCGCAAGAAGGGCGCCATCGTCAACATCGCTTCCACCGACGCCTTCAACCCCATCCCCAACCAGGCGGCTTACAACTGCTCCAAGATAGGGGTACGCCACCTGACCAACACCCTGGCTTTCGAGTGGGGAGATTTTAATGTGCGCGTCAACGCTATCGCCCCCGGCTGCTGCCACACCGAGATGATGGCATCCTACGGCATTGATGACAGCATTTGCTCCGCCGAGATAGCCCTGGGCCGCATGGGAGAGCCGATAGACATCGCCAACGCGGCGCTATTCCTGGCTTCGGACATGGCCAGCTGGATATCCGGCGTCACCTACCGCGTGGACGGCGGCACCAACATGGGTCCGCTTAAGATGTGGCCCGAAGAGCAGAAGTAAAAACACGTCGACTAGATAACGAATCATCGGTGGCACAGAAGAAGGCCAAAGATAATTCGTATAAGGAGGAAGCACCTATGATGAGAGGGACTAGGGCTGGATACGAACGTCTTTCCGGCTGGGGCCTCAACATGTACACCGAGGAGGAGCTGGACGAGATACACTACGCCACCATGTACATCCTGGAGAACACCGGACTCCAGGTGCTCAACGAAAAGGCGCAGGAGATATTCCACTCCCACGGCTGCAAAGTAGACAAAGCCAAGAACATCGTAAAGATACCCGCCCACCTGGTGGAAGACGCCGTCAAAGGGGCGCCTGCCCGGATACAGCTCGCCGCCCGCGACCCCAAATATGATTTCATGATGGGCGGCACCAGAACCGCCTATACCACCTGCGGCACGGTCATCAAGGCTCTGGACCGCGAGACCGGCCAGACGCGGAACTCCATCAAGTCGGATGTGGTGGAAGCCGCCATATTAGCCGACTATCTGGACGAGATATCAATACTGTTTATTCCCGTCATCCCCAGGGACTGCCACAGTGAGATGGGAGACATCGTCGCCGCCGAGGTGAACTTCAATAGATGCACCAAGCACTTCCAGGCGGAGACGCTCACCATCGGGGACACCCAAAAGGTATTTGATATGGGGGTGGCTGTCGCCGGCAGCAAAGAGGCGCTGCTGGAGCGGCCGATATGCTCCATAGTCATCTGCCCAGTAAGCCCTCTTCAGCTCGGCCCCGATTTCTGCGATGTGGTCATCACCACCGCGGAGCTGGGGCTGCCGCTGAATGTCCTCTCCCAGGCGCTGGCGGGGGCGACCGCACCGGTCACCCTGGCCGGGACGGTGATAGTCCACAACGCGGAGGTGCTGGGCGGGATAACCCTGGCACAGCTGGTGAGAAAGGGACTGCCGGTCATCTACGGCAGCTCCACCAGCCCGCTGGACCTGTCCAACGTCATCTCCCCCATGGGCTCACCGGAGCTGGGTATGCTCAGCGCCTCGGTGGCCAAGATGGGGCAGTACTACAACCTGCCCTGCCTGGTCTCCGGAACCTAGGGTGATGCCAAGGTACCCGAAGCCCAGGCAACCCACGAGAAAACCATCACCGCCATGCTGCCCGGGCTGGCAGGCGCCAACCTGATATACGGCATGGGGCAGATAGAATCCGGGCTGACCTGGAGCAGCGACCAGATAGTAATCGACAACGACATCGTCAAGATGATAAAGCGTGTCATCCGCGGCGTCGATGTCACCGACGAGACCATGGCGGTGGACCTCATCGCCAACGCCCACGAGATAAAGGACTTCCTGCACCAGAAGCACACCATGAAGTTCGTCCGCCAGGAGCAGGTGAAGCCGAAGCTAATGGACCGCACCATGCTGGGAGTCTGGAAGGACAACGGCAGCAAGGACCTTATCCAGAGAGGCAAGGAAGAAACCCAGAGAATACTGTCCAGCCACGAACCGACCCCGCTAAATGACGATGTCCAGAAAGAGCTGCAAGAGATAGTGAAAGTCGCCGAAAAAGAAGTCTCTTCTAAATGATAATAGGGAAAAGTGTTACAATTAGGGGGTGTTCATGAGGAAATGAGTCAATCAGGGCGTAAGATAACACTATCGGATCAATAAGGAGGCTTTAATTGAAGAAAGGACTACGCAAGTTAATCGTCGTCATCAGCCTGGTAGTGGTGCTGGCAATAGCCGTACCCCTAGCTACCGGCTGCACGGGCGGTGCTACGCCTGAGCCGGCAGCGCCAGC
>CAYLMC010000006.1:2838-26569 GCA_964384865.1 uncultured Dehalococcoidales bacterium | reverse complement strand
TACCCCTAGCTACCGGCTGCACGGGCGGTGCTACGCCTGAGCCGGCAGCGCCAGCAGAGCCGGCAGCGCCAGCTGAACCGGCAGCGCCAGCCGAGCCAGCGGCTACCGCAGAGCCCATTAAAGTAGGCGTGCCTGTACCCCTAACCGGATATATGGCATCCGATGGGTTCGATTCTCGTGACGCCGTCATCATGGCGATTGAAGACATCAACGCCGCCGGCGGACTGGTCGGCAGGCCCGTAGAGTACATCCTCTTTGACTCCAAGGAGCTGCTTGCGGAGACCGCATCCGCGGCCGCCGAGAAGCTGGTCATCAACGATAAGGTTGATGCCATGGTAGCCTGCTACTTTGATGAGGCTGGCACGGACACCTTCGGCAAGTACCAGGTTCCCTTCCTGCATGCCCCTGGTTCCCAGGCCTGCATCAACTTAATTACTGATAACGGCTACACCAATGTGTTCATAGCCGCCCACCTGGCTGATACCACCGGCGCCATGAGCACCGCCACCGCCATAGCAGTTGCCGAGGCGGCGGGTTACGAGTTCCACAACAACAAGGCAGTTACTCTGAACGGTCCTTGGGAGTGGGGCTACGACAATGCCCGCGGTTCCAGGGAGTGGCTGGAAGCCAACGGCTGGGAGGTAGTGGACAGCATAGAAGTCGCCCTGGAGACCAGGGAATGGGGAGGCACCTTAGCTAGAATAAGGGAAAACGACCCGTCCCTCATCTTCATGGAGGCTTGGGATGCCGGCTGCCTGGGCTCCTTCTCCCTCCAGTTCCAGCAGGACCCCATGAACGCCGTCATAGTCCATGCCCAGTCCGCCCTGATGCCTGACTACCAGAGCATGATGGGCGACAAGGCCAACGGCATACTCGCCGGCGGCAGGGCTGATGCTCTACCCGGACCGGAAGGCGACGCATGGCGCGCCAGGTTCGAGGAGAGGTTCGGCAGGGCACCGGGACTCGGTGTCACCGCCAACAGCTACGATATGCTCAGGCACTGGGCCGCAGCAGTGGAGCAGGTAGGCGACCCGACTGATTACGTTGCCGTCAGCAACGCCATCAAGAGCATTCCTTACGAGGGGCTCTCCGGAACCTACCGCTACAACGACGAGTACTATGTACCGTCTGCCGACGATCGCCCGGTCATCCTGTACCAGATGCAGGAGGGCGCGTGGGTAGCCGTTGGCGCCTACATGGAGGCGGTTGAAGGAACCACTTTCCAGGTTCCTTCTTGGATAGACTAAACAGACAGTAAAATAGAGTTAGAGGGGGCGGGGAGGACACCCCCGTTCGCCCATCCCGCTCCCTCATCTCACCGATACGGGTAAATTAATATGGCAAAAATTCTCCAGATTAATGATCTGACACAGCGCTTCGGCGAGCTGGCAGCCGTAAAAGACCTTACCTTCGATGTGGAGGAGGGGGAGGTATTTGGCATAGCCGGTCCCAACGGCGCTGGCAAAAGCACCCTGTTCAATGTTATCACCGGTTTCTACCGGGGAACAGGGGAAATTATCTTCAATGGTGAGAACATCTCAAAGCTGGGCACTCACCAGATATGTTACAAGGGGATTGCCCGCACCTTCCAGATTCCGCAATCCTTCCTGACACTGCCCGTTATCGAGAACGTCAGGGTCGGAGCCCACTTCGGGGTGCCGGGACACAAAGATGAACAGAAGAATATCAAAGAGGCGATAAGCCTGGTGGGACTGAACGGGCGGGAAGATATCGTCGCCGCCAACCTGAACCTGTTTGACAAGAAGCTGACCATGATGGCGGCCGCCATGGCGACACAGCCCAAGCTCCTCCTGGTGGACGAACCCATCGGAGGCTTGAGCCCCACCGAGACTCAGGCGTTCGTATCCCTGATTGAGAAGATCAATAAAGAGCTTGGACTGACCATTATTATTATCGAGCACCTTATGAAGGTGCTTACCCAGCTATCCAACCGAATGATGATTATGGAGGACGGCGCCAAGGTAACCATCGGGAAGCCTTCGGATGTCATGAAGGACGAGAAGGTAATAGAGATTTACCTGGGGAGTTCGAAACATGCTTGAGGTCAACAATATCAACAGTTACTACGGCGAATTCCGGGTCCTGCACGATGTCTCCCTCAAGGTAGGCGACGGCGAGCTGGTGGTGGTGTTCGGCCCCAACGGACACGGCAAGAGCACCCTGCTCAAGACCATCTGCGGCCTGCATCCCCCGACATCGGGCTCGGTGATATTCTCCGGTGAGGATACCACTGCTTGGCCGGCCGTAAAGCTGGTGGAAAACGGCATCGTCTATATCGCCGAGGACAGGCACCTCTTCCCGGAGATGACCGTCCTGGAGAACCTGGAGCTGGGCGCCTATAACCTGAACGCCCGCGCCAAGACAGCCGAGAACATAGAGTATGTCCTGAAGCTGTTCCCCAGGCTGGGCGAGCGGATAGGCAAGCCGGCCCAGACACTGAGCGGCGGCGAAGCCAGAATGCTTGCCATCGGCAGGGGGCTGATGTCCAACGCCAAGTTCCTGGCCATAGACGAGCCCTCACTGGGGCTGTCTCCCCTGCTCCGGGCCGAGGTGTTCAACAAGATAGCCGAGATTAACAAGAATGGAATCACCGTGCTTCTCATAGAGCAGAACATCATCGAGGTCTCCGAGATCGCTAAAAGAATCTACCTCATGGAGGACGGCAAGATAGTCTTCGAGGGCACCAAAGACGAGGTGATGGGCAACAAGCACGTGAAAGAAGTCTTTTTGGGTTTGTAATGAAGCAAAGACCACACGGAACGCAAGGAGTATCAACATGGGTCAACTAGCTGAGGTAATGATTGGCGGGGTAACAATTGGCTCGGCATACATCATAGTAGCCGTGGGTCTATCTCTTGTTTACGGCGTATCCGAGGTTTTCAACTATGCCCATGGTTCCCTGCTCATGGTAGGCGCCTACCTCGCCTGGTTGCTATCCACCACGGTATTGTCCGGGGTGCCCTTCCCGCTATTGTTCCTGATAGTGCCCGCCATCATGTTCGGGTTCGGCATGGGGATTGACCGGGCGATAATAAGCCACCTGCGCCGCCAACAAAACTGGATGATTACAGCCATCGTAGCCACCCTGGGGCTGTCACTGGTGATAAACAACTCCCTGCTGGCTATTTTCGGGCCCCTGGGCAGGTACCTGCCCCCGATACAGCAGGGCTCCATGCAGATTGCCGGCGTCAACCTGGAATATAACCGAATATTAATACTGATAGTAGCCATAGCCATAGTGATTGGCCTGGTGATGTTCCTCAAGAAGACCTGCATAGGAAAGGCCATGCGGGCGGTGCCCCAGGATATTGTGGGCGCCAACATCGTGGGGATATCAGCGTCCCGGGTGTTCAATTTCACCTTCGGGCTCTCGGCGGCTCTGGCGGCGGTGGGCGGCATCTTCCTGGGCTCCATATATATGCTGTCCCCGGAGGGCGGCTGGCTCCTGTTCATCAAGGCTTTCGTAATCGTAATACTGGCGGGTATAGGCAGTCTAACCGGCGTTATTGCTGCCTCCTTCATTTTGGGAATACTTGAGAGCATAGTACAATGGCAATTTGGCAGCCTCTGGATAATGCCTTTCTGGTTCATCGCCTTCCTAGTTATCATGACCGTTAGGCCCAGGGGATTGTTCGGCATCAGATGAGAAGGGCTGATATGAAAATAAAACTAACTAAACAGCAACTGATGTATCTTATCCCGATAGCGGTCCTGTTCATCCTCCCCATATTCCTGGGAGGGAACCCGCATATCATGCAGATTATGACCATGTGCCTTATCTGGGCGGTGGTGGCCGCCGCCTGGGACCTGGTGATGGGCTACGGCGGCATCTTCTCCTTCGGACAGATAGCCTTCTTCGCCATCGGCGCCTATACCACGGCACTGGTGACCAAGACGGGTGTGAACACCCTGGATATAGGCATGTCCCCCTGGGCAGGTCTCATCGTCGGCGGTCTTGCCGCCGCAGCTGTCGGATTCTTAATAAGCATCCCCGCCATGAAGCTGCGGGGGGCATATGTAGCCCTGCTCACCTTCGCCCTTCATGAGACCCTGCCGCCCCTGATCAGGGCCGGTCAGCCCATCGGCACCGGCGGGGTGGGCAGCCTGGTGGGCATTCCCCCCTTCGTCCTGGGCAGCTACACCTTCACCCCTATAGAAAGAGTCCCCTCTTACTATGTCGCCCTGGGGATATTCTGCGCGCTGATATTCCTGGTCTATAAGGTCATCAACTCCCGGTTCGGGCTGGCTTTCGTAGCTCTGCGCGATTCCGAGTCCTTCGGCAAGAGCCTGGGGATTAACATACAGCGCTCCAATATTCTCCTGTTCACCATATCCGCCTTCATCAGCGGCGTAATGGGCGCCTTCTACGCCCACTACCTGGGGCTTATCTCGCACCAGATACTAGGGCTGGATATCTTCGTGCTGGTGCTGGTTATGGTTACCGTGGGCGGTCTGGGCAGGTTCCCCGGCTCCATCATAGCCGCCTTTATCTTCGCCTTCGCCAACGAGCTTTTGCGCCCGTTGGAGGCATTCCGCGCCATCGTGCTGGGCAGCATTATCATATCAGTGATAGTCCTCAGCCCGCAGGGCATAATGGGCATCCCCGATATGATAAAAGCCTTCCTGCGGCGCGGCAAAAAGAACGTCACCGCAGAGGCAACCAAGACCTGACGAACGCCACAGACAAAACAAGGGTACTGATAGGGCGAAACCCCCGTCAGTACCCTTTTCTTTTTCGTGTTTAAGCCGGCATAGCCGGCGGCATATATCTTTAAGCGGTTACTTGCGCTTGCGCACCATCACCACCGGCACGCAGCTACTCCTGAGCACCTTATCGGCGACGCTGCCGAACGCCCACCGGCTCGGTCCGGAGCGCCCGTGCATGGCGATGAAGATGAGCTCGCAACCGATAGTACTTCGTCAGGCTAGGTATCACGGTAAGCAAATCAACCTCCCTCCTTTCAAAATCCGTTGAAAGTGCTGAGGCTGCCACAATTTCCTCACCGGGTAAGGGACAGCGTAGGTGCCGCACCTGTCTTTGTCAAGACTCTGTGAAGCGCCGGGGCGAGGTGTAAAAAGACTGCGCTGTCAGTCGGGGCGGTAGGCTGCCCCGCTGTTGGGGGATTCCCACACCTCCACGCAGGTGAGGGATACCGGGGCGTCCGCCAGCTTATCCTTTATCTCCTTATAGATAGCGGCGGCGATGTTCTCCGATGACGGGTTTATATCATCGAAGGGCGGGACATCGTTGAGGCAGGTATGGTCCAGCCGGGACAGGACGTCTCTGAGGTGGCTTTTCAGCTCGGTGAAGTCGTAAGCCATGCCGGCATCGTCCAGCTGGGACGCCTCCGCTTTGACCACCGCCAGGAAGCGGTGCCCGTGGAGGGCTTCGCACTTGCCCTGGTAGCCCCGCAGGTAATGGGCGGCATCGAAATGCTGCTTCACCGTCAGCTGGTACATTACTTTTCCTCCATATCCTGATCCTGCCACTTAAATACGCCCTGCTTCTCGGTTATCCCACTCAGCAGCTCCTTCATGGTCTGCCCGCTCACCGGGTGCTTGAAATCGGGGGCTATCTCCGCCAGGGGGACCAGAACGAATGCCCTCTCGGCGATTCTGGGGTGCGGGATGGCCAGCTGCGGGGTTTCCATCACCTGGTCGCCGTAGAACAGGATGTCTATATCAATGGGGCGGGGGGAGTTGCGCTTGCCGGGCGCCCGGCCCATCTTGGTCTCGATGCCCTTGGCCAGCGCCAGCAGCCCCGCCGGCTCTATGCGGGTGTAGACCTGGCACACCAGGTTCAGGAAACGCGCCTGGTCTGTGTCTCCCATCGGCTCGGTGTCATAGACGGCGGAGACCTTCTCCACTTGCAGCTTCCGCGACAGCAGCTCCATCGCCTCGCTGAGGTTTGCGGAGCGGTCGCCCATATTGGAGCCCAAACCCAGGTAGACCTCTATGGCTTCACTCATCCTGATACCCTCTATTAAAGACGCTCGTCGGCTTCAGCTAACCTATCATACAATATTTGCCCCCCCTCCACCAAGCACCTTGAAACAGGAGGGGGTTTATGCTACTATTTTTATTCCGAAACCGCCTAAATGGAGGCCGAAATCAGGGGGGTTACAAGATGCCAAGCAATGAAGAGCTCGCCGCCGACCTGGAGGCAAGAGAAGCCAAGATAAAGGCTATGGGCGGCCCGGATAAGGTCAAAAAGCAGCACGCTCTGAACAAGCTCACCGCCAGGGAGAGGATAGACCTCCTCTTCGACGACGGCACCTTCGTGGAGACCGGGATGCATGTCAAGCACCGCTGCCGCGACCTCGGCATGGACGAAATGGATATCCCCGCCGACGGCGTGGTCACCGGCTTCGGCAAGGTGAACGGACGCACGGTGTGCTGCTACGCCCAGGACTTCACCTCGCGAGGGGGCAGCCTGGGGGAGATGCACGCCGGCAAGATAGCCCGCACCATGGACCTGGCGGCCAAGATGAAGGCGCCCATGATAGGAATGCAGGACACCGGCGGCGCCCGTATCCAGGAGGGGGTCAGGTCTCTGGACGGCTACGGGCAGATATTCCACCGCAACACCCTCTATTCCGGAATTATCCCCCAGATAACCCTGAGCATGGGCCCCTGCGCCGGGGGGGCGGTGTACTCCCCGGCACTGACCGACTGGATAATGATGGTCAAGGGCTCCAGCTACATGTATGTCACCGGGCCGGATGTGGTCAAAGCGGTCACCCACGAGGATGTCAGCCACGAGGAGCTGGGTGGACCTATGGTGCACAACGCCAAGAGCGGGGTGGCGCACTTCGTCTATAAGGACGACGCCGCCTGCATAGAGGGGTGCCAGCAGCTGTTAAGCTACCTGCCCCAGAGCGTCTATGACGATGTGGACTCGACTCGCCGGAAAACCGACGACCCCCCGCAGCGCACTTGCCCGGAGCTGGACAGTATCGTCCCGGAGGACCCGCGCCAGGTCTACGATATGAAGAAGGTCATCAAATCCATCGTGGACGGCGGCAAGCTCCTGGAGGCCCACAAGCACTACGCCGCCAACATGATAGTCTGCTTCGCCCGCTTCAACGGGCACGCCGTGGGCATCATCGCCAACCAGCCCAGCTTCATGGCCGGGGTGCTGGACATCAACGCCTCGGACAAGGCGGCGCGCTTCATCCGCTTCTGCGACGCCTTCAACATACCGGTGGTAACCCTGGTGGATGTCCCCGGCTACATGCCCGGCACCCAGCAGGAGTTCGGCGGGGTTATCCGCCACGGCGCCAAGGTGCTCTCCGCCTACTCCGAAGCCACCGTGCCCAAAATCACCGTGTGCACCCACAAGGCATACGGCGGCTCGGAGATATCCATGTGCTCCCGCTCCATCGGGGCGGACATCTACATGGCATGGCCCACCGCCGAGCTGGCGGTGATGGGCGCCGAGGGCGCCGCCGCCATCATCTTCCGCCGCCAGATAGCCGAATCAGATGACCCCGAAGCCAAGCGCCACGAGCTGAGCGAGCAGTTCCGCCAGACCTTCAACAACCCCTATGTCGCCGCCGCCGACGGCTATATAGACAAGGTGATAAAAGCCAGCGATACCCGCCGCGAGGTCATCGCCGCCCTGGAATCGCTGATAGGAAAGAAAGAGGAGAGGCCGTGGAAGAAGCACGGCAACATACCGCTATGAGCAATGACTGCATCTTCTGCCAGATAGCCGCCGGAAAGATACCCAGCGACATCGTTTACCAGGATAAAGAGGTGCTCGCCTTCCGCGATATAGAGCCCCAGGCGCCGAAGCACCTGCTCATCATCCCCCGCCAGCACATCCCCGCCGTCAACCAACTATCCGAGGCGGATATGCCCCTGCTGGGGCACATGATAAACGTCGCCAACCAGCTGGCCCGGAAAGAGGGCATCGCCGAGACGGGCTACCGCCTGGTGATAAACTGCGGAAAAGAAGGGGGACAGCTGGTTCCCCACCTCCACCTACACCTCCTCGGGGGCAGGAAGCTCTCCGGCGAGCTGGGCTGAGGGGCTGTCAGCTCCCCTTTCGATACTCCATGTAGGCATAGAGCCCGGCTATGCTCTTGGCATCGCAGACCTGCCCGGACTCTATCAGCTCCGGCATATCAGCCAGGGACACCGGCACCACGGTGATGCTGTCGGTATCCTCGGCCTGCAGCCGGCTCGGTGCCAGCTCCGTGGCCAGGAAGAGGTGAAGGTACTCGGTGCCGTAGCCGGGGACAGAGTAGAACCCGCCCAGCCTATCCACCTTCCCCGGCAGATAGCCTATCTCCTCCTGGAGCTCACGGCGAACGGCGTCCTCAGGGGTCTCGCCGGGGTCAATGCCGCCGGCCGGTATCTCCAGAATCTCCTTATCTATGGGCTGGCGGTACTGGCTGACCAGGATGATATTGTCATCGCCGTCAACGGCGACCACGGCGACGCACTCGCTGTGCTCCACCACCTCCCGCTCGGCTTCCCTGCCGTCGGCTGTGCGCACCTTGTCCACCCGCAGCTTGATGACACGGCCGTCATAGACCGAACGGCTGGACAGCGTCTCTTCCCAAGCCATGATTAACCCTCCAGATGATATATCAGGGCCACTTCATCGCAGTCCGGGAACTTGGGGCAGCGATAGCACTCCCCCCACACCTTGTGGGGCAGCTCCAGCTTGTCCAGCTGGGTGAAGCCCGCCCCCTCGAAGAATGCCGGCTTGTAGGTGAGGCAGAAGACGGTGGGGATGCCCAGCGAATTCGCCTCTTTGAGGCACGCCTTCACCAGCTTCATCCCGTTGCCCAATTTCTGGCCGACCTCGGCCACCGCCAGGGACTTTATCTCCGCCAGGTCCTCCCATATGATGTGCAGGGAGGCGCAGGCGACGACCCGCTCCCCGTCCCTGATGACGAAGTAGTCCCGGACATTCTCATATAACTCGCTGATGGGGCGGGGCAGCATCTCGCCCTTCTCGGCGAAGGAGTTAATAATCCCATACATCTGGGCGACATCACTGATTTTAGCCCTCTCTACGGCGCTCACTTCAGTGCTTTCCTCTCAGTTTTTTATCCAGAGAGCGGTAAAACGAGCCCTCCGGATGAACCCGCAAAAATCTTATCCGGCCGGCGTTGTGCTTCACCACCACCTCCGAGCCACCGGCTATGGGCAGGTTTATGTGCCCGTCCACGCTGAGCACCGCCTTGTGGTTGGCGTCCAGCGACAGCTTGGCGGTGACCTGCGGCGACAGCACCACCGAGAAGCTGGAGCTTAAGTGAGGCAGTATGGGCAGCATAATGAAGTCCTCGGAGTGGGGGTGAAGTATCGGCCCGCCGCAGGCGAGGGCGTACCCGGTGCTGCCGGTGGCGGTAGCCACCACCACACCGTCGCCCTTGTAGGTGGTCAGCGCCTCGCCGTCGATGCTGGCTTCGATGCGCACGGTGCGGGCCACCGCCCCCCGCGCCACCACCACATCGTTCAGGGCGTAGAACCGGGACGGCGAGCCCTCCACCGGCGGCGAAAGCTCCGCCTCCAGCAGCGCCCGCTCATCTATCCAGCCCTCCCCGGCCAGCAGGGATGTCAGCTTGGCTTCGGCTTCGCCAACCTTGAGCTCGGTCATGAAGCCCAGGTTGCCCAGGTTAATCCCGGTGATGGGTACGGGGCGGGGCACCACCGCCTGAGCCGCCCGCAGGATGGTGCCGTCTCCGCCGATGGTGATGACCAGGTCGGTGCCGTCCACCTGCTCCCTGGCTTTCTCCCCCTCCCACGCCGAGCACACCCATACGGAAACGCCCTGGGAGGACAGGAAACCCTTCAGCTCCTCAGCCAGGCTGGCAGCCGCTTTAATCATGGGGTGAAATAGTATACCGATTCTTTTCATAGACATCTCTCTGGATGAAGCGAAAACGGGACATAGGGGACAGGAAAAGTGTAACATCGGCAGGCTGGAGCGTCAAGCTGGAGGCTACGCCTTGAGCTCGCCCAGCCGCCTCTCGATATAGTAGCGCACGAAGACGAAGCCGATGACGCCCAGCAGGAACACGGCGGCGAAAACCGTCTTCGCCCGCATCCTGCCTCCGGTTATGACGGCGATGCCCTTGCTGAACCGCCACAGCCAGGCGTAGTTGCCGCCGGGGGCGAAGTATTTGATATCCTCCGGCAGGACGATGCCCTGCTCCTTCATCCGCTGCGCCGGCTCCACCACCACCCACTGCCACATCCGGCCTATCATACCCATTATGAACCCGGTGGGGACGAAAACCAGGGCGATGATGAAGAAAACGGGCTCGTCTCCGGGGCAGACATAGCCATAGAGCGCCTTACAGACCACATGGAAGAACAGGGCGTAGAGCCCGTTGTGGAGTAGGATGCCCAGACCGCACGCCTGCAGGGACAGGAATACCGCCAGAAAAATATGCCTTCGCGTATATTTCGTGGGCATGTCTCACCCCCGCAGCAAAGCCTCAGCGAAAAACAAGGTATCTATTGAGATGAAAAAGACCACGGAAAACACGGCGGGCAGAAAGCGTTATGTCAACCGCTCCGCCGGAAATCCGTTCTCAACAACCCCCGTTGAGCAGCAGGTACAGGCCGACCACAAGCGCGGTGATGCTGACCCCCAGCAAGGCGTACAGTTTGCGTCGCCGACTATCCATGCTTAGTCCTCTCTTTCTCTCGTCTGCTCTCGCCCTTATTATACAGGGATTTGTTCAGTTTTTTAACCGCCCGGCCCGATTTATATCTGTTGCGGTTGACGAACCCTCTCGTCCTGTTCATAGTAACCCATCCCGCCTTTCGGTTTCAACATCCCCCTCCTCCAGCTCCCCGGCGGGGGGCTCGCCGCTGAGCAGCTCCAGCCGGTCGCTGAACCGTATCAGCTTATCCCCGGCCTCGACATGCTTCTTGGCGGCGTTGGAGATGTGCTTGCCTATCACCTCGTAGTCGTCCTGGAAGCCCTCCAGGCTGCCCTGCAGGCGCTGCAGGCGCTCCAGTATATGGTGGGCGTTCTTCTCCAGGGCGAGCCCCCTTAAGCCCAGCACGATCGCCTGCAGATAGACATACATGGTATTGGGGGACACGGAAAACACCCGTCGCTGGCGGCAGTAGGAGCATATCTCCTCCTGGGCGATGGTCTCATAGTAGATATTCTCCGCCGGAATATACATCAGGGCGAAGTCGAAGGTGCCCTCATCGGGCTGGATATAATCTGTGATGGCGTCTATATGCCCCTTGATGACCCGGCAGAACTCCCTCTTCAGGCGAGCCTGCTCCTGCGGGGACTGGGTGGTGACCATGCGCTCGAAGTCAGCCAAGGGAAAGGGGAACTTGGCGTCGATGGGGACCTGCTTCCGGCCAATGTTCAGCACGGCGTCCACGGTCTTGCCGTTGGCAAAGCGGCGCTGCAGGGTATAGGAACCCGGGAAGTGGTTCATCAGCAGCGCCTCCAGCCCCAGCTCGCCGAACTCGCCCCGGGACTTGGGGGCGCGAAGCGCCTCCTGGAGGCTGGATATGCCCTGCCCCACCTCCTTGATGTCCTTGGTCTGCTGGGCGAGCTCTCCCAACTGCTGATTCAGCTTGCCGAACACCGCCAGGTTGCCCTCCAGCTTCTCCCCCACCAGCCGGGACAGGCTGTCCCCCTGCTCCTGAAGCGCCTGCTTCTCCCGCGCCCGGCTCCGCGCCACCACTACGGCCAGCACCACCAGGCTCACCGCCAGCACCACGATCAGGATGGTCTCCATGTTCCCCCTATTATACACCGCCAGCCGCCGCCAGCAAGGATGAAAAGGGCCGGCCGGTAGCTAATAATAGCTATCGGCGATAAAGCAATAAACTATGGCATCCCAGGATATTCTGTGTTACAATTCTCACGATGCTAGAGAATATGATAATAGCACAGAAGCGTTGTTAACTCTCCGCCGGATTACAGGCGCTTTTTTATTTTTTCCGGCATCGCGACACGAGATGAAAAGGTATCGCCCGGTCATAGCGGGTCTCATTATAGTCCTGGCTGCGGCGCTGGGCAGCGTTTCCTGCCTGGCGAAGCCCACTGTAAAGACGGAACAGACCCGCTCCCTGATGGGAACCTTCGTCACCGTCACCGTGTATGCCGGGGACGAGGCGGAGGGCAGCGAAGCGATAAACGCGGCATTTGTCCGAATGGAAGAGATAGAGAAAATAGCCTCCATATACGACGAGCAGAGCCAGGCGTCCCGCCTCAACCGGGACGGGTATCTGGACTCGCCGACACCGGAACTCCTGGAGCTGATGACCCTGTCAGCGGACTACAGCCGGCTGACGGACGGGCACTTCGACGTCACCGTGCAGCCCCTGCTGGAACTGTGGTCGGCGGGACTGTGGCAGGAGAGCCCGGAGGTCCAGCAGAGCCGCATAGACGACACCCTGGAGATGGTGGGCTGGGATAAAGTGGCCGTAACCGATGACCGGATATCCTTCGATGCGAAGGGGATGGCTATCACCCTGGGGGGCATCGCCAAGGGCTACGCCACCGACCAGGCCATAGAGGTGCTTAAGGAGATGGGCATCGAGCATGCCCTGGTGAACGCCGGCGGGGACATGACCGCCCTGGATGCCAAGCCCGGTGGGGAGCCGTGGCAGGTGGCGCTGGTGAACCCGGACGACACCAGCCAGTCTCTGGCCACATTCGCCGTCAGCGGCCAGGCGGTAGCCACCTCCGGCAACTACGAGCGCTACTTCGACCCCGAAAAGCGGGCGCACCACATCATCCACCCCCGGACGGGATACTCGGCGAACCAGTGCATCAGCGTCACCATAGTGGCGGATAACGGGACGGCGGCGGACCCCCTGGCGACCTCGGTGTTCGTCCTCGGCCCGGAAGAGGGCATGTCGCTGGTGGAATCGCTGGACGGCGTGGAGTGCCTTATTGTGGATAACGACCGGGAGATACACCACTCATCGGATCTCTCCCGATATACGAACTGAAAGACCAGAGATGAATGACAAAGAGCTAGACCCCAGAGATGTGCGCATGAAAAAGCGGGCTACCTCCGCCGGCGTGGAGGTAGAGGAGAACAAGCTCAGCGCCGACACCGCCATCGAGAAGGCGCCCCTGCCGGAGCAGGTGGTCATTCCCCTGCACCAGAACATCGGCGCGCCCTGCCAGGCGGTGGTGAAGCGGGGGGACAAGGTGCTCACCGGGCAGGTGATAGGCGACTCGGACCAGTTCGTCAACGCCCCCGTCCACGCCACGGTATCCGGAGAGGTGACCGGCACCGCCACCGTGGTCAACCCGCCGACATCGCAGCTGATACCGGCGCTGGTGATAGCCTCGGACGGCAGGGACGAGTGGGTCAAGCTGGACCCACCCGAAGACCCCGACGAGCTCACCGTGGAGGAGATACTGAAGAGGATAAGGGCCGCCGGGCTGGTGGGGCTGGGAGGCGCCGCCTTCCCCAGCCATGTCAAGCTGTCGCCACCCCAGGGCAAGAAGATAGACACCGTCATCTTAAACGGCTGCGAGTGCGAGCCCTACATCACCTCCGACCACCGGGTGATGCTGGAATACGGTGAGCAGGTGCTCTCCGGACTGAGCCTGATTAAGAAGGTGCTGAACCCGAAGCGGGTCTATATCGCCATAGAGGACAATAAAGAGAACGCCATCGGCCACCTGGAGTACCTGGCCACCACCATGGGACGGCGGGGGAAGTTCAAGGTGGTCCCCCTGAAATCAAGGTATCCCATGGGGGCGGAGAAGGTGCTCACCAAGCTGATTATGGGCAAGGAGGTCCCCATCGGGGGGCTGCCCATGGACATCGGCGCCGTGGTGCACAATGTCAGCACCGCCAAGGCGATTCACGACGCCGTTATAGAGGGCAAGCCCTTCGTGGAGAGAGTGATTACCGTCACCGGCGCGGTGAAGAGCCCCAAGAACCTGCTGGCCAGGTTCGGCACCCCCATCGGGACGCTGATAGACCACTGCGGCGGCATACAGGGCGAGGCCAACGAGGTCATCCTGGGCGGGCCGATGATGGGCTTCGACCAGTTCGACCTGAGCTACCCCACCGTCAAGGGCACCAACGCCATACTGGTTAAAGAAGGCAGGGAGATAAAGGAGCAGGACTGCATCAGCTGCAGCCGCTGCCTGGACGCCTGCCCCATGAAGCTGATGCCCACCATGCTGGCCAAATACGCCAAAGCGGCCATATATGACGAATGCGATAATTATTACATCGCCGACTGCTTCGAGTGCGGCGCCTGCGCCTACGCCTGCCCGGCGGACATCCCCATAGTCCACTACATCAAGGTGGCTAAGAAAGAATTAGCCAACAAGAAGGCGGCGGCGAAATGACCCAGGCCAGACAGTTTCTGGTCTCACCCGGCCCCCACCTGTGGGCTGGGCTTTCCGTATACCGGATTATGTACCTGGTGGTGCTGGCACTGATGTTACCCACCGGCGCCGCCATCTTCTTCTTCGGCCCCAACGCCCTGGCCGTGCTGGGGGTCAGCGTGGGGGCGTGTATCGCCACGGAATGGGTGGCTAAGAAGATAAAGGGGCAGCCCTTCATCATGGACGGCTCCGCCGTCATCACCGGTCTGCTGCTGGGGCTGATTCTGCCCGCCACCATATCCCTATGGATGGTGGCTCTGGGAGCGATATTCGCCATCGCCATCGTCAAGGAGATATTCGGGGGGCTGGGGCACAACATCTTCAACCCCGCCCTGGGGGGAAGGGCGTTCATGAGCGCCTCTTTCTCCACCCAGATGGCTGACTGGACACTGCCCGGCGACTTCGGCGCCGACGCCGTAACCGCCGCCACCCCCCTGGGAGGAACCTTCGTCTGGCCCGGAGACAAGCTCTCCCTGTACCAGGCGATGTTCCTGGGCGATACCGCCGGCTCCATGGGGGAGACATCGGCACTGGCGATACTCATCGGCGGCATTATTCTAATAGCACTGCGTATAATAAACTGGCGGATACCGGCGATATACATCGGCATGGTGGCTCTGATGAGCCTCGGCCTCGGGCAGGACCCCCTGTTCCACATCCTGGCCGGCGGGCTGATGCTGGGGGCGTTCTTCATGGCTACGGACTACATCACCTCACCCCTGACCAACAAGGGCAAGGTGATCTTCGCCCTGGCTCTGGGGGCGCTGACGGTAACCATCAGACAGTTCGCCGGCATGCCGGAGGGGGTATGCTACTCTATACTGTTCATGAACGGGGTCACCCCCCTGATAGACAGATATACCAAGGTCAGGCCCTACGGCCTGGTGAAGAAGGTGAGAAGTGCAGCTTAAAGGCAGGCTGAAGAAGGTCTTTCCGGTGATACTGCTCACCATAGTGGTGGCGATATCGGTGTCCCTGCTCAGCCTCACCGACAGCCTCACCAGGGGGCAGATAGTGGCTCAGCAGGAGGCCAAGGTGCTAGCCATGCTCTCCACGATTTTCCCTGAGATGAGCCGCTACGAGGTGGAGGACGAGATATACACCGTCTATGCCGAAGACGGCACCGTCAGCTACGCCTTCATCGCCATCGGCAAGGGCTACGGGGGCGATATCGACATACTGGTCGGGCTGGAGGACGAGAACACCATCAAGGCCATCAGCATAGTCTCCCAGACCGAGACCCCCGGGCTGGGGACCAGGATAACCGAGCCAGAATTCACCGGCCAGTTCGCCGGCACCAGCATAGCGGATGTGGCAGAGAGGCGTCAGGGCGGCCAGATAGACGCCCTGACCAGCTCCACGATGAGCTCCGTGGCGGTCATCGAAGCCGTCCAAGAGACCGCCATGGAGAAGGTGAAACTGATAAAGGAGAAGAAATAGACGGTGGGCAAGGGTAAATTCGCCAAGGAATTCGCCAAGGGCATCATCCTGGCCAACCCGGTGTTCGTCCTCGCCTTGGGGCTGTGCCCCGCCCTGGCGGTGAGCACCTCCATAGACAACGCCCTGGGGATGACCTTCGCCGTGTTGATAGTCCTCATGGGGGCGAACATCATAATCGCCGCCATCAGGAGATTCGTGCCCTCCATAACCCGGATACCGATATTCATCGTCATCATCGCCAGCCTGGTCACCATGGTGGACCTGCTCTTCCAGTCCATAGTCCCGGAGATACACGAATCGCTGGGGATATTCCTCCCCCTGGTGGTGGTGAACTGCATCATACTGGGCAGAGCCGAGGCATTCGCCTCCAAGAACCCGATACTGCACTCCATCGCCGACGCTCTAGGTATGACGGTGGGCTTCATGATAGCCCTGCTGATGATATCCGCCATCCGCCAGACCCTGGGCACCGGCAGCATGGAGGTGTTCGGCAACCACTTCTTCACCCTGCCCGTGCTGGGCAAGCAGCCCATAGCCCTGCTCATCCTGTCGCCGGGGGCGTTCCTGGTAATCGGGCTGATTATGGCGGCATTTAGACGCGCGGGGGTGATGAAGAGTGAATGAGCTGATCGTCATATTCCTGGGAATGGCGCTGATAAACAACTTCGTCCTGGCGAGGTTCCTGGGGCTGTGCCCCTTCTTCGGCGTCTCCAAGCAGCTGAAAAGCGCCTTCAGCATGGGGGTGGCGGTCACCTTCGTGATGAGCATCGCCAGCCTGGCTACCTGGCTGATAAACACCTATATCCTCATACCGTATGACATCCAGTACATGTACATCGTCATCTTCATACTGGTGATAGCCACCCTGGTGCAGATTATCGAGCTGTTCATCAAGAAGACCAACGCCCATCTTTACTTCGCCTTCGGGATATACCTGCCCTTGATAACCACCAACTGCGCCGTCCTCGGCATCACCCTGATAAACCGCACGGAGGGCTACCCCCTCCTCGGCAGCGTGGTCGCCGCCCTGGGCGCCGGCCTGGGCTTCACCCTGGTGCTGGCGATGATGAGCGGGATACGGGAGAAGCTGGAGACCTCGCGGGTGCCCAAGTCCCTGAAGGGGCTGCCCATAGCCTTTATCATAGCCACCCTACTCGGGCTGGCTTTCTCCGGATTCGGAGGGATGCTATAATCATAACAGAGGGGATTATCTGACAGATGGCTATTCCAATAGGCGCGCTGATAGGCATAGGCCTTGCCTGCGGGCTGATAATATATATGGTCTATATCAAGGTCCCGCAGAAGGTGAAGGGGCTGGATAAAACGGAGAAGATCAACTCCATCCTGCCCGGAGCCAACTGCGGCGCCTGCGGCAAGCCCGGCTGCTTCGCCTTCGCCCAGGCGCTGACGGAGGACAGCGAGCTGATGACCAAGTCTCCGTGCACCCAGATGCTCCAGGACACCGAGGGCTTGAAGAAGCTGGAGGAGGCCCTGGGGATAACCTTGGATGCCTCAGCCATGGCTAAGAAGGCCGTCATCCACTGCGGCGGGGATTCAGAGGCGATATATCACTATTCTGGGGTGGCCAGCTGCAAGGCGGCAGCCCAACTACTCAGCGGCTACAAGAGGTGCCCCTACGCCTGCCTGGGGCTGGGGGACTGCGTCGAGGTATGCCCGGTGAGCGCCATTTTCATAGACCCGGTGAAGAAGATAGCGGTGGTGGACCGGGACAAGTGCACCGGCTGTGGTCTGTGCGTCGCCGAGTGCCCCATGAACATCATCGAGCTGGTTCCGGCGGACACCAAGATCGCCTTCCTGTGCAGCTATGCGCCCCTGAAGAGCATACCGGGGCGGGAGAGGTGCGATTACGCCTGCACCCACTGCCGCAAGTGCTTCAAGGCCTGCCAGGACGAGGCTATCGAGTGGGACAAGAGGAAAGCCGTCCCCCAGATAATCAGCGACAAATGCACCCAGTGTGGCAAGTGTATAGAGGCCTGCGAATCCCACACCCTGATCGATTTCACCAAGGCCAGGAAGGCCGCCGAAGCCCTGCCCACCGGCTGACGGGCCGCCGTCAACTTCCCAAGACACATCTGGTATAATATTCGGACATGCGAGTTATCGCCGGTAAAGCCAAAGGACACCGCCTCAAAGCGCCCAGAAGGACCGCTACTCGCCCGGCAACGGACCTGGTGCGAGGGGCGATTTTTTCTATACTGGCCAACATAGCCCAGGACTGGTCGCAGGTGCTGGACATTTTCTCCGGCAGCGGCGCCCTGGGGATAGAGGCGCTCAGCCGGGGGGCGGGGTGGGTTGACTTTATTGAACATGACCGCTACTGTTGTGATATAATCAGACAGAACTTAGAAAAGACCAAACTTGCGGAGCAGGCCCATATCTACTGTTGCTCCGCGGCGAAAGCGCTTGCCTTTCTTGATAAGGAGTACAACATTATACTGATGGATCCGCCCTATTCTGACCCATCTATAGGCGACCTGATAACCCAACTGGCACAGTCCAGGCTGGTTGGGACAGATTCCACGGTAGTGGTGACCCACTCCCCCCATCTCCGGCTGGAGCCGGCATATGCCGCCCTGAGCCTCGTTAAAGAGCACCGCCACGGGGACAGCTGTATCGCCATATACCGGAAGGAGACAGACAGTTGACCACCGCCATCTACCCCGGCAGCTTCGACCCCGTTACCAACGGACACCTGGATATCATCTGCCGGGCGTCCAAGCTGTTCGACAAGCTGACCATCGGGGTCTACGACAAGCCCAACAAGCAGCTCCTGTTCACCACCGAGGAGAGGGCGGACATGGTAAGCAAAGCCACCACCCATATGCCCAATGTGCAGGTAAAAATCTTCACCGGGCTGGCGGTGGACTTCGCCGAGCAGGTCAACGCCCAGGTCATCGTGCGCGGGATGAGGATGAGCGCCGACTTCGAGAACGAGTTCGACCTGGCCATGATGTACAAGAAGCTGAACCCGGAGATAGAGCTGGTGTGCCTGATGTCCGACCTGCAATACCAGTTCCTCAGCTCCAGTCTGCTCAAGGAGGCGGCCAGGCTGGGGGGCGCCATAGAAGATCTGGTCCCCAGGCATGTCGCCCAGGCGCTAAACGAGAAGGTTAAAAACGAGCCTAGATAACATTGACAAAGCGAAGTTTTTATGCCATAAGAGGATTAAGAAAAGGAGGATCGGATGGCATTTAAGATTACCGACGAGTGTATCAGTTGCGGAGCTTGTGAGCCTGAGTGCCCTAACGAGGCAATCAGCGAGGAGGAGACTATCTATATAATCGCCCCCGACAAGTGCACCGAGTGCGTCGGCAGCCATGATGAGTCCAAATGCGCCGAGGTCTGTCCCGTGGATTGCTGTGAACCTGACCCTGACCACGCCGAGACCAAGGAACAGCTGATGGATAAGTGGCGCAAGCTGCATCCGGGCGGCTAACAGCCCGCCCTGGGCACCTCATAAAGCCCAAGAACAACAGAAAAATCAATAACCGTTAACAGCTGAATACCGGCTGACTTAAGGCTGGCTGGTGCTATTATATGTCATCTATGGCACCGTATGGCCGGTTATTGGAAGAAAGAGCGCACGGCGTCGAATTCCCCGGGGAGCAGAGACAGCACCCTGGGGAATTGGCTTAACAGGATGGGAGCTATTCTGGACTCGGTGATAGTATCAGTGGTGCCCAGAAACTTGACCCACATAGCCAGAAAGGCGCCGGCGAACAGCGCCGCCATGATGCCCCCCAGCACCGCCCCGCCGAGGCGGTTGGCCCAGCCCATCATAATGGCCGAAGCCGCCTTGCTCAACAGGCGGGCGATCACGCTGGCAACCGCCATCACCCCGATGAATATGATGGCGAAGGCGGCTACCTTAGCCACCCCCTCCGAGGAGATGAACGGTATCTGCTGGGAAAAGGGAACATAGTAGCGCCCGGCCAGGAATATCCCCAGCACCAGCCCGCCCAGGGTCAGGGCTATCTCTATTACCCCCTTCTTCACCCCGATGAAGACGGAGACGGCTATGGCTATCACCAGGACGACATCAAGCCAGTTCATACCTTGTGATTATACAACCTCCGGCTGCCGTTATCCATAGTGCAGGGCGTCTATGGGGTTCAATCTGGCCGCCCTCATCGCCGGGTATATCCCGGAGGCGACCCCGATGCCGATAGCCACCGATATCGCCAGGACGACGATGTCCGGTGACACCACCGCCACGATGTTCCCGCCCACTATCTCCATCCCGGAGACGAAGCGGGCTACAACCCAGCCACCGGCAACGCCGACAGCGCTGCCCACCAGGCTAATCACCGCCGCCTCCAGGAGGAACTGAACCAGTATATCCCACCGCTTGGCGCCCACCGCCTTGCGGATGCCTATCTCGCGGGTGCGCTCGGTCACCGAGACCAGCATGATGTTCATGATGCCGATGCCGCCCACCAGCAATGAAATGCCGGCGATGGCGCCCAGGAATACGGTGAACACCCCGGTTACCTGCTGCAGCATCTCCACTATCTGCTCCTGGCTGACCACGGAGAAGTCGTCGTTCTCATCGGGGTCGATGTGGTGGCGGCGGCGCAGTATCTCCTCTATCTCCTCGGCGACTATACCCGCCGCGCCGGAGCTGGCCAGCTGGACACCGATGGAGTCCACGGCATCCTCGCCGCTGGCGGTCTGCTGGGAGAACAGCTTGGTCTGGAAGGTGGTGATGGGCACCACCGCTATATCATCCACGCTGAACCCCATGAAGCCGCCGCCCTTGGCCTCCAGGACCCCGATGACGGTGAACCGCTTCCCCTTTATCTTCACCCTCTCTCCCAGGGGGTCGCTATCTCCGAAAAGCTCCGCGGCGACATCGCCCCCCAGCACCACCACGGTATCCCGCCGGGAGACATGCCGGTCGGCGATGAACTGCCCGGATGCCATGGTGTAGTTGAAGGCATCCAGGAAGGCGGGGTTGCTGCCCTGTATCATGGTGGAGTAGCTCTCATCCCCGATAACCATCTCGGCGAAGTTCTCATTCGACGGAGCCACCTGGACCACCGAGGGTATATCGGCCAGGGCGTCGGCGTCATCCAGGGTGAGGCTGGGCATGGCGAACTCCGTGGACATCCCGGCGAACCCGGGAGCATCGGGGTTGCGCGGCTGCACATAGAGCAGATTGGAGCCCATCTGCTCGAAGGTGGAGGTTATCATCGCCTCCGCCCCCCGCCCAATGGACATCAGCCCGATTACGGACATCACCCCGATGATGATGCCCAGCATGGTCAGCGCCGAGCGCAGCTTGTTGGCGGAGAGGGACTTCAGCGCCGTGGCTATGGAGTCTCGGAACTTCACCCCTCCACCACCCTCCCGTCCTGGAGGCGGACGGTGCGCTCGGCTTGAGAGGCTATATCCACCTCGTGGGTTATCAGGATGATGGTTATCCCCTCCTTGTGGAGGCTGTGGAAGATAGCCATAATCTCGGCGGAGGACTGGGTGTCCAGCTCGCCGGTGGGCTCATCGGCAAGTATGATGGACGGGTTGTTCACCAGCGCCCGGGCGATGGCTACCCGCTGCTGCTCGCCGCCGGACATCTCGGTGGGCTTGTGGTTGACCCGCTCCTCCAGACCCACCCGCCTCAGCGCCTCGGCGGCGCGCTCATCGCGGTTGCCCCCGCTGGCGCTGTATATCAGGGGCAGCTCCACATTAGCCAGAGCCGTCGCCCTGGGCAGGAGGTTGAAGTCCTGGAAGACGAAGCCCAGCTTCTGGTTTCTCATCTCGGCGAGCTGGTTGTCATCGAGCTGGCTGACATCGGTCCCATCGAACCGGTATCTGCCGGAGGTGGGCCTGTCCAGCAGGCCGATCACATTGAGCATGGTGGACTTCCCCGAGCCGGAGGCGCCGATGATAGCCATCATCTCCCCCTCGGGGATGGTCAGGCTGATACCCCTCAGGGCGTTGACCTCCACCGACCCCATGCGGTAGACCTTGGTAATATCCTTAAGCTCAATCACGGCCATCACCGGGCGGTCAGTCTCCCGCCAGCACCATCTCCCCTTCCTCCAGCCCGGAGACTATCTCCATGTAGAAATTATCGCTGGCGCCGGTGGTTACCGCCCTCTCCTCAAGCCCCTCATCAGCGATAACCGTGACCACGGACTGGCCGCGGCTGTTCTCCGCAATAGCCCGCTCCGGCAGGAGGAGGACATCGCTCTTCTCCACGATGATGATATCGGCTTCGGCGCTCATCCCCACCATGATGCCGGAATCCTCCGGTACGGCGAAGTCTATATCCACCTCGTAGAGGACCACCCCGGACTCCAGGATGGGCACCGGACGGACGGTGCCGACCTTGCCCTCGATGATGAGGTCGGGCAGAGCATCAACGGTGATGACCGCCTTCTGCCCCCGGGCTATATCGGGGATATCTATCTCGTCTAGGTCCACGGTAAGCTCCATGGCGGAAGGGTCTATCAGATACACTATGGTTGTGCCGGCGGCGACATAGTCCTCCTCATCGGCGTAGACATCGCCGACCACCCCGGCGAAGGGGGCGGTGATGGTGGCTTCAGCCAGCGCTTTCTCGGCTTCAGCCAGGGCATCCTCGGCGGCAGTGAGACCGAGCTCGGCGGCGTCCACCCCCAGCTCGGCAGCGTCCAGCCCCAGCTCGGCAGCCTCCAGCTCCAGCTCGGCAATCGTCCTCCGCGAGCCGTGGATGTTCTGCCGCTTCAATTCCTTATAGTCATACTCCGCATCTTCCAGGGCGGCCTCGGCGGTGGCATAGCTGGACAGCGCCTGCTCCAGGGAGGACTGCGCCGTCACCAGGGCCGCTTCCGCCTGGGCGACCGCCAGCTCCAGAGCGCTGTCATCCAGCCTGGCCAGCATCCTGCCCCTGGTGACCGTATCGCCCTCCTCGACATACACCCCGACCACCCTGCCGGCGCTACTGAAGGACAGGTCGACATCGTTGGAGACGGCTAGGTTGCCGTTGCCGTCGGTGCTTACTACCAGGTCGCCGCGAAGCACCTCTACCGGCTCGGCGGTGTTCTCCTCCCCACCACCCCCCATCGGGCGGCAGGCCGCGGTGACGGCGAGAAGCAAACACAATGATAACAGGGCCGCTATCTTCCAGTGTTTCATCATACTAACCCTCTTTTACGGATAATAGTCAGCCGCCCAGCTCTCCGGCCCGCTTGTAGGCCGCCTCCACCGCCCGTTTCACCATCTCACCGAAGCCGCCCTTCTCCAGCTCATCAAGGGCGGCGGCGGTGGTGCCGCCGGGGGAGGTTACCATGCGACGCAATTGGGCGGGCTCCTCGCCGGACTGCTGGATATACTGTGCCGAGCCGAGCAGTGTCTGCGACACCAGCTTGGCGGCGATACCCTCCGGCAGCCCGATGCGCCTAGCGGCATCAACCAGCGCCTCCACGAACAGGAAGACATAGGCCGGCCCGCTGCCGCTGACCGCCGTGGCCATGTCTATATAGTTCTCATCGTCGACATAGAGCTCCTCGCCCATGGCGCCCAGGATAGAGCCTATCTGCGCCCGCTGCCCGCCGGTGACCTCATCGGCCGCCGTCCACACCGACATGCCCTCCCCGATGCGCGCCGGGGTGTTGGGCATCACCCTCACTATGCGCCAGTGCTCCAAGCCCTTGGACAGGGTGGCTATCGATGCGCCGGCGACTATGGACAATACCGCCTGCGCCTCCCCCAACCTCCCCTTGAGCCCGGCCATCACATCAGCGAGGTTCTGGGGCTTTACCGCCAGCACCACGATTTCCCCCCTCCCCACCACCTGTTCGTTGTCCTCCAGGGCGGTGACGCCGTACTTGCCCGCCAGGTGCTCTCGTCTTTCCGGGCTGACATCGCTGACGGAGATGTCCTCAGGCGCCGCCAGGGCCTTATCCA
>CAYLMC010000006.1:1508-2738 GCA_964384865.1 uncultured Dehalococcoidales bacterium | reverse complement strand
TCCGGGCTGACATCGCTGACGGAGATGTCCTCAGGCGCCGCCAGGGCCTTATCCAGGACGGCCGACAGTATCACCTCCCCCATCACCCCACCGCCGACGAAGGCTATCTTCATATCGCTTTCACCTCACCACCATATTGACCAGCTTGCCGGGGACATATATCGTCTTTATTATCTTCTTGCCGTCCAGGTAGGGCTGGACCCGCTGGCTGTTGAGCGCCAGCTCCCTGGCTTCGTCCTCGGATATGGATGCCGGGACGGCTATCTTATCGCGCAGCTTGCCGTTCACCTGCACCACCAGGGTTATCTCCTCGGCCGCCGCCAGGGCCTCATCCCAGCCGGGCCACCGCTGGTTATGGATGCTGTAATCGTGCCCCGTCCGCTGCCATAGCTCCTCGGCAAGGTGGGGCGCCACCGGGGCCAGGAGCAGGAGCAGGGTGTCTATGGACTGCCACCACAGCGAGCCGTCCGCCGACCCACCTTCCCTGACCTTGGATAGATAATTAGTATATTCCATCAGGGCCGCTATCATGGTATTGAAGTGCAGCCTCTCCATATCATTGGTGGCTCGCTTTATGGTGTGGTGGGTGAGGCGCTTCAATGACTTCTCGGCATCAGGAGCGGGGCTGCCCTTCGCCTGGTAAGACTCCAGCGCCAGGCTCCATATCCGCTTCAGCCAGCGGCCGATGCCGCTGATGCCGCTGTCGTCCCACTCCCCTCCCCTGTCCCAGGGAGCGATGAACATCAGATAGGCGCGCACGGCATCGGCGCCCATCTCGGAGACATAGGCATCGGGGTTGACCACATTGCCCTTGGACTTGCTCATCTTCTGGCTCTCCACGATGATCACCCCCTGGTTGAACAGACGGGTGAACGGCTCGCCGAAGTCTATCAGTCCCATGTCCCGCAGAGCCTTGATAAAGAAGCGGGCATAGAACAGGTGCATCACGGCGTGCTCGGCGCCGCCGGTATAGATATCCACCGGCAGCCAGTAGCCGGCGTCCTCGTCGCTGAAGGGGGCCTGGTCGTAGCCGGGGCTGACATAGCGCAGGAAGTACCAGGAGGAGCACATGAAGGTATCCATGGTATCCGTCTCCCGCTTCGCCGCGCCGCCGCACCGGGGGCAGGTGGTATTGACGAACTCATCGCAGTACTTCAGCGGGGACTCGCCGCTGGGCTTGAGCTCGGCGTTCTCCGGCAGCAGCACCGGCAGGTCATCCTCCGGCACCGG
>CAYLMC010000006.1:0-1408 GCA_964384865.1 uncultured Dehalococcoidales bacterium | reverse complement strand
GGCACCGCCATCACCGCGCCGGTGCCGTAGCTGAGGAGGACATAATCGGCTATCCAGATGGGCATCTTCTCCCCGTTGAGGCGGTTGACGGCATAGGCGCCGGTGAAGACGCCGTCCTTCTCCCGCTCCGTGGACAGCCTCTCTATCTCGGTCTGCTTTCTGGTGCGGGCGATGTAAGCCTGCACATCGGCCCGCTGCTGGGGGGCGGTCAGCTTCTCCACCAGGGGATGCTCCGGGGCCAGCACCATAAAGGTGACCCCGAAGGCGGTATCGGGACGGGTGGTGAACACCCGTATCTCCTCCTCATCGACGCCGGGGTGGTCCAGGGCGAAGGACAGCTCGGTGCCCTCGCTGCGCCTCACCCAGTTCTCCTGCATGGTCTTTATCCGCTCCGGCCAGTCTATGCCCTGGTGGGCTTTCATCTCCTCGGCGTAGCGGGTGATGCGGAAGAACCACTGCTCCAGGTCGCGGTGGGCGACGGCGGTGCCGCAGCGCCAGCAGCCCCCGTCCACCACCTGCTCGTTGGCCAGCACCGCCCGGCACTGGGAGCACCAGTTCACCGGAGCCTTCTCCCGGTAGGCCAGCCCGTTCCCGTAGAGCTTGAGGAAGAACCACTGCGTCCATTTATAGTAATCCGGCCGGCAGGTGATAACCTCCCGGCTCCAGTCATAGATAGCCCCCAGGCTCTTCAGCTGGCGGCGCATATTCTCCACGTTCTGCATCGTCCAGGTATAGGGGTGGATGCCGTGCTTGATGGCAGCGTTCTCGGCGGGCAGACCGAAGGCGTCAAAGCCCATGGGGTGGAGGACATTATAGCCCTGCATGCGCTTGAAACGGGCATGGACATCGGCGGGAGCCATGGCGTACCAGTGCCCGATGTGCAGGTCCCCGGAGGTATAGGGGAACATGGTCAGGGCGTACCACTTCGGCTTGGCATCGTCCCTATCCACCCGGTACAGGTCGTCTTCAGCCCACCTCCGCTGCCACTTCTGCTCTATCTCCTGGGGGTTGTAATCAGCCGTCATGCAATTCTCCGTTACATATAAAAGCCCTCCGCCCCAATCGTCAACCAGCGAAGAGCCCGCAGTCAAGGCTAATTCTAGCAATAAAGCCCCCCGCATGCAACCGCGATACGCCTCCCAGTGCACGCCTGACGGGCGCCGCAAAGAGCCTGCCTTGACAGCGGTTGCGCAGCGCAGGCAACATTTGCTAAACTACCCTGAGGCATAGGTGGGCCGTTAGCTCAGTTGGTAGAGCACCTGACTTTTAATCAGGGTGTCGCAGGTTCGAGACCTGCACGGCCTACCAGGTTTCCCCTCCCCCACCCCCACTTCTATACTTCTCTACCCCACTTCCTGTATAATACCCGCTAAAAGACTCTACTACGCTTCTCAAGGGGGTATATTAT
>CAYLMC010000005.1:28397-34300 GCA_964384865.1 uncultured Dehalococcoidales bacterium | reverse complement strand
TACCCGGAGTGCCGCTTCGCCTGCAACTTCAAGCCCCTCCCCGACCCCTGCCCCAGCTGCGGCGGGCTGCTCACCCTCTACCGGGGGAAGTGGGCCAAGTGCTCCAAGTGCAGCTACAAGGGAAAGATAGAAGAATCAGAAACGCCCACAAGTAATAAATAGATACTCCCTTCTTACTATCCACCTCCTATATAATTCCCACCATAGTTATAATATCAATTCTACCACTTTATTTTTCACAAAATGGTAAATAATCTTGACATTTACCAAATATTATGCTATATTTATATATAGATAAGAGAATATATCCTCAAGGAGGCTTCAATGAGTAAAATAAGTAATGAAACTCCGGAGGAGCGATTCAAAAGAATCGCTACTTTAAGAACTAATACAGTCTTGGATAAAATCAGAATACTGGGCAATCTCTCTAATGCAAAGATGTATAGCTACGCAGAAGAAGATATAAATAAAATCTTCTCAGCTATAAATAAACAGCTAAAAGAAACCAGAGCAAAGTTCAATTCTCCCAAACAACGCAAGTTTAAGCTGTAACAAGACGGGGGGTATTATAATGAACGGAGATAATAATTGTGAAATACCAGAACCAGTAACTATTACAGAGAACTGGTCAAGAAAGGTTTTCAGACCTTTATGCGCACAGTTCTCAAGCATCTCAGGAGCTATATTAGAACTTGTAGACAACGCCTTCGATGAGTTCGACGGTTTTTATGGAGGTAAATATCTGGATATTACGATCACACTAACGAAACACAGCATCACTATAGAGAACTTAGGGGGAAAGGGCATGGGGGCGAAGGAGCTTAGTGGCTGGCTAGATTGGGGTGAACCCCATAAGACTGATGCTATAGGCGAATATGGTCAGGGTGGTAAAGCTGCCATGGGTTATTTGGGCAGTTCCTGGATAGTGCAGACTAAACTATGGAATGAGCCTTGGTTGTGGACAATTCGAGATGATAACTGGGATGATGTATCAAGCAGTAAAAAAAGTTTTAAAGCTATAGCTAGCGAAGATAAAATTAAAAAGCATTATAATCTTGGCTATTGCAAATTCGAGATTAGGAAATTAAAAAAGCGGCGACAAGACATAAACCGAATGCAGACAGAACTGTCTAATAGATACCGTAAATATTTAGAGGAAGGCAAAGCAAGCATCACTCTCAATTATAAGCCCATCGTCCCCCTTGAGCTACCTATATACGAAGGAGTTAAAGTAGCGCAGTTTAAAGAGAAGACTTCCGGAGGGTTCAACGTCCATGGTTGGATTGGGCGCTTAAAGCGTGACGCGCGAGTAAGGCGTGGGCCAAGGATAACAGGCGGAATGCGCTTGCTGAGGAAGGGGCGACTCATCTGTGATGGCGAGTATTTCGGACATCCTGATTTTCGTCACAAGGCATCTTTGGGAACATTAATCGGTGAAGTTGAGCTAGCAAAAGTCCCCGTTTTACCTAACAAAACTGGTTTCGATACTGGTTCTCCTGAATGGGAGGCAACACAGGAAGTAATGCAACACATCTTAAAGCCTCACATTGAGAGTCTGTTAAAACAGGGGGAGGAAGAAACTGTAACTCGAGAAGAAAAGAAGAGGGTATCGCAAGTACGGCGGATAATGATTGAGGCATTTAAACTATTAAGCAAAGATCCTGATTTGCTAGACAAGTTTGGAGAGGAAAAGGGCAGGAAAAGACCAGAGAAGCGAGCAGAGGAACCGCATTTAGAGAGCGAACATGTTCATCATAAAGAGCACAAGCCACGTACTCCTCCCCCCAAAGATGCTGATGGAAGATTGAAGAGGCTAAGCAAAATGCCGGAATGGGAGTTGAGGGATCTAGAACCTGAAATCAGAAGTGACTGGGAAGAGAAAAATGAACAACGTCTACTATTGATAAATAGAAAATACTGCCTATATGAGAAAAGGAAGGACGAGCTTTACCTTGCTGAGACTGCCGCCCTACAACTGGTAAAGCCAGAAGAGAATGAGAGGCTGACGATAAAGGAGTATCTAAACGAGGTAGACTTACTGATACGTGCTTTTTGCGAAGTATATAACTCTACTTCCTAACATTACTAAAAAGATAATATCTTATACAGCAGAACTAAAAAAGTCGGGGGTATTTGCCAAAAATACAGTAAACCTAGTAAAGTTAAGTCGTGCAACAAGCCCTGAAGAAATATAAAACCTACCTGAAGGTGGAGAGAAACGCCTCCCCCTACACCATACGCAACTACACCGCCGACCTGCTCGGCTCGGAGCGGATAAAGGGGTTCTTCGCCTTCCTCAAGGGAAAGGGGAAGGCCCTGGACGAGGTCAACCGAGCCGTCCTCCGCGACTACCTGGTCTACCTCATGGAGCAGGGAGTGGTCAAGGCCAGCATCGCCCGCCGACTCTCCGCCATACGCTCCTTCTGCCGCTACCTACTGCGGGAAGGGATGATAGCCGCCGATCCGGTGGCGGACACCTCTTCACCCCGGCTGGATAAGCGACTGCCCTCCTTCCTCACCGTGGCAGAGATGGAGCGCCTGCTGGGGGCGCCGAATATCTCCACCCCGACAGGCCAGCGCGACCGTGCCATTATGGAGCTGCTCTACGCCGCCGGCGTCAGGGTGAGCGAGCTGGTCGGGCTGGACATGGGGCAGGTCAACCTGAACACCAACGAGATACGCGTCTGGGGCAAGGGCTCCAAAGAGAGAGTGGTGCTCATCGGCGAGCCCGCCGCCGACGCCCTGAACGTCTACACCAAACAGGGCAGGCCCCAGCTGATGGAAAAGCGGGGCGGCAACGCCCTGTTCGTCAACCGCTACGGCAAGCGCCTCACCGAGCGCAGCATCCAGAAGATGCTGGGCAGATACGGCCTCCTGGCGGGGATAGAGAAGAAGATACACCCCCACCTGCTGCGGCACACCTTCGCCACCCATCTCCTCGACGGCGGCGCCGACCTGCGGGTGGTCCAGGAGCTGCTGGGGCACTCCAGCCTGTCCTCCACCCAGATATACACCCACGTCAGCAAGAGCCAGGCGAAGAAGATATACCTCTCGGCGCACCCCCTGGCGCAGGAGAAGGATGACCGGCATAAAGAGTAGGCTGGGCCGGCTGCGTGCGGAGTTCGCCGGCAGGGGTATCGATGCCGTCCTCATCTCACAGACGGAGAACCGGCTCTACCTCTCCGGATTCGAAGGCTCGGCGGGCTTCCTGCTCATCACCGGGGAGAAGGCCGTCATCGCCACCGACTTTCGCTATATAGAGATGGCGGAGCGGCAGTGCCCGGACTATGACATCTTCCAGATAAAGGGCGCCAGGGCGGACTGGCTCTGCCGGCTGATAGCCGCAGAGAAGCCTCGGAGACTGGGGGTGGAGGCGGGGCACATCACCCTTTCCCTTTACCGACGGTTATCTGATATACTGAAGAGGGAGCACCCCCGCCTCAAGCTCGTGGCCGTGGAGGGCCTGGTGGAAGAACTGCGGGCGGTGAAAGAGCCTGGGGAAATAGAGCTGATAGCCGAGGCTGCGGCGGTGGCTGATGCCGCCATGGAGCATATCGGCGATATCATAGACATAGGCATGACGGAGCAGCAGATAGCCTGGGAGGTGGAGAAGTTCGTCCGCGAGAAGAGCGGGCAACCGACATCCTTCGAGACCATAGTCGCCGCCGGGCCCAACGCCGCCCTGCCCCACTCTAAGCCCTCGTCACGGCCCGTCCGGGAGGAGGAGCCGATAATAATAGACCTGGGAGCTCGAGCCGGCAGCTACGCCAGCGACATGAGCCGAACCCTCTGCCTGGGCGCCGCCGACGACAGGTTCAGCGAGGTATATAGCACCGTCCTGGCCGCCCAGACGGCGGCTATAGACGGGCTCGAAGAAGGGATGACGGGGCACCAGGTTGACCGAATGGCAAGGGCGGTCATCGAGAAGGCGGGCTACGGCCAGGCTTTCGGGCACGGTCTGGGACATGGAGTAGGGCTGGCGGTGCACGAGGCGCCGCGCCTCGGCCCCGGCTCGCAGGAAAGGCTGGCATCAGGGATGGTGCTCACCATCGAGCCGGGCATATACATCTCCGGGTGGGGTGGGGTGAGAATAGAGGATCTGCTGGTATTAGACGGCGGCACCATCAGGGTGCTGTCGCGAGCCGATAAAACACTGGAGGGTAATAGATGATAACCACTGGCGGGCTAAAGAAAGGGATCACCATAGAGCTGGACGACGCCCTATACCAGGTGCTGGAATGCCAGCACATCAAAATGAAACGGACAGCCCTGGTTCGCCTCAGGCTGCGCGATATTCGCGGCGGGCACAACATAGAGCGCACCTTCCAGAACACCGAGAAGTTCAATCAGGCTCGCCTGGACTACCGCGACATGCAGTACCTCTATAATGAGGGCAACCTGTACTACTTCATGGACAACGAAAACTACGAGCAGATATCGCTGGACCGCGAGCACCTGGGGGACGCCATCGGCTACCTCAAGGAGGGCAAATCCCTGCAGGTGTCCAGCTACAAGGGCGAGATTATCGGGGTGGAGATACCGATTACCGTCCAGCTGGAGGTCACTGAAACCGGCCCCGGCTTCAAGGGGGACACCGCCACCGGCGGCAGCAAGCCGGCCAAGCTGGAGACCGGCATCACCATCCAGGTTCCCCTGTTCATCAACAACGGGGATGTAATTAAGGTAGATACCCGCAGCGGCAGCTATCTGGAAAGGGTAAATTAAAGGTAACGCCGAAATTGCTGAGAGCCGACCTGCACATCCATACCAGATACTCCATGGACTGCAATACACCCCTGGAGAGCATCATCAGCCGCTGCCAGAAGATAGGCATAAACTGCATCGCCGTAGCCGACCACGGCACCGCCGAGGGCGCCCTGAAGATGACTGAGACAGCCCCCTTCAAGGTGATAGTCGCCGAGGAGATACTGACCACCCAGGGCGAGATTATGGGTATGTTCCTCAAGGAGACCATCCCCAGCGGCATATCCGTGGACGAAGCCGTCTCCCGAATACGGGCGCAGGGCGGGCTGGTGAACATCCCCCATCCCTTCAGCACCTTCCGCGCCTCGGCGCTGGAGAACGAAGCCATAGATAAGCTGGCCGAGCGGGGGGATATAGACCTGATGGAGGTGTTCAACGCCAGGAGCCTGCTGCGCCGCTCGTCGGCGCAGGCGAAGCTATACGCTCAGGAGCACGGCATCCCCGGCGGCACCGGCAGCGACGCCCACACCGCACCTGAGATAGGCCACGCCTATGTGGAGATGCCGGAGTTCACCGGCAGGGATGACTTCATCGCCGCCCTGAAACAGGGCAAGGTATACGGGCGCAAGACCAACCCGCTGACCCATATCAACAGCATCATGGCCAGGCTGCGAAGCAATCTGTTAACGGAGGGGTGAAAACCGTGTATCAGTTCGGCTGGTTTTCCACCGGCAGGGACGAGGCGGCTGGAGAGCTGCTCCAGGTGGTGCACAGCGCCATAGAGCACGGCGAGATAGACGCCGAGATCGCCTTCGTGTTCAGCAACCGCGACCCCGGCGAGTCCGCCCAGAGCGACCGCTTCTTCTCCCTGGTAAAGGGCTACGGCATCCCCCTGGTCACCTTCTCCGACCACGCCTTCAGAGGGGGCCGGAGCATCCATAGCCACTGGCGGCTGGATTACGACCGCCAGGTAATGAAACTCCTGGAGGGCTTCAAGACAGACCTATGCGTCCTGGCCGGCTATATGCTCATCGTTGGCAAAGAGATGTGCCGCCGCTATAATATGCTCAACCTCCACCCCGCCACCCCCGGAGGCCCCAAAGGCACCTGGCAGGAGGTGATCTGGCAGCTGCTGGCCAGCCGTGCCGAGGAGACAGGGGTGATGATGCACCTGGTGACGCCGGAGCTGGACGAGGGCC
>CAYLMC010000005.1:22710-28297 GCA_964384865.1 uncultured Dehalococcoidales bacterium | reverse complement strand
GCCGAGGAGACAGGGGTGATGATGCACCTGGTGACGCCGGAGCTGGACGAGGGCCCGCCGGCAACCTACTGCACCTTCCCCATCCGGGGGGAGCCGTTCGATAGATACTGGCCGGATATACCGGGCGACACACCGCAGCAGATAGCCAAGCAGCTGGGGGAAGACAGCCCTCTGTTCAAGCTCATCCGCGAATACGGGCTGGCGCGGGAGTTCCCCCTGATAGTGGCCACCCTGCGGGCGTTCAGCCGGGGCAAGGTCGGCATCAAGGAGAGAAAGATCGTCGACTCCGGCGGGAAACCGATAGCCGCCTACGACCTGACCGCGGAGATAGAAACAGTGATAGGAGAGGAATATCGACTATGAACTTCGCCGCCTTTGACCTGGAGGGGCCCTTATCGCCGCAGGACAACGCTTACGAGCTGATGGGCCTGTTCCCCGACGGAGGCCAGGTCTTCGAGGTCATCAGCCGCTACGACGACCTGCTCACCCTGGAGGATAGAGAGGGCTACGAGCCGGGGGATACCCTGGCCCTAATCGTTCCCTTCCTGGTGTGCCACCGCATATCGGCGGAGTCTATCGCCGCCCTGGCGGCAAAGGCCTCCCTCACCGGCGGCGCCGATAAGCTCATCCCCTATCTGGCGGGAAACCGCTGGAAGGTGTGCTGCATCAGCACCAGCTACGAGCAGTATGCCATGCACATCACCCAGAAGCTGGGCATCTACGCTCACAATGTTGCCAGCACCAGGTTCCCTATAGATGAGCTGAGCAAAACTTTATGTAAAGATGATGCCGCCCTGCTCCAGCGCATGGAGGGGGAGATACTGACCATGAGCCCGGCGGGCGATGACGATGCCCGCATAAAAAAGAGCCTGGATAAATTCTTCTGGAAGGAGCTGCCCGCCACCGAAATCGGCAAGCTGATAGAGGAGGTGAAGCCGGTGGGGGGACAGCGCAAGGTGGACGCCCTGAGCCGCTTCGCCGATAAATACGACCAGCCCCTGTCCGGCTGGGTGGTGGTGGGCGATAGCATCACCGATTTCAAGATGCTGCGGGCGGTGGAGGAGGCGGGGGGCGTATCCATCGCCTTCAACGCCAACGAGTTCGCCGTGCCCTACGCCACTATGAGCCTGGCCTCGGTCATGATCAACGACCTCACCGAGGTATTCCAGACGTGGCAGGCCGGCGGGCGGCGGCGGGTGGAGAGGCTGGTGAAGTCCAGGGAAAAGTCGGGAGGCAGGGGGGACAGGGGCTTCTTCAACTGGACGACGGGCCGGAAAGACCTGGACGATATCATCGCCACCCATAAGAGGATAAGACGCCTGGTCAGAGACGAGGCGGGCAAGCTGGGGTGAAACTATGGCTGATATGGAGATAACCGGACTGGGAGCGCTGAACACGGACCACCTGCACCAGGTGAAGCGCATCATCGGCGATGGGGAGACCACCGTCAACCAGAGCCAGTCCTCACCCGGCGGCTCGGCGGCGAACACCATCTATGGGCTGGCCAAGCTGGGGATAAGGGCCGGCTTCACTGGGGCCGTCGGCGACGACGCCGAGGGCGAGATTATGATAGCCAGCTTCGGCAAGGTCGGAGTGGACACCTCCCACATCAGGGCGAAGACGAAGGCGAAGACCGGCGCCGTTATGTGCCTCAGCGACCAGCACGGCTGCCGCTCGCTGTATGTAGACCCCGGCGCTAACGACCTCCTCGCCGAGGAGGATATCGATATAGACTACATCAACCGGGCGGATGTGCTCCACGTCTCATCCTTCGTCCACGACCGCCAGTTCCGACTGGTGCTGGGGCTTATGGATAAACTGGAGCCGTCCACCCGGCTCAGCTTCTCCCCGGGGGCGCTCTATGCCGCCAAGGGGCTCAAGAAGCTGGCGCCGATACTGAACAGAACCCATGTCCTGTTCATAAACCATCAGGAGCTGAACGAGATGACCGGGCAGGATATCACTGAAGGCGCCCGAACCTGCCTAGAGCGAGGCTGCTCCATGGTTGCGGTGACACTGGGCGGGGGAAAGAAACTGAAAACGAAGCGGGGTGACGAAACCGCCGCGGTCGCCTATATCCGGGACGCCAAAAAGGAATATGTCGTCCAGGCCGCCGCCGGGGAAGAAACCCGGCCAGAGGACACCACCGGCGCCGGCGATGCCTTCGCCGCCGGCTTCCTCTACGGGCTGTTCCGTAAGAAGCAGCCGGACGAGTGCGGCTATCTGGGGGATACCATGGCGCGCTTCTCCCTATCCAGGCTGGGCACCAGGCAGGGCTTCCCCACACTGAAGCAGCTTGCCCGGCGCTACCGGCAGCTTTACGGCCGAGAGCTGTGATTACTTGTCTTTAGCGGGGCGGGCCAGTATCTCGTCCACCAGCCCGTATTCCACCGCCTGCGACGGGTTGAGGTAGTAGTCTCGGTCTGTATCATGGATTATCTCTTCCAGCTTCTTGCCGGTGTGCTTGACCAGGATTCCCCGTATCACTTCCTGTATGCGCATAATCTCGCGGGCGGCTATCTCGATATCCGCCGCCTGGCCCTGGGCTCCGCCGAAAGCCTGGTGCATGTGGATGGTTGAGTTGGGCAGGACATAGCGCTTGCCCTTAGCGCCGGCGCACAGGAGCACCGTTCCCATGCTCGCCGCCAGCCCGACGCATATAGTGGAGACATCGGGGCGTATCAGCTGCATGGTGTCGTAGATGGCCAGCCCGGCGCTGATGACGCCGCCGGGAGAGTGGATGTAGAGGCTGACGTCCTTGTCCGGGTCCTCCCTCTCCAGATAGAGCAGCTGAGCCACGATGACATTGGCCACCTGGTCGTTGATAGGCATGCCCAGCATGATGATACGCTCTTTCAGCAGCAGCGAATATATGTCAAAAGCCCGCTCTCCTCTGGCTCCGCTCTCGATAACCATGGGAATGACATTCTGTGGCTGGATATTCATTTTGCTGTCTCCTTCTTCTCTTTCTTCGTCTTTTCGGCGGCGGCTTTATCGCTCTTGGCTATCTCCATGAGGCGCCCTACCGTTTTCTGGGTGAGCAGCTTCTGCTCGATTGACATCCGGGACTGGGGGCTGTTGAACAGCTTCTTCATCTCGCCCCGGCTGTTTTCGGCGACGCCGGCGACCATCCTCTTTATCTCGGCGTCAATGTCAGGCTTTTCCACCTTGACTTTCTCCTGCTCGGCTATCTCCCCCAGCACCAGCGACCACACCGTCCTCTTGGCGGCTTGGGGACGCATCTCCTCCCGTATCTCCTCCTCGGTCTTATTGATGGATTTCAGGTACTCCTCCAGGTCGGTGCCCACCTTCTGCCAGCGGCGCAGCCTCTGGCTGATGAGCTGGTCTATCTCCATCTCCTCCAGCACGGGAGGGTACTCTACCTTGGCCGTCTTCGCCGCCTTCTCTATAGCCTGGTCCTGGAGCGCCACCTCGGCTTTCTCCTCGGCGCGCTGCTTCAAGTCGGCGGCGATACGCTCCCGCAGCGCCTTCATGGTCTTTATCTCCGGGTCTATGGCCTGGGCGAACTCGTCGTTCAGCTCAGGAAGGCTCTCCTCCTTTATCTCGGTCACCTTCACCTTGAAGGAGACCGACTTGCCCGCCATCTCCTTCTTGGGATGGTCGGGTGGAATCTGGAGCTGGAACTCCTTCTCCTCGCCGATGTTCATCTCCTCCAGCGCCTCGGCGAAGCCGGGGGTGGGAAAGGTGGATTTGGCGGTTATCAGGTACTGGGCGCCCTGCTGGTTGATGAAGGGCTTGTCCTCAATATGGCTGGCGATGTCTAGGACAGCCATGTCATTGAACTTCGCCGCCCGTTTCACCGGCTCCCAGTTGGCGCGCTGATGGTGCAGCCGGTCCACCAGGGCATCGATATCGTTATCGCTCACCTTGACCGGCTTGGGCTTCACCCGAATCTTGTGGTAGTCGCCCAGCTCCACGATAGGCTCCAGGGGCACCACCGCCTGGAACACCAGGGGGTCGCCCTGGGTTATCTCGATGCTGGCACGCCCGATGGGCTTCAGCCCCTGCTCCTCGACGGCCTGGCGGTACGCCTTGGGGATAAGGTCGTTCACCGCCTCCTCCCGGACGCTGTCCCTGCCCAGGTGCCGCTCCAGGACATCCTGGGGCGCCTTGCCCTTGCGGAAGCCGGGTATATTCGCCTTCTCGGCCAGGCGCTTGTAGCAGGCATCCACGGCCTGCTCTACCTCAGGCGGCTCCATCTCCACGGTGAGATATGCCTGCCTGTTTTCCTCTTTGTCCTTGGTTACTTTCACTTTTCCTCCCGTAATCGCAGGTGTAGCTCGGTCCACTGCTCCTCAGTAACCTCCGCCGGGGCTTTGAAGGTCAGGTCGGCCGCTTCCTGGGTCTTGGGGAAAGCGATAACCTCCCTGATGGTCTCCGCCCCCGCCAGCAGCATCACCACCCGGTCTATACCGATGGCGATGCCGCCGTGAGGCGGAGCCCCGTATTCGAAAGCCTCCAGCAGATGCCCGAATCGCTGTTCAATTTCGGGGTCACTGTACCCCAGCAGGCGGAATATCTTCTTCTGCATCTCGGCGGTGTGTATCCTGATGCTGCCGCCGCCGATCTCAAATCCGTTGCATATTATATCATAGTGCTTGCCGCGCACCTTCTCCGGCGCGGTGTCCAGTAACGGCTCTTCGCCGTCCCGGGGGGAGGTGAAGGGATGGTGAATGGACTCCCAGTGCCCGGCTTTGTCATTGTGCCACAGCAGGGGGAAATCGTGCACGAAGCCGAAGGCGAAGCAGTTCCCGTCCGCCAGCTTGAGCCTGTCCCCTATCTCCTGGCGCAGCCCGCCCAGCACCGTGCTGACCATCATCTCCTCGCCAGCAACGATGAGGAGCAGGTCTCCGGGAGCGGCTCCCAGCCGCCCGGCCATCTGTTTTATCTCGTCCAGAGTCAGGTATTTAGCCGCCACAGACTTGATGTCATCTTCGGTCAGGGCGTCGATGCTGCCGGCCGATGCTGACAGGGCCGCGGTCACCAGCCCCCCCGCTCCCAGGCTCCGCGCCAGCTTGTTCAGCCCGTCCAGCTGGTTGCGGCTGTAATCGGCACAGCCGGGGGCATATATCCCCTTCACCCTGCCACCCTGCTCGGCGGCGGAGCTGAACACGGAGAACCCGCATTTGGCAGCGATGTCGGTAATATCCTTTAGCTGAAGCCCGTAGCGCAGGTCGGGCTTATCCGAGCCGTAGCGCTCCATAGCCTCGGCGTATGTCAGGCGGACGAAGGGCTTGACCACTCTGGCGTCTGGTTTTACCGCCTCCACCATGGCGGTGAACAGCTCCTCGAACAAAGCCAGGATGTCCTCCTCCTCCACGAAGCTGATTTCAAGATCTAGCTGGGTGAACTCCGGCTGGCGGTCGGCGCGGGTGTCCTCGTCCCGGAAGCAGCGGGCTATCTGATAGTACCTCTCCACCCCGGCCACCATCAACAGCTGCTTCAGCTGCTGGGGGGACTGGGGGAGAGCGTAGAACTTGCCCGGGTACAGTCGGCTGGGCACCAGGTAGTCCCTGGCCCCCTCCGGGGTGCTCTTTATCAGGATGGGGGTCTCCACATCTATGAA
>CAYLMC010000005.1:20938-22610 GCA_964384865.1 uncultured Dehalococcoidales bacterium | reverse complement strand
GTGAACGGCGGCTCGTAGTCCGGCTCGATGCGGCGCACCAGCAGCTCGAACGACGCCTCGGCGTTCTCATACTGGAAGCCGCGGCTCTCCAGCAGCTTCACCCGCTCCAGGAGCGCCTTCGCCTCCGCGCCATCCGGGGGCAGCTTGAGCCCCATCTCCTGCGCCTTGTAGATGATGTTCTTCCGGCCTGAGAGCTCGGACACCAGGGCACGGGACTGGTTTCCCACCAGCTTGGGGTCTATGTGCTGGTAGCTGTCCGCCCACTTGGTGAACCCGGAGACATGGAGCCCGGCTTTATGGCTGAAGGCGCTGGAGCCGACATAGGGCATGGCTCCTTCCGGGCTGAGGTTGGCCAGCTCGCTGACATAGTGCGCCACCTCGGTGAGCTTGGCCAGCTTGTCATCGGGGAGGCAGTCTATCCCCATCTTCAGCTTGAGGTTGGGTATCACCGAGCACAGGTTGGCGTTGCCGCAGCGCTCGCCGTAGCCGTTTATAGTCCCCTGGACCTGGCTGGCTCCCGCCCGGACCGCGGCCAGGGTATCGGCCACCGCCAGGTCGGCGTCATTGTGGGCATGGATGCCCAGCGGCACATCGGTTACCTCAACAGCCGCCTCGACGGCGGCGCTGACCTCATCGGGCAGGGAGCCGCCGTTGGTGTCGCACAGCACCAGGCAGTCGGCGCCGGCATCGGCAGCCGCCTTCAGGACGCGCAGGGCGTAGCCGGAATCGGCCTTGTAGCCGTCGAAGTAATGCTCGGCGTCGAAGAAAACGGTGATGCCCTTCCCTTTCAGATGCTTGATGGAATCGGCTATCATGGCCAGGTTCTCCTCTAGGGTGGTCTCCAGCACCCTGGTCACCTGGGGCGCCGAGCTCTTGCCCACCAGGGTGACCACCGACACCCCCGCCCCGGCCAGAGCCTTGAGGTTATCGTCTTTTGACGCCTCGGCATTCGCCCGACGGGTGCTGCCGAAGGCGACCAGCTTGGCGTGGGACAGCTTTAGGCCCTCAGCCTTGGCGAAGAACTCCTCGTCCTTGGGATTGGAGCCGGGCCAGCCGCCCTCTATGAAGTGGATGCCGAGCTCATCCAGCTTCCTGACGATAGCCAGCTTGTCCACCACAGAAAAGGAAACGCCCTCTTTCTGGGCTCCATCCCGCAGGGTGGTATCGTAGAGCTGAACCGACGGCACTTTTCAGTCCTTTATCTTCCCGGCAATAAGGTCGCCCATCTGCTTCGTCCCCACCTTCGTTTTGCCTTCGCTCATTATATCATAGGTGCGATACCCCTGCCGCAGGATATCCTCGACGGCAGCCTCGACGCTGGCAGCCTCCTCGGCCAGCCCGAAGGAGTAGCGCAGCATCATGGCTATGCTCATTATTATAGCCACCGGGTTGGCCAGGTCCTGCCCCGCTCTGCGGGGGGCGCTGCCGTGTATCGGCTCGTACATCCCGCTCAGGGTGTCAGTCCCCTGCCCGGGCACACCGGCCAGGCTGGCTGAGGACAGCATCCCCATGGAGCCGGCCAGCATGGACGCCTCATCGGTGAGGATATCGCCGAACATGTTGCTGGTGACCAGGACATCGAAGTAGGCCGGGTTCTGAATCAGCCGCATGGCGCAGGCGTCCACCAGCATGTGCTCCAGCTCCACATCGGGGTAGCCTTCAGCGACCTCGT
>CAYLMC010000005.1:11207-20838 GCA_964384865.1 uncultured Dehalococcoidales bacterium | reverse complement strand
GCGTCCACCAGCATGTGCTCCAGCTCCACATCGGGGTAGCCTTCAGCGACCTCGTTGGCCACCTGCCGCCACAGCCGCGAGGACTGCAGGACATTGGCTTTGTCCACCGAGACCAGCTTTTTATTCCGCCCGCGCGCCAGCTCGAAGCCGACCCTGACGATGCGCTCTATCTCCTGCTCGGAGTAGGTCATGGAGTCAGTGGCTCGCCGTCCCTTGGCTGTGCGCCACTGCTTCTTGGGCCTGGCGAAATAGAGCCCGCCAGTGAGCTCGCGGACGAATATCAGGTCCACCCCCCTGACCACCTCCGGCTTCAGGTTGGCGCCGTCCACCAGAGTGTCGAACACCTTGACCGGGCGCAGGTTGGCGAACAGCCCCAGCCCCTTTCTCAGCGCCAGCAGTCCGTCCTCCGGGTGAACCGCGGCGTTGGGGTCGTCCCACTTCGGTCCCCCCACCGCCCCCAGCAGCACCGCATCGGAGCCGCGGCATATCCTCAAGGTCTCTGGCGGCAGGGCTTCGCCGGTCTCATCGATGGCAACCCCTCCCACCAGGCCGTTGTGCGAATCGAAATCATGCCCGAACCTGTTCCCCACCGCCTCCAGCACCTTTATGCCCTCGGCGGTGACATCGGGGCCGATGCCGTCGCCGGGCAATACAGCTAAGCTAAATCGCAACCTTATACCCTCCTGTTAGCCAGTCTCTTTTTGGTATGTTCAATCAGCCCGCCGACCGATATCAGCTGCGCCATGAACTCCAGATACGGCTCGGCGAAGAACTCCTTCTTCTGGGACAGGTTCTTTATCCTGCCCTTGGCCAGGTCAACCTCCAGGTTGTCTCCAGCGTCGGTACTTTCCACCGCCTCCGCACACTCCAGGAGAGGCAGCCCGATATTGATGGCGTTGCGGAAGAAGATGCGGGCGAAGCTGGCGGCGATGACGCAGGACACCCCGGATGCCTTGATACATATCGGGGCGTGCTCCCTGGAGGAGCCGCAGCCGAAGTTGGTCGTCGCCATGATGATATCGCCCTTCTTGACCTTCTTCACAAAGTCTTTGTCTATGTCCTCCATGCAGTGCTTGGCCAGCTCCTTGGGCTCAGAGACATTGAGATAACGCGCCGGGATAATGGCGTCCGTATCCACATTGGCACCGTATTTATGGACTTTTCCTTTTATGCTCATTATGGGAATCCCTCACCCTTTATCCCTCTCCCCTTAGAAAGGGGAGAGGGAAGATAATTTTTCTAAAGGGGCTTCGCCCCTTTCAATCCCTAGCTCTATATTTACGGACTTTGCCTTTTATGCTCACCCCTCCACCAAAGCCCCCTCAAAGTCCTTCACCTTGGGCGGTTTCTTGCCCCGGCCAGGCTCGATAGTGTGCCCCTCTGACTCCAGGCGGGCGGCCTGGGCGGCCGCTCCGCCGGGGAGCTTCTCGTTCAGGCTGCCGTCGGCTTTAAGGGTGCGCCAGTAAGGGGTGATATCAGCCCTGCCGGCGGCCGCATCCTCCTCCGCCACCTCGGCGGCAATGCGAATAAAGATTCCGGTACACAGCGGGCAGGCTGAATCGCCGCCGTATTCTTCGGATAGACGCTCTCTTATCTGAGCGATGGTAATCAGTTTGCCCCTCTCCACCCGGCGTATCAGGGCATCGACGTCCGTAGGCTTGGGAATGAGCAGGGTGCCTCCCCTCCTGGCATCGTCCACCACCCTGCGCTCCTGTGGAGCCTCCAGCTTCTCCCGCCAGGTCTTTTTCTTAGCCATGGTTCTCCTCCTCAGCCAAGAACTTCTTCCGGGCTGGCTATCCTGCCGGCCACGGCGCTGGCGGCGGCTACCGCCGGGTTGGCCAGGTAGACCTCCGATTCGATGCTGCCCATCCGACCCACGAAGTTGCGGTTGGTGGTGGAAACGCACTTCTCGCCGCTGGCCAGGATCCCCATGTGCCCGCCCAAGCAGGGCCCGCAGGTAGGGGTGCTGATGACAGCCCCCGCCCTAATGAATATCTCCATCAGCCCTCCGGCCAGGGCGTCCAGGTACACCTGCTGGGAGCCGGGGATGATGATGCACCGCACCCTGGGGTGAACCTTCTTTCTCTTCAATACATGGGCGGCTGTGCGCAGGTCCTCCAGGCGTCCGTTGGTGCAGCTGCCGATGACCACCTGGTCGATCTCCACACTCCCCGCCTGGCTGACCGGCACTGCCTTTGCCGGCGAGTGGGGTAAGGCTACCTGGGGCTCTATGCAGGAGACATCGTAGTCTATGGTGCGGCAGTACTCGGCATCGTTATCGGGCTGGTAGACCCGGTAAGGACGCTGGGCGCGAGATTTTATGTAAAGCTGTGTCTTGTTATCCACCTTGAAGATGCCGGCTTTCGCCCCAGCCTCGATAGCCATATTAGCCATGGTGAAGCGCCCGTCTATGGACAGGCACTCTATCGCCTCCCCCCAGAACTCCATCGCCGAATACAGGGCGCCGTCCACGCCGATATCGCCGATGGTGTACAGGATGAGGTCTTTGCCCCCCACCCATTTCCCCACCTCGCCGTGGTAGGTAAGCTTGATAGTGGGCGGCACCTTCATCCAGATATCCCCGGCCGCCATTGCGGAGGCGATATCCGTAGAGCCCATTCCGGTGGCGAAGGCGCCCAGTGCGCCGTAGGTGCAGGTGTGGGAATCAGCTCCGATGACCACATCTCCGGGGAGCACCAGCCCCTTCTCCGGAAGAAGGACATGCTCGATGCCGGACTGCCCCAGCTCGAAGTATATTATCCCCTGCTCGCGGGCGAACTGACGCATCAGCTTCACCTGCTCCGCGGAGGCGATGTCCTTGTTGGGGACGAAGTGGTCCGGAACCATGACCACCTTCTTGGGGTCGAAGACCTTGCTCACCCCTATCTTGGCGAACTCCCTGATGGCGATGGGGGCGGTGATATCGTTAGCCAGCACCATGTCCACCCTGACGTTGATGAACTCGCCGGGGCTGACGGTATCCCTATCGCAGTGAGCGGCCAGAATCTTCTCGACTAGAGTCACTATTCGCTTTCCTCCCCCCAAGATACCGCCACTACATATGGATGGCGGCAGGCGATTCTAGAATAATACAACCAAAGGGGCTTCTGTGGCAAATATTGAGGCTAAATAGTGCCCTGCGGAGGCTTATCGCGTCATCTTTTTGGCGGTCAGCAGCCGGTTGAGGGCGTTCATATACGCCTTGGCGCTGGCGACGATGATATCGGTGTCGGCGCCCCGTCCGGTATAGGTAACACCCTCGCTCTCCACCCTGACCAGCACCTCGCCGATGGCGTCTATGCCCTCGGTGACGGACTTGACGGTGAACTCGGCGAGGACATTGGGCACCTGCACCAGGCGGTTGATAGCCTGATACACGGCATCCACCGGTCCCGTGCCCAGGGCGGCATCTTCCAGCACCTCCCCATCAGGGGTGGTCAGGCTGACTGCCGCGGTGGGTATGCCCCGGTCGCCGCAGGATACCTGGACGCGGTCAAGGTGATACACCTCGGAGACGGTGCGCATCTCCTCGGCGACCAGCGACTCTATGTCCTTATCGGTGACCTGCTTCTTCTTATCGGCAAGCTCCTTGAAGACGGCGAAGGCCCTGTCGAAGTCCTCTTCGGACAGGCTGTAGCCCAGCTCCGCCAACCTCTCCTTGAAGGCGTGCCTGCCGCTGGTCTTGCCCAGCACCAGGCTGCTGGCCGGTATCCCCACCGTCTTGGGATCTATTATCTCGTAGGTGATGGGCATCTTGATGACGCCGTCCTGATGGATGCCCGATTCGTGGCGGAAGGCGTTAGCCCCCACGATAGCCTTGTTGGGCTGGACGGGGAAGCCGGTCAGCTCGCTGACCAGGCGGCTGGTCTTGTATATCTGGGCGGTCTTGACGCCGGTGGTCACCCCGAAGGAGTCCTGGCGGGTCTTGATAGCCATCACCACCTCCTCCAGAGAGGCGTTGCCCGCCCTCTCCCCGATGCCGTTGATGGTGCACTCCACCTGGCGCACCCCCTTGTTGACCGCCGCCAGGCTGTTAGCCACCGCCAGACCGAGGTCGTTGTGGCAGTGCACGCTGACCACGGCGTCGCCGATATTGGGCACATTGTTCAGAATCCCCTCGATGAGGCCACCGAACTCGGCGGGCATGGCATAGCCCACGGTATCCGGGATGTTCACCGTGGTGGCACCGGCGGCGATGACCGCCTCCAGCATCTGGTAGATGAACTCCGGCTCCGCCCGGCTGGCATCCATGGGGGAGAACTCTATATCGCCGGTGAGTTTCTTAGCCCGCGCCACCATGGTGCGGGCTAGCTGAAGTATCTCCTCGCGGCTCTTCTTCAGCTGGTGAACCAGGTGGATATCGGAGGCGGACAGGAAGACATGTATGCGGGGGTGTTCGGCATCCTTCACCGCCTGCCAGGCACCGTCTACATCCTTGGGGTGAGCCCGAGCCAGGGCGCAGATGCCCGCGCCCCGAATCTCCTTGGCTATACGGCTCACGGCGTCGAAGTCACCCGGCGAGGTGACCGGGAAGCCGGCCTCGATGAAGTCCACCCCCAGCTTCTCCAGCTGCCGGGCTATATCCAGCTTCTCCTGGATGTTAAGCCTTCCCCCCGCCGCCTGCTCCCCATCCCGCAGGGTGGTATCGAATATGGTTACTTTATCCGCCCTCGACATCTGTCTCTATCCTCTATTACTTTAAGCTACTTTAGTTTTACTTCTTCACCAGCCAGGCCATCATCTCTCTCAACTCGCCGCCCACGGCCTCCATGGGATGCTCCTCCTCCATGCGCTTGAGGGCATTATACACCGGGCGCCCAGCCTGGTTCTCCAGTATCCACTCCTTGGCGAAGGTGCCGTCCTGAATCTCGGCCAGCACCTGCTCCATCTCCTCACGAACCATATCATCTATTACCCGCGGCCCGCGGCTGTAATCGCCGTACTCAGCAGTGTCGCTGATGGAGTAGCGCATATAGCCCAGGCCGCCCTTGTAAATCAGGTCGACGATGAGCTTCATCTCGTGGCAGACCTCGAAGTAGGCTATCTCCGGCTGGTAGCCGGCATCCACCAGAGTATCAAAGCCGGCCTTTATCAGGGCGGAGATGCCTCCGCAGAGCACCGCCTGCTCGCCGAAGAGGTCGGTCTCGGTCTCCTCCAGGAAGGTGGTCTCGATGATGCCGGCGCGGCTGCATCCTATACCCCTGGCGTAGGCCAGGGCCACCTTCTTCGCCTGGCCGGTGGCGTCCTGGTGAACGGCCACTATCGCCGGCGGGCCGGCGTTCTCGGTATAGAGCTGCCGCAGCATATGCCCCGGGCACTTGGGGGCTATCATGCTGACATCGACATCCTTGGGCGGGATTATCTGGGCGAAGTGGATGTTGAAGCCGTGGGCGAACATCAGGGTCTTCCCCTTGGTCAGCCCGCCCTCGATGAACTGGCAGTATATCTTCTGCTGGAGGGTGTCCGGCGCCAGCATAACGATGATGTCAGCCTTCTTAGCCATGGCGTCAGCCAGCATGACATCGAAGCCGGCCTTCTGGGCGGCTTTCCAGCCCTCGGTTCCCTTGGCTTCGGATACGATAACCTGGCAACCGCTGTCCCTCAGGTTCTGGGCGTGGGCATGTCCCTGGCTGCCGAAGCCGACGATGCCTATCACCTTGCCCTTGAGCAGTTTCAGGTCGCAGTCTTTGTCGTAATAAATCTTTGCCATTATCTTTACCCCTTGATTTTATTTACCGCCGCCTTCTCCGCCACTGTCAACTATTCTTGCTTCGGGAGGCGGCCTTGCCCCGCAGCAGGCTGCCCCTGGTCATGGCTATGCGCCCGGTTTTAGCCATCTCCTTGATGCCGAAGTTGCTCAGCAGGTCATAGAGGGACTTTATCTTGACATCGTCACCGGTGGCTTCCACCGTCACCGAATCAGCCGCCACATCCACTATGTTGGCCCGGAAGATGTCCACGATCTCGATAATCTCGGTGCGGGTGACGGAATCGGCTCTCACCTTTATCAGCGCCAGCTCCCTGGCTATCATGTCATCGCCGGTGATATCGGACACCTTGACCACATCCACCAGCTTGTCCAGCTGCTTCCTCACCTGCTCCACCATCGCCTTACTCCCGATAACCACGAAGGTCATCCGGGACATGTGCGGCACATCGCTGTGCCCCACCGCGATGCTCTCGATGTTGAAGCCGCGGCGGCGAAACATACTCGCCATGCGGTTAAGCACGCCGGGCTTGTCCTCGACAAGAGCCACCAAGGTATGCTTTGCGGTCGCCATAGTCATGCCCTCCTTTGGGCTTATATATTGCTCGCCGGCAGCTTGGCGGAGTCGGCTATCGTCTCCCGCTTCTGCTTCGGCTCCTCTATAGTCTGAATCAGTGTCGCCCCGGGCGGCACCATGGGATACACGTTCTCCTCCGGCTCCACCATAAAGTCTATCAGGAAGGGGCCGTCATGCGCCATAGCCTGCTCGATGGCGGGGGCCACCTCTTTCCGGCACTTCACCCTCAACCCCGCCAGGCGGTAGCCCTCGGCTATCTTGACGAAGTCCGGGCAGGAAAGCGGGGTGGCTACATAGCGCTTCCCGTAGAACAGCTCCTGCCACTGCCTCACCATCCCCAGGAAGCCGTTGTTCAGCACCGCTATCTTCACCGCGATGCCGTCCTGAACCAGGGTAGCCAGCTCCTGTATGGTCATCTGCAGGCCTCCGTCGCCGTCAATGGACCACACCGGCTGGTCGGGCCGGCCCACCTTAACCCCCATAGCCGCCGGCAGCCCGAAGCCCATGGTGCCCAGTCCTCCGGAAGATATCAGGGTGTTCGGCTTATCGTAGCAGTAGTGCTGGGCGGCCCACATCTGGTGCTGTCCCACCCCGGTAACGATGGTGGCTTCGCCCTTGGTAACCTCGTGTATCTTGCTGACCACATACTGTGGCAACAGGCTGTCACAGCTGCGGATATCCGTAGAGGGGTGGGTCTTGAGCCACACCTCTATCTGGGCCAGCCACTCGGCGCGCTGGGTGGAGTCCGTCAGTTTGTTCAATTCCTTCAGCACCAGCTTGACATCCCCCACGATGGGGACATCCACGGGCACGTTCTTGCCTATCTCGGCCGGGTCTATGTCTATATGGATAACCCGCGCATTGGGGGCGAATTCGTCTATCTTGCCGGTCACCCGGTCATCGAAGCGCATCCCAATGGCGATAATCAGCTCGGTGGTGTGCAGGGCGCGGTTGGCGTAAGCCATGCCGTGCATACCCACCATACCATAGCTGAGGGCGTGGCTCTCCGGGAAGCAGCTGACGCCGAGCAGGGTGGTTACCACCGGTATCTGCGCCTTCTCCGCCAGCTCTTTCAGCTCGGCAAAGGCGCCCGATATCACCACCCCCCTCCCCGCCAGGATGAGGGAACGCTTGGTCTCGTTTATCAGCTTAGCCGCTTTTTTAATCTGCGCAATATGCCCGGTGAAGGTGGGCTTGTAGCCGGGCAGGTCGGTCTGCCTGGGATAGTGAAACTCCGCCTCCTCCATCTGGACATCGCGGGGCAAGTCTATCAGCACCGGGCCCGGTCGCCCCGTCCTGGCCAGGTAGAAAGCCTCCTTGACCACTTTAGCCAGTGAGGCGGCATCGCGCACCAGGTAGTTGTGCTTGGTGATGGGCAGGGTGATGCCGGTGATGTCTATCTCCTGGAAGGCATCCTTGCCGATGAAGGGGCGGGCAACCTGGCCGGTGATAGCCACTATCGGCGACGAGTCCAGGTAGGCGTTGGCGATGCCGGTGACCAGGTTGGTAGCCCCGGGGCCGGAGGTCGCCATACATACCCCCACCTTGCCCGTCGCCCGGGCATAGCCGTCGGCGGCGTGGGCGGCGCCCTGCTCGTGGCGCACCAGAATATGACGAAGCTGGGGGTAGTGAGGCAGGGTGTCATACAGGGGCAGCACAGTGCCACCGGGGAAGCCGAAGATCACCTCCACCCCTTCCTTTACCAACCCCTCACACAGAATCTGGGCGCCCGTTTTCTTCATAATAGCATCCCCCTCATCTCGGAAATACCGCCCCGATGCTGGCGGCGGATACCATCTCGGCGTAGCGCCGCAGGTAGCCGCTCTCTATCCTGGGCTGGAACTCGGGCAGCCGGGACAGGCGGTCTCTTATCTGTTCATCGCTCAGCTCAACCTCAAGGGTATCGCCGGGGATATCTATCTTTATTATATCGCCCTCCTCCAGGGCGGCGATAGCGCCCCTGTTGGCGGCTTCCGGGCATATATGGCCGATGGCGGCGCCCCGGGTCGCCCCGGAGAAGCGCCCGTCGGTTATCAAGGCCACCTCTTTATCCAGCCCCATGCCGCTGAGGACGGAGGTGGGGGTGAGCATCTCCCTCATCCCCGGCCCCCCCTTGGGCCCCTCGTAGCGGATGACCACCACATCGCCGGGCTTGATTCTGCCCTCCATGATAGCCGCCGTGGCATCCTCTTCACACTGGAACACCCTGGCCGGACCCTGGTGCACCATCATCTCCGGGAGCACCGCCACCCGCTTCACCACCGCCCCCTCCGGAGCCAGGTTGCCGAACAGGATAGCCAGCCCACCCGTAGCCGAGTGGGCGTTGTCTATGGAGCGGATGACATCGCTGTCAGAGACTCGGCCTTCGGCGATGACCTCGCCCAGCGGCTTGCCGTAGACCGTCATAGAGCCTGTATTCAGCAGGCCCCCAAGCTCCTTCATCACGGCGGCGATGCCGCCGGCGCGGTCCAGGTCCTCTATATGATAGCCCCCGGAGGGCCTCAGCTGGCACAGGTTGGGGGTGCGCTTGCTCACCTCGTTGACCGCGTCCAGGGAGAAATCCACTCCGGCTTCGTGGGCGATAGCCATCAGGTGCAGCACCGAGTTGGTGCTTCCCCCCAGCGCCATATCCACTATGAAGGCGTTGCGGATGGAGTCCTCGGTTATGATATCACGGGGGCATATGCCGCCCTCCAGCAGCTTCATCACCTGCGTCCCCGCCTCCTCGGCGAGCTTGAGACGCCGTTTATCCACGGCGGGAATGGTGCCGTTGCCGGTGAGTCCCATCCCCAGGGCTTCGGTGAGGCAGTTCATGGTGTTGGCGGTGAACATCCCGGAGCAGCTGCCGCAGCCGGGGCAGGCAACCTGCTCTATCCAGGCCAGCTCGTCCTCATCCATCTCGCCGGAGGCGACTTTGCCCACCGCCTCGAAGATGGTGCTGACATCCACCTTCTGGGCATCAGCGCCTTCACCGAGGCGCCCGGCCAGCATCGGCCCGCCGCTGACGAACACGGCGGGCAGGTTCAGCCTGGCCGCCGCCATGAGCATGCCGGGGATTATCTTGTCGCAGTTGGGGATAAACACCAGGGCGTCGAAGGCGTGAGCCTGCGCCATCACCTCCACCGAATCGGCTATCAGCTCCCGCGAGGGCAGGCTGAACTTCATGCCGGGGTGGTTCATGGCGATGCCGTCACATATGGCGACGGTGTTGAACTCGAAGGGGAGCCCGCCGGCGCGGCGCACCCCGTCCTTGACCGCACGGGCGATATCGCGCAGGTGGATATGTCCGGGTACTATCTCGGTGAAGCTGTTCACCACGCCGATAAAGGGCTTGTCTATGTCCGCGC
>CAYLMC010000005.1:2636-11107 GCA_964384865.1 uncultured Dehalococcoidales bacterium | reverse complement strand
ACTATCTCGGTGAAGCTGTTCACCACGCCGATAAAGGGCTTGTCTATGTCCGCGCTGTCCCAGCCCACGGCGTGCAGCAACGACCGATGCGGCGCCCGCTCCACCCCCCTCTTGACCATATCGCTTCTCATGCCACTGCCTTCCCTTCGGCCCGAATAATCAAAAACCGCCCCCCCAGGACGGAATCTCCGCTGAAAAACTATATATAATTGCCATCCTTAAAAATACCATAGCGCCTGCCTGCTGTCAATGTAAATCACTCCTCCATAGAGGCTATCTTGTCCACCCGCCGCGAGTGCCTGCCGCCATCAAAGGCGATGGAGAGAAACGACTCCACTATCCCGCGGGTGGCGTCATCGTCCAGGTCCGCCGCTAGGCAGAGGATATTGGCATCGTTGTGCTGCCGGGAGCGGCGGGCACCGAAATCGTCGTGGCACAGGGCTGCCCGGACCCCCTTCACCTTGTTGGCGGCAATGCTCATGCCGATGCCGGTATCGCATATCAGGATCCCTCGCTCGAAATCCCCCCCGGCCACCGCCTCGCCCACCTGCCGAGCGATATCGGGGTAGTCCACCGAATCATTGTTGTGGCAGCCGAAGTCCTGGTGGCTATGCCCCAGCTCCTCGATAAGCCTGATTATCAGCTTTTTAGCTCCGATGCCCTTGTGGTCACTGCCGATGGCTACACGCAACGGTCAACCTCCTTCTCCGAGGGCAATGCCTTGATATGCCTTCTCCAGCTCCCGCTGGCTGATAGCCCCTTCTCTCAACACCAGCGGCTTCTCTCCGGTGGCATCCACGACGGTTGATTCTATGCCGCCGGGGCACCTGCCGCCGTCTATAACTAAATCTATCCTGTCCCCGAACTGGCCGCGGACATCCTCGGCGGTGAGGGCGCTGGGGCTGCCGCTGAGGTTGGCGCTGGTGCCCACGATGGGCGACCCGATGCCCTCCGCCAGGGCGACCGGGACGGGGTGAGCCGGGATGCGCACCGCCACCGTCTCCCCGCCGGCGGTGATGATATCGGGCAAGCCCGGAGCTTTAGGCAGCACCAGGGTCAGGGCGCCGGGGAGAAAGCGCCGTATCAACGCCCAGGCCAGCGGCGATACATCGGCGGCCGCCTGGGCAATCTGCTCTTCCCCCGCCAGCAACAGGGGCAGCGCCATATCTCTGGGACGCCCCTTCAGCTGATATACCCTCTCCACCGCCCCTTCATCTCCAGCGCCGGCTCCCAGCCCGTAGACGGTATCGGTGGGGAAGGCAACCACGCCCCCATTTTTGAGGACAGAGATGCCCTGTTCCACCTACCGTGACACCTGTGAAGGCAATTTAGCCGCCATCGTCCTGATTACCTGCCCGGGGATGTTTTGTCGTCTTGACGACAGTATATCACAATGGTAATCTTTGGCATAGAGATGTCCAAAGAAAAGCCTGAGCAAAACCCCAACGATAGCCACCGGGTAACCACCAGCAGCGACATTGAGGTCTCCACCTATCTGGAGATAGCCAAGGAGCTCGGCGGCGAGCAGCCCCTGGCGGCGAAGGAGGCGGTGTCCGGCGCCGAGCGCGAGGCGATAATAGTCGTCGATTTCGGCTCCCAGTACAGCCTGCTCATCGCCCGCCGCATCCGGGAATGCCAGGTCTACTGCGAGCTGGTTCCCTACGATACCCCCTGGGAGAAGATAGCCCCCCTCAACCCGAAGGGCTTCATACTCTCCGGCGGCCCCGCCAGCGTCTACAGCCCGGACGCCCCCCTGGCTCCGGACTATATCTACGAAAGCCACCTGCCGGTGCTGGGGATATGCTATGGGATGCAGGCCATCACCAAGCAGCTGGGAGGACAGGTCGCCCCGTCCACCAGTCACGAGTACGGGCACGCCGTCCTCCACATCAGCGATGCGGAATCCCCCCTGTTCGCCGACCTGCCCCCCTCCTCCCCGGTGTGGATGAGCCACGGCGACCGCATCGAGGAGATGCCCCCCGGCTTCACCGCCCTGGCATACACCGAGAACTCGCCCTACGCCGTGATGGGCAATGATAAAGGGATATACGGACTCCAGTTCCACCCGGAGGTAGCCCACACCCCCCAGGGGAAGGCCATCCTGAAGAACTTCGCCTTTAAGGTCTGCGGTTGCCAGGGGAACTGGACGATAGGCAACTTCATCCACGAGAGCCTGGACAGCATCAAGGAGGAGGTGGGCGGCGGCAAGGTCATCAGCGCCCTCTCCGGCGGGGTGGACTCGGCGGTCGTCTCCTCCCTGATACACAAAGCGATAGGCGACCAGCTCAGCTGCATCTTCGTCAACAACGGGCTCCTCCGCCGCGAGGAAGCGGAGAGAACCCTGGAGGTGTTCCGCCAGAACCTGGGCATGGACACCATATACGTGGACGCCAGCGAGCGCTTCCTGAAGCAGCTGGAGGGTGTCACCGACCCGGAGACCAAGCGCAAGGTCATCGGCGAGGAGTTCATCAAGGTGTTCGAGGAGGAGGCGAAGAAGCTGGGCAAGGTGGACTTCCTGGCCCAGGGAACCCTCTACCCCGATGTCATCGAGAGCGCTTCGACGGGCAAGGCTTCCGCCAAGATAAAGACCCACCACAATGTCGGCGGGCTGCCCGCCAAGATGACCCTCAACCTGATAGAGCCCCTGCGCTACCTGTTCAAGGACGAGGTGCGCCAGGTGGGGCTGGGGGTGGGGCTTCCCGAGGAGATGGTGTGGCGCCAGCCCTTCCCCGGGCCGGGATTAGCTATACGCATCATCGGCGAGGTCACCAAGGAGAAGCTGGAGATACTGCGCGGCGCCGACTGGATCGTGATGGGCGAGATAAAGGACGCCAACCTGTACCACCAGCTGTGGCAGAGCTTCGCCATCCTCACCGATGTCAAGAGCGTGGGGGTGATGGGGGACTTCAGGACCTACGGCTACCTGGTCTCCGTCCGCGCCGTCACCAGCGAAGACGCCATGACCGCGGACTGGGCGCGCCTCCCCTACGACCTGCTGGCCCGCATCTCCAACCGCATCGTCAACGAGGTCGCCGGCGTCAACCGCGTCGTCTACGATATTACCTCCAAACCCCCCTCCACCATAGAGTGGGAGTGAATGCAACTTTAAACAGCCTAATACTAGTGAAAAGGAATGTGGAAATAGCAGGTTTAGTCTTACAATTTTTGGGCTTTGGCTACCTAGCCTTTGACTACTGGAAGAGTAGTAGTTTTCGTGACTATCAAGCATACGGTAATACCCAAGAATATGAGTGGGGCATCAAGCAGGGCAAATGTATAGATAAATCAACGAGCCGGATTCCTAGCTGGTTAGGCAGAAAATATATTAGAGGGTGGTTTCGCCTGAACGATTCCAGTCAAATGAGTGGGCATCCAGGTACACGGCAGCGCGTCTTCTTTACTTGTTTTTTTATCGTTTGTATTGGTTTGCTTCTCCAGATTATTGGTGCGATTTTATAGTTTGTAGTCTGAAGGGGCTGCGCCCCTTCACAACTTATTCCTCCCCCTCTCCTTGATAGGAGAGGGGGACATTAGGGGGAGAGGTAGAAAACAAATCAAGGGGGGTGAGGTAGATAAAGATACTGGTCATCGGCGGCGGGGGGAGGGAGCACACCCTGGTCTGGAAGCTCGCCCAGAGCCCCAAAGCCACACAGATTTATGCCGCACCGGGCAACGCCGGCACCGCCCGGCTCGCCCGCAACCTGGACATCAAGGCCACCGACATAGCAGCCCTGGCCGAAGCCGCCCAAGAGAACCACATTGACCTGGTCATCGTCGGCCCGGAGGCTCCCCTGGCCGATGGTATCGTTGACCACTTTGAAGGTATAGGCATCCCCATCTTCGGCTCCACCAAAGCCGCCACCGAGATAGAGTCCAGCAAGGTATTCTCCAAAGACCTGATGCAAAACCACGGCATCCCCTGCGCCCGAAGCGCCGCCTTCTCAGATTACGGCCAGGCCGAAGCCTACTTGCAACAGCAGAAGCCGCCCATCGTGGTCAAGGCGGACGGGCTGGCGGCGGGGAAGGGGGTAATCGTGGCCCAGTCCATACCCCAGGCGGTGGACGCCCTCAACCAGATAATGAAAGAGCGCGCCTTCGGCGCCGCCGGAGACAGTGTCATTATAGAGGAGTTCCTCTCCGGCGAGGAGATGAGCTGCTTCGCCTTCGCCGACGGCAAGACCATAACCCCCTCGGTGTCCGCCTGCGACTACAAGCCCGTCTTCGACAGAGACCAGGGGCCCAACACCGGCGGCATGGGCAGCTACAGCCCGCCCCACTTCCTCACCCCCCAGCTTGAGGAGACGGTTCAAAAGACCATTATGGAGCCCACCATAGCGGCCATGGCTGCGGAAGGCAGGCCCTATAAGAGCATCCTCTACGGAGGGCTGATGGTCACCGCAAACGGCACCAAGACCCTGGAGTTCAACGCCCGCTTCGGCGACCCGGAGACCCAGATAATACTGCCCAGGCTCAAGACAGACCTGGTGGATATCGTTATGGCGGTGATAGAGGGCACCCTGGACAGGATAACCATAGACTGGAGCGACGACGCCTGCGTGGGGGTGGTGCTGGCCTCGGGGGGCTACCCCGGCAGCTATGAAACGGGCCTGCCCATCACCGGGCTGGACGATGTGGACGAAGACATAGCGGTATTTCACGCCGGCACCAAACTGGAATCAGGCCAGGTGGTAACGGGCGGGGGAAGGGTGCTCACCGTGGTGGCCAGCGGCGCCACTATCGCCGATGCCCGGGAAAAGGTATATAATAACATCTCCCGGATAAAGTTCCCGGGGTGCCACTACCGTAAAGATATCGCCGACCTGAAAGCGAGAGCGAAGTAAGGAGCGCACAAAATGCCATTAGTCGCCATAGTAATGGGGAGCAAATCGGACACCGAAGCCATGAAGCCCACCGCGGAGATACTGCGCGGCCTCGGGGTAGACTGCGAGGTATCGGTGATCTCCGCCCACCGCAACCCGGATAAGATACGGCAGTTCGCCCAGACCGCCCGCGGGCGGGGGGTGGAGGTGGTAATCGCCGCCGCCGGTATGGCGGCACACCTGCCCGGGGTAGTGGCCAGCTGGACCACCCTGCCCGTCATCGGGGTGCCCCTGGCCGGCAGCGAGCTGAAGGGCACCGACGCCCTGTACTCCATAGTGCAGATGCCCGCCGGCATACCGGTAGCCTGTGTCGCCATAGGCTCGGCGGGGGCCAAGAACGCCGCCTACCTGGCCGCCGAGATACTGGGCACCAAGCACGACGCCGTCAGGGAAGCCTATCAGAAATACCGGAATGAACTGCAAGGAAGCAACAAATGATAGAACGATATTCCAGACCGCAGATGAAACAGGTGTGGTCCAACGAGAGCAAGTACGCCAAGTGGCTGGAGGTGGAGATAGCCGCCTGCGAGGCATGGGCGGAGCTGGGGGTAATCCCCAGGGAGGATGTCCCCAAGATAAAGCTGGCGCGGGTCAACCTGAAGCGCATGACGGAGATCCTCAAGGAGACCCACCACGATGTCACCGCCTTCATCCGCTCGGTGTCGGAGACCATCGGCAAGGAATCACGCTTCATCCACCTCGGGCTCACCTCCTCCGATGTCATGGACACCGCCCTCAGCCTGCAGCTGGTGGAGGCAGCCGATATTCTGCTGAATGATATAAAAGAGCTCATCGCGGCCCTGGCGCAGCGAGCCATAGAGCACAAGTACACCGTGATGATGGGGCGCACCCACGGCGTCCACGCCGAGCCCATATCCTTCGGGCTGAAGCTGGCGATATGGGTGGAGGAGATGAAGCGCAACCGGCACCGCCTCTCCGAAGCCAAGAAGTTCATCGCCGTGGGCAAGATATCGGGGGCGGTGGGCACCTACGCCACCCTGGCTCCGGCGCTCGAGGAGAAGGCGTGCGCCAAGCTGGGGCTGGAGGCGGCGCCGGTGTCCAACCAGGTCCTCCAACGCGACCGCCACGCCCAGTTCTCGACCACGCTGGCCATAATAGCCGGTTCATTGGAGAAGTTCGCCACCGAGATAAGAGGGCTGCAGCGCACCGAGACCAGGGAGGTGGAGGAGCCCTTCAGCGCCGGACAGACCGGCTCGTCCGCCATGCCCCACAAGCGCAACCCGGAGCTCTGCGAGCGGGTCACCGGGCTGGCGCGTCTGGTGAGAGGCTATGCCGTCACCGCCATGGAGAACATCGCCCTGTGGCACGAGAGAGACATCAGCCACTCCTCCACCGAGCGCATCACCCTGCCCGACGCCTGCCTGGTGATGGACTACATCCTGGCGGTGTTCACCTCGGTGATGAGGGGGCTGTTAGTGTACCCCAAGCAGATGGAAAAGAACATCGGCATCACCAGGGGGCTGATCTTCTCCCAGCGGGTGATGATAGCCCTGATAGATAAGGGGCTGAGCCGGGACGAAGCCTACAAGCTGGTTCAGAAGACCGCCATGAAGGTATGGAAGAGAAAGAGGCAGTTCCTCGCCCTGCTCAAAGCCGACAAGGAGGTAACCGCCGTCCTGCCGCCCGATGAGCTGGAGCCGCTGTTCGATAGCCAGTACTACCTGCGCTATGTTGACGATATATTCCAGCGCCTGGGGCTCACCGAGGCGCAGTGGCGGGACAAATTCGATACCAGCAAGCCCGGAGGCGGGCTGGCGCCGGAGGCATTATGAGCCAAGATTCATCGGTACTGTTAACCACTGATTTGCCCCTGCCCGTGTTCGTGCAGGGCAAGGTGAGGGACACCTACGACCTGGGAGAGCACCTGCTGATAGTGGTCACCGACCGCATCTCCGCCTACGATGTGGTGCTGCCCTGCGGCATCCCCGACAAGGGAGCCGTGCTCAACCAGATGTCCGCCTTCTGGTTCCAGGAGACCGCCGGCATGATGCCCAACCATGTGGTGGAGACCATCGACGATGTCTCCCGCCTGGACGCCTATATCCCCGCCCAGAGCCGCTTCCCCTACCCCAGCTACCTGGCGGGGCGGTCTATGGTGGTGAAAAAGGTGGAGCGCGTCCCCGCGGAGTGCGTGGCGCGCGGCTACATATCGGGCTCGGCCTGGGCGGAGTACAGCGAGCACGGCACCATCAACGGGCAGCCAATGCCCAAAGGGCTTCGGGAGAGCGAGGAGTTCCCCCAGCCCCTGTTCACCCCCACCACCAAGGCGGATGACGGCCACGACGAGCCGCTCACCCCCGGGGAGATGAACGAGCTGGTGGGAGAGGATATCGCCCGGCAGCTGGCGGAGAAGACCATCGCCATCTATAACTACGCCCGCCAGTACGCCCGGCAGAGGGGGCTCATCATCGCCGATACCAAGATGGAGTTCGGGCTGGACGACGGCAGGCTTATCCTCATCGACGAGCTACTCACCCCGGACTCGAGCCGCTTCTGGGAAGCCAAGCTGTACCAGGTGGGACATTCACAGCCCAGCTATGACAAGCAGCCGGTGCGGGACTGGGTGGCCGGTTCGGGCTGGGATAAGAAACCCCCCGCCCCCACCCTACCCCCGGAGGTCATCCAGCAGACCACAGACAGGTACCGGCAGGCATACGAGAGGCTGTCGGGCAAGAAGCTGCGCTAGCTTTTTAGGTTTTTCAGCCCTCTAAAAACCCCTTGGTGGTGGGCAGGTCGCCGCCGAGGCGCGAGTCTATCCTGGTGGCTTCGTCCAGCACCCTGCCCAGGGCCTTGAACAGGGCTTCCGCCTTGTGATGGTCGTTCACCCCGTAGACAATCCGGGCGTGGAGATTGAGCCTGGCTTCGATGGCGAACGACTCCAGGAAGTGGCGGATGAGGTCGGTGGCGAAGCCGTTCATGTCGTTATCCTCGAAGGGCAGCTCCAGCGCCGAATATCCCCTGCCGCCGATGTCCACCGCCACCATAGCCAGGGTATCGTCCATGGGCACAGCGGCATCAGCCATCCTGACGATGCCCCCCTTCTCCCCCAGGGCTTCCCCCAGGGCTTTGCCCAGACAGATGGCGACATCCTCCACCAGGTGATGCTGGTCGTTGCCGGTGGCTGTAATCTTTATGTCAAATAAACCGTGGCGGGCGAGCTGGGCGAGGAGATGGTCCAGCATGCGGATGCCGGTGTTGATGTCCATCTCGCCGCAGCCGTCTATGTCCAGCTCCAGGGTGATATTGGTCTCCTTGGTCTCCCGTTTGATAGCAGAAACTCTTTTAGCCACCTGTCTCCTCCTCGATTTCTTTCAGCGCCTTCATCAGGGCGTCGGTGTGCTCCGGCTTGCCCACGCTGATGCGAATGTAGTCTTTTAATAACGGCTTGTCAAAGTAGCGCACCAGTATCCCCTTCTCCCGCAGCCTCTCCTGGAGGCGTTTCGCACCGCCGCCGGGCACCAGGCAGAGGACAAAGTTGGCCTGGGACGGCAGGGGCTTCAGCCAGCCGGTGTTTCCCAGCTCGGCGATAAGCCGCTCCCTCTCGACGACCACCGCCTTCACCCCGGACAT
>CAYLMC010000005.1:0-2536 GCA_964384865.1 uncultured Dehalococcoidales bacterium | reverse complement strand
AAGAAGCCGTACATGGCGAAGGTGGGCACGCAGCTTATCACCTCGCCGCCGGGCTCGCCGAAGAGGCAGAACACCAGGTCTATCAGCTGGTCGGCGCCGCTGCCGGCCACGATGTGCTCGGCGCCCAGCCCGACATAGCCCGCCAGCAGCCGGCGCAGCATCTCCTGGCCGTTATCGGGATAGACATTGAAGTAGCCGTAGCTCGCCAGCGCCTGGTTCACCCGCGGCGAGCAGCCATAGGGGTTCTCGTTGGCATCCAGCTTGACCACGTCCTGCGGCGGGATGGCTATCTTCCCCTTCAGCGTCTCCGGGGAGATGCTGGCGGAATAGCCGGCGAAGGCGGCCAGGTCAGGGCGGACGAATCTCTCTATTCCGGTCTCTTCAGCCATTACTCATCCTCGATGCGCTTCTCCACGGCGCGGGCGTGGGCTTCCAGCCCCTCCGCCCGAGCGATCGCCGACGCCGCCTTGCCCAGTCTGTTCAAGCCGGCCTTATCTATGGTAACCAAATTTATGAACTTAATAAAGTCGGTGATATTGAGCGGAGAGCCGAACCTGGCGGTGCCCTCGGTGGGAAGGACATGGCTGGGCCCGGCCACATAGTCTCCCAGCACCACCGTAGCCGTCCCGCCCACGAACACGCAGCCGGCGTTGGCTATCCTATCCACATAGTCAGCAGCGTTATCTATCATCAGGGAGAGGTGCTCCGGGGCGTATAGATTGGCTAGCTCCAGGGCCTCGTCCAGGCTGTCCACTACGATTATCTTGCCCCCCTCCCGCAGCGCCTCGGCGGGTATATCCCGGCGGGGCAGGTCATTCAGCTGCCTGTCCACCTCCGCCACCACCCCCTCCGCCAGCCGCTGTGAGGTGGCCACCAGGACGGCGGACGCCATCGGGTCGTGCTCCGCCTGCGCCAGCATGTCGGCGGCGCAGTACTCCGCTTTGGCACTGTCATCAGCGATTATCAGCACCTCGCTGGGACCCTGCAGCCCGTCGATAGCCACCGCGCCATAGACCATTTTCTTGGCCAGAACCACGAATATGTTGCCCGGCCCGCATATCTTGTCCACCCTGGGGACGGACTCGGTGCCGAAGGCCAGCGCGGCGACGGCCTGGGCGCCACCGATGGCGAAAACGCGGTCCACACCGGCGATGTCAGCCGCCACCAGGGTCGCCGGGGCGACAGCACCCTTCTCTCCGGGGGGCGTGGCCAGTATAACCTGCTTCACGCCGGCGACCTTGGCCGGTATGGCGGTCATCAGCACCGTGGACGGGTAGCAGGCGTTGCCGCCGGGGGCATAGACCCCCACCCGCTCCAGGGGGCGCACGGCCTGCCCCGAGTTCGCCTCCGTGAACCCGCGCCGGATGCCGTCGTTCTGCTCGGCGTGGAACGAGGCTATCTGCTCGGCGGCAAGCCGCAGGGCTGCCACCAGTTCATCATCAACCCTATCGTAGGCGGCGGCTATCTGCTCCCGGCTCACCTCCAGCGATGCCGGCTTCACCCCGTCTATCTTCAGGGTCAGCTCGGCGATGGCTTTATCTCCGCCGCAGCGCACCCGGTCTATTATCTGCGCCACCGCCTGCCGGGGGTCATCGCTGCCGAACATATCGGTCAGCCTCTGTTTCAGGGACGGCGAGGCCGAGGCGAACTCGCCCGCAGCCTGGCGGGACAGCGCCTTTTTCGCCGCCTCGAATCCCCGGATTATGTCCAGTTCAGTCATCAGACACCACCCTCCGCAGGGTCTCGATAATAGATTCTATCACTTTTCTCCGCTCCGGGCTGGACAGGCTTTTCCGGTTGCCGATAAGGCAGCCCGTGGAGCGGAACAGGGTGTCGATTATTTTCAGGTTGTTCTTGGCTATGGTCTGCCCGGTCTCGGTGTTCTCGATGAGCAGGTCGGCGTCCTCGGGGAGAAACGCCTCGGTCGCCCCCCAGGTGGGAATCACCCGGTACCGGCCCAGATGGTTATCCCGGGCATACTTATCCGCTATATTGACATACTCCGAAGCCACCCGCAACGGCGCCGACCGCCCGCTGTTATACTGCCGCAGGCCGTAGGCATCGGACACCGGCATATCGTTGTGCGCCACCGCCACTATCCGCACCGCGCCGAACTTCAGGTCCGCCAGCTCCTGAACCGGGCTGGACGGGAACTGGTAGAGATGGTCTTTCAGCCAGTCCCGGCCGGTCATGGCGATATCGAAGTTGCCGGTAGCCACCTGGAGGGGCATGTCCTGAGGCCTGATCACCTTGACGGACACGCCCTCAATACCGATGGAGGGACGGCGGTTGCCGCTATCGGAAGGATAGTCATCTATCTTGATTCCGGCCTCTTTCAGCAGCTTTATGGCGTGCCTCTGCTGGTGGCCGTCGGGGAGGGCCAGCCTGACCACGACGCCATTCGCCCCCCTGCGGTCCGCCGCCGGCGGCGGTCTCTTCGCCGATACGGAAGGCTCTCGCTTTCCTTTGGCAGTCAGTCCGTCGCCGAGGGCGGCCAGCAGCCTGCTGATGTCCTTCTTCGCCCAGCTCTCCCGGT
>CAYLMC010000004.1:23589-34352 GCA_964384865.1 uncultured Dehalococcoidales bacterium | reverse complement strand
CCCTGCCGATGCTGTTGTCCCTGGAGCCGACGCACTGTATCCAGGCGATGTTCTTGGGCTCCTTGCCGTCTGACGGCCTCACCAGGTGGCCCTGGAAGGGGCCGGATGCCGACAGCATCCTCTCGAACTCTATGCTGGAGACCACATTGGGATACTTCTTATATCCGTACTTGTACAGCGGGGTGGGGTCGAACTCGTCGAACCCGGTGGAGATGATTACCGAGCCTACATTCAGCTCGGCGACCTCCTCTTCCATCTTGTGGTTTATGGCGTCCGCCTTACAGGCGGATACGCACTGCATACACTCGGAGCAGATGCCGCAGTCCAGACAGCGGCCGGCCTCTTTCGTGGCCGCTTCCTGGTCCAGGCCGAGCTCTATCTCGTGGTAGCCGGAGGTCCAGTCCTCCGCGGGGAGGGTGGGCATCTTCTCCCTGGCCTGGCGGGGCTTGTCGGTGGGGACGAAGCTGACATCGGCGGGGGTCTTATCGGGTGCCTGTCTGCCTTCCTTGAGGTCCTCGCCCCGCAGGTAGCGTCCGATGGATTCTGCAGCCCGGGAGCCGTCGGCCACCGCGCCGACCACTATCCAGGGGCCGGTCTGGCAGTCGCCGCCGGCGAATACGCCCTCCCGTGAGGTCTCCAGGCTTACCGGGTCAACCTCCACGGTGCCGCGCTTGGTGGTCTTGATGCCGCCGTCGGCCAGTTTCGCGGTCTGGGGTGACTGCCCGATGGCGGGGACGACCACATCGGCTTTGAGCTCGTGCTCGGAGCCGGCTACGGGAACGGGGCGCCTTCTGCCGCTGGCATCGGGCTCGCCCAGCTCCATGCGGGTGCATTTTATGCCGGTAACTTTACCGGAGGCGGCCGTTATCTCCAGGGGTGCCGCCAGATATTCTATGTTGATGCCCTCCGCCTCCGCCGCTTCTACCTCCTCGGTCCGGGCGGGCATCTCCACTCTGGTGCGGCGGTAGAGGATGGTGACCTCGTTGGCGCCGGAGCGCAGGGCGGAGCGGGCGGAGTCTATGGCCACATCGCCGCCGCCTATCACCACCACCTTGCCGCTGATATTCACTTTCTTGCCCAGGTTGATGTCCCGCAGCAGGTCGACGCCGTGAATCACTCCCTTGGCGTCCTCGCCGGGGACATTGAGCTTCTGGCTGCCGTGGGCGCCGACACCGGCGAACACGGCTTTGTAGCCCTGCTGGAACAGGCCGTCTATGGTCAGCTTGTCGCCGATGGGGGTATTGGTCTTTATCTCCACCCCCAGGTCCTCGATCTCTTTTATCTCTTCCTTGAGGACGTCCTTGGGCAGGCGGTAGCCGGGGATGCCGACATGCAGCATGCCGCCGGCGACGGGGAGGGCTTCGAAGATGGTGGGCTTATAGCCCTGAAGCCTGAGGAAGTAGGCGCAGCTCAAGCCGGCCGGGCCGGAGCCGATGACGGCTATCTTCTCGCCCTTCTCGTCTATCTCCGGTTCGGGGGTGCTGCCCTTGGCGGTATCGGCGACGAAGCGCTTTATCTCGCGGATAGCCAGGGGCTCGTCCATCAGTTTGCGGTTACACTTCTCCTCGCAGGGGGCGGAGCAGACCCGGCCCAGTATCCTGGGGATGGGCAGTTTCTCTTTTATCAGGGCCAGCGATTCCTCTATCTTGCCCTGGGCGCACAGCGCCACATAGCCCTGGGCGTTGGTACCTGCCGGGCAGGTCAGCACGCAGGGCCCCCGCTGCCTCTTATCGATGGCGAAGGCGTTGGGGTATGCCTGGGCGAACGGCCTGAAGGCCGCCTTGCGGTCCACCAGCCCCTCTTCGAACTCGTTGCTGGCGGCTATCGGGCAGGCCTCGGCGCACTCGCCGCAGCCGGTACATTTGTCTATATCCACATAGCGGGGGTGCTTCAGCACCTTGGCGGTGAAGTCACCCGGCTCCCCGTCGACCTCCATCAGCTCGGCGTCGCACACCAGCTCGATGTTGGGGTGCCGGCCGCACTCGATGAGCTTCGGGGAGAGGATACACATTGAGCAGTCCAGGGTGGGGAAGGTCTTATCAAGCTGCGCCATGACGCCGCCTATGGCTGGAGATTTCTCTACCAGGTAGACTTTATATCCAGACTCGGCCAGGTCAAGGGATGCCTGAATCCCCCCGATGCCACCGCCGACCACCATCACCGCTCCTATTGTCTTATCTGAATGTTCCATCAGTCTTATCTCCTTCTTTAGACCTTGACCTTCTCCGAATCCAGTGCCCGCCCAGCCAGGATGTCAGCACTTGTATCCTGCTTCTGGGCCTTGTCATCCACGATGGATATCACCATCTGGTGGCGCAGCTTCTGGGCGAAGGCGTCTATCTCTTTAATCTTCTCCGCGAAGGAGGGGTGGACATAGCCTTCCTTTACCGCCATGTTCCGCAGCGCCTTCATCACATCGGCGAAGTCCACGTTCTGGGGGCAGTGCGCCGTGCAGGTGTAGCACTGGGAGCAGAGCCAGGGGATGTTGGAGGAGAGGACTTCCTTCCTCATTCCGAGGAGAACCTGGCGGATAATCCTGCGCGGGTTGTAGGCGGGGTCTATGTCCGCCACCGGGCAGCTTGCGGTACACAGGCCACAGGCGAAACATACCTTGATGTTCTCTCCTCCCGGCTCGGCGGCAACATCGTACTTAAACTTACTGTCTAGTTCGTTGAGGACTACGGTCATCTTAATATACCTCCTTGTTAACTCCGTTTATATTAGGCCAGCGGCCTGGAGAATCTCAGGGACCCTGTCCTCTTTGCCGATGAACATGATATGGGTTCCGTCGCAGAGCTTCTCCTCTTTCGCTTTTCTGATTAACCTGCCGGCTATCTCGATTCCCTTTTGGATGCCGGTGCCCTTGGGGGCGGCGGCGAGTTCGTCAATCATGTACTGGGGGACGAAGATGCCGGGGACGTTGGCGTTCATGTAGCTCGCCATCTTAGCCCCGGTGGGGGGAACGATGCCGAGCAGTATCTTCACCTTGTCGTCCTGCTTGCGCACGGCTTCCACGAACCGCTTCAGCTCTTCCAGCTCGTAGACCGCCTGGGTCTGGATGAAGTCTATGCCGGCGTTCAGCTTCTTGCGCACCCGCAGCATCTGGGGCTCGATGGGGTCGGCCGACGGGGTGACGGTGGTGCCGATGCAGAAGTCGGTGCCGCCGACGAGGTCGTTGCCGGCCAGGTCCTTGCCGGAGTTGAGGGTGTGGACCAGGTGGATGAGCTGGGTGGAGTCCAGGTCGAAGACCGGCTTGGCTTCGGTGTGGTCGCCGACGTCAATGGAGTCGCCGGTGAGGCAGAGCACATTGCGTATGCCGCGCGACCAGGCGAACAGCAGGTCTGCCTGGAGGGCCAGGCGGTTCCTGTCGCGGCAGGTTACCTGGAGCACCGGCTCGCCGCCGTGCTCTTTCACCATCAGGCATACCCCTATCGAGGGGTAGCGCATCACCGAGCTCTGGTTGTCGGTGACATTGAGCGCGTCCACCTTGTCCTTGAGCAGCTCTATGTGCTCCAGGGAGTGGCTGGTGTCGGCACCCTTCAGGGGAGCCGCCTCGGCCGTTACCACAAAGTCTTTCGTCTTCAGTACTTCTCTTAGATCACTTGCTGTGCTTATTACCATCCTTCGCCTCCTAAGCCTTTATCGCTTCTATCTTGCCCGGCCTCTTCACGGCCCGGAAGTTCTTCGGCGGGTAGTATGTCTCCATCAGGTCCAGCCTGCCCTGTTTCTCCAGACGGTTGTAGATGAGGACCCAGGCGCACTCTTTGTCCGGGTCAATCTCGCACTTGCCGCCCTTCCTGGTGCCGCCGCAGGGACCGTTCAGCAGGCCCTTGGCGCAGCGCACCATGGGGCAGATGCCGCCGGTCTGGTCCAGGACGCAGTCCCCGCAGGAGCCGCAGTTCTCCAGCCAGACCCCTTCCCCATCGGGTCTGCCCAGGAAGGTGGTGTTGACCGCCGGCAGCACCGGGATGTCCTCGAACATCTCGGCTACCGTCTGTATGCCGGCGCCGCAAGCCAAGGAGAGGACCGCGTCCACTCCCTGGAATTTGTCTCGCGCCTCGTCAATCATTTCCTTTTCGCACTGGCGCTCGATGGTTGTTTCCAGGACCTCGAGCTTCTTGCCCTCCTTTTCGGCGCCGAGGCGGAGCTGCGAGGCGAGTATCCCTACCTCTTTCTCCCCCCCCGCCCAGCAGATGGCTACGCAGGTGTCGCAGCCGGCCACCAGTACCTTCTTATAGGGGGCGACCATCTGGAGGATCTCTTCCATTGGTTTACGTTCCGCAATAATCATTTTGCCTCTTCCCGCTCCTTTATCCTTTCGTTCATTTCATTCACTATCTTGATGAATTTGTGGGGGGCGTTGGCGGCGATGTTGAACATGGCCACCCGGTGGCCGTTTATCCCCACCTCCTTCAGTAGTGCCTCGGAATGGTCGGTGCGTCCCTTTGCCCGGGTGTTTCCGGTGAGGTGCTGGCAAAGCCCGTCTTCGCATCCCAGTATCAGTACCCCTGAGGAGCCTTCCTCCAGGGCTTTTAGTATGTGGATGACATCCACCCTCCCCGCGCAGGGTACTCTGATAACGCGGAGGTTATCCGGGCACTGGAGCCCTTGCTTGCCGGCCGCGTCGGCGGCGAGGTAAGCCGAGTGTTGACAACAGAAAGCCGTTATTTTCCCGTTCATGATGCTCCTATCGCTTCTATTTGGGCCAGTATTTGCTCGTCGCTATAGCCTTCGAACTTAATCGCCTTGACCGGACAGACCGCGGCGCAGATGCCGCAGCGGTCGCAGGCGAGCTGGGATATCTCCGCCGTCTCTTTCTCTCCGTCCACACCGGTAAGCCCGATGGCTTTGTGGGGGCAGACGCGGATGCAGGTGAGGCAGGCGACGCACTTCTGGGGGTCAACCTTGACCCGGTCCGCCTCCACCGCTATCTCACCCGGCGACAGCAGCTCGCTGAGCTTGGCGACCACGCTGGATATATCGGTCTGTACCCGGCTGTGGTCCAGGTCTCCGCGGCACTTGCCCACCAGGAATATCCCCTTCCTCTCCGAGTCTACGGGGTAGAGGTGGACATTCTCCTCCTGGTAGAAGCCCTTGGAATCCGTCTTGACGCCCAGCGATTCGCTTAAAGCGGCGGTGCCATCGGTGGGCATCAGGGTCTCCTCGGCGACCAGCAGGTCGCAGTCGAGGGTCAGCTCTTCGCCGAGCAGGGCGTCCTTCACCTCTATCTTCACCCGGCCGTTGTTCGCCGTGATGGCCGGCTTGTCATCGAATTTGAGGAACACTACTCCCTTGTCTCTGGCTTCGCGGTACAGCTTCTCCGCGCCCTCGCTGTCCACCTGGACGTTGCGGCAGAAGACATAGACCTCGCTGCCCCATCTCTCCTTGACCGTCAGGGCGTTGTTCAGGGTGGCCAGGCTGGGGCGGCGGGCGCTCTCGTCGGCGAGGTCGAAGACGAAGCCGATGGTCTCCGGTCTCGCTCCCATCTCCGGGATGGATGCCTTAAGCATCTCGGCCAGCTTGCCCTGGGGGATAACCTTGGCGCCGGGCTTAACCGGGAAGTCCGCGGTGTCCATCTCGGTCTGGTATCCGGTGGCTACCACTATGGCGCCGAAGTCCTGGCGGGTCTCATCCTTGGCTTTCTTGATGGTGGCGGTGAAGTTGCCCACGCTGCCTTTGACCCCGCTGACCTCGGCGGAGGTGATAACCGCTATGTTCTTATCGTCCTTGACGGCTTTGGACATGGCGTCCGCGGCGCAGTTGTGCGCCCCGTCCAGCCCGTTCATGCTGCCGCCCAGGGAGGCTGACTTTTCCACCAGGGTGGTCTTGATGCCCAGCTGGGAGAGCTCCAGGGCGGACTGCATGCCGCAGTAGCCCCCGCCCACCACCAGGGCCTCTTTTTTGACCGCCACCTCGGTGGTCTCCACCGGCTCCAGGAGCCGCGCCCTGTTTATGGCCATCATTATCATCTCCAGGGCCTTGGCGGTGGCGTCCCCCTTCTGGGTCCAGGCGCACTGCTCCCTGATGTTGGCCAGGGAGAGCAGGTTGGGGTTCAGCCGCAGCTTGTTGAGCAGCTCGACGAAGTTGCCCTCGTGGAGCTGCGGTGAGCACGCGGCGATCACTATCCTGTCTATATCCTCGGTGAGTATGCGGGAAGCTATCGCTTTCTTGCCTTCTTCCAGGCACAGGTTGGAGCCGGTGTCCACGAAGGCGACATCCTCCAGCCCTTCCAGTTTCTGGCTTATCTTGGAGAAGTCTATGTTCTTCAGGCTCCCCCCGCAATCGCAGAGAAATATGCCAATCTTTACTCGCATCTCTGTAAAACCTCCATCGCTCTTTCTGCTGCCGAGATTCCATGGGCAATGGAATCGGGTATGTCCTTCGGTCCCTGGCAGGCGCCGGCGAGGAATATCCCGTCGACATTGGTCTCCGTGGAATCGCAGGGCTGGTCGGTGGCGAAGAAGCCGTCCTCCGCCATGCTTATCCCCAGCACCTTTGCCAGGCTCCAGGCATCCTTCCGGGGGGCGATGCCTACCGACAGGGTTACCATATCGAAGGTCTCCCGCTCCACCTTGCCGTCGACGATGTTCTCGAACCTGACCTCAAGCGCGCCGGAGGGGGTCCGAGTTGCCTCTATGGGTACGCCGCGCACGAAGCGGACGCTGTCCTTGGCTTCCTGGTAGAACTGGGCGAAGCCCTTACCCGCCGTCTGTAGGTCTATGTAGAACACGGTTACTTCAGCCTCCGGGTTCTGGTAGGTTATCAGCCGCGCCAGCCTGATGGCGTACTTGCAGCACACCTGGGAGCAGTAGTTGTGCTCCTCGGTGCGGGAGCCGACACACTGGATGAAGGCGATTCGCTTCGGCGCCTTTGCCTTGCCTTTGCCGTTGGTGGACAGGGTCAGTGTGCCCTGGTTGCGGAACATCTTCTCCATGTCCAGCCCGGTGATGATGTCCGGGTAGCGGCCGTAGTTCAGGCAGCCCAGCTCCTTGGCGTTGAACACCTCGAAGCCGGTGGCGACTATGATAGAGCCTACCTCCAGCTCCTGCCGCTGCGCCTTGTCCTCGAAGATGACGGCGTTGGTGGGGCAGGCCTCCTGGCAGAGGTGGCACTGCTCGCCCTTGAGGCGCAGGCACTGGGAGTCGTCTATGGAGTAGGCGTAGGGAACCGCCTCCGCGGCGGGGGCGATAATCGCCTTGGGCTCGGTGGGGCAGACCCCCAGGCATAGCCCGCAGGCGATACATTCGGCGGTGGATATGTTGTGGGACTTCCGCTCTACCTCCAGCCTGAAGTCTCCCTTATCTCCGTTCACTCCGGTCACCGTGGCGTTGGTCAGGATTGAAATCCGGGGGTGGCTGACGACATCGTTGAGCTTCTGTGGAAGGAGGCAGGCGGAGCACTTGGTGCAGGAGTCGGTCGCCTTACAGCAGAAGGCGGCTGCCTGCCCGCCGATGGTGGCTTCCTTCTCTATCAGGTGTACCGTGTAGCCGCTGTTGGCCAGCTCCAGCGCCGATGTTATCCCCGCTACGCCGCCGCCGATAACTGCGATAGACTTGTTCGTTTTCATCATTCTTATTTTTTGACTCTTTCTTTTAGTAGTGTCTCCACTCTACCGAGCAGTTCCTTGGGGTCTATGGGCTTGTGCATGTAGTCTTCGGCTTCCATGGTCATCCCTTCCCGCATGGAGAGGTTCGCCTGCTCCCTTTCGTCAGGGTAGACGGTGAGCATCAGCACCGGTATCTGGGAGAAGAAGTAGTACTTCTCATCCGTCTTCAGCTGGCGGCAGACATCGAAGCCGGTCTTGCCGGGCATTATCACGTCCAGGATTATCAAATCCGGCTTCTCGGCTATCACCTTCTGCAGCCCCTCCTCCCCGTCGGCGGCCTGAATCACCTGGTATTCCTTGCTTTCCAGGACCTTCTTCAGTACTGCCTGTAGGTTGGCATCATCGTCAATGGTAAGAATTTTTATTCCGTTAACCATCTTACCCTCCTTAAAGATTTACTTTTTTAATCCCTCCGATCTGATACTTGCTTCTATCAGGGCTTTTTCATCGGGCAAGCCCGCGCCTTTGGGCAGAGTAACCACGAACTGACTCCCTTTATCGCTTCCCGGGCAGGGGCTTACCACCCATATCTTGCCCCGGTGCCCCTCTACGATTCTTCTGGCTATGGACAGGCCTAATCCCGCCCCTTTCTCGGTAAGGTCAAGGCCGCGGTAGAATTCATCGAATATCTTGGGCAGCTCTTTGGCCGGTATGCCGACGCCGTTGTCGAGCACCTCCAGCCGGATATCTGCTTCGTCATTATCTATCTTTACCGTCACCGCGCCTTGAGCGGGGGTGAACTTGATGGCGTTGGACAGCAGGTTAATCATCAGCTGCCTTAGCTGGGCGCCGTCGGCGGAGATGGTGGGGGGCTTCCTGGGCGTCTTCACCATAAGCTCCAGCTTCTTCTCATCCGCCAGGGGGCGCATCTCCTCCACGGCGTCCCGTATCACCTGGCCCGGGGATATCTTGCTCACCACGGTGTCCCGGATGCCGATGCGGGATATGCTGGCGATGCTGTTCAGCAGCTCCAGCAGGGCGGTAACCCCCTTGCTGCTACCCTCCAGCATGTTCTTCTGCTCCTCGTCCAGGTCCCCGCAGAACCCGCCCAGTATCAGGCGGTTGACGCTCTCCACCGCCGCCAGGGGCGCCTTGATGTCATGGAAGACGACGGCCAGGATATGCCCCAGGGTGGCTTCGGTGTGCTCCAGCCGGGAGAATATCACCTTGGCCAGGTTTGCCATCACCCTTTCTCCCACCTCCGGCTTCTCCTCGAACAGGCGCTTCAGTATCCTGGTGTCCAGGGCGATGAGATCGGTCTTCTCCAGCGCCCGCCCGGTGGTGGTGTGCATGTAGGGGCTTATCAGCCCGGAACAGCTGGCGCAGCCGCCCCGTGTCACCGTGCCGATGGTGGCCGTTCCCTTGCCGCGTCCTATCTGCAGGTCCATCTCCAGGGCTACCGAGCCCGATGACACTACATATATAGTATGTGAAGGGGTGCCGGTGCGGAATATCAGGGTGCCGGCTTCATAGATCTCCTCGCGGCAGAACGGCGCCAGCTTGGAAAGCTGTTCGTCGCTTACCCCGTTGAACAGGTCAGAGAGGCGTAAGATACCTTCTATAAAATACATCTTCTCGTCTCGTCGCCGTCGTTATGCCGCTATGGCCGGGCTGCGGTCTAGCTGACCAGCAGCTTCTCTATCTTCTCTATCCGCTTGAGGACCTTTTCCATCTGCTCTAGTATGTCGTCCATCTCCACCGGCTTGGGGGCGGATTTCTCCAGGATCTCCGCCACCAGCTCCGCCAGCTCGGCGGGCTCTACCGGCCGGGAGATGTAGTCCTCGGCGTGCATCTGCCGGCCCTCTTCCTCCCGCCACCCCTTGCGGCAGTGTTCGGAGGGGCGGACATCCACAATCAGCAGAGGCGTGTGGCTGGTGCGGTGGTTCTTCTTCAGCTCCTGGTGGAGCCGGAAGGATTCCCCCCTGGGCTCGGTGAAGCCGATTATTATCATATCCGGGGCTTCCTGGCGGGCTTTCTCCAGCCCCTCGCTGCGGCTGGAGGTGATGCCGAGCTGGTATCGCTCCCCCAGGGCTTGCCGCGTCGTTCTGATGAAGGCGGGCTCCATATCCACCACAAGAATTCGCTGTTCCTTCACGACCTTTTACCTCTATTCTAATTTTAGCCCCCGTTTCTGGGTGCGCCAAGCGCCAAATGGCGTAAGCCTTTTTAGGGAATAAGCGCCGCAACGGGGGGTGGGCGAGCCTGACAGGGGTGCGGGACACATTCCAATTACACGGGGGATTTGCTATAATCTATTATGTAAGCATCGGGCGAGAGCCGGCGGCTTTCGCCCCCTTTTGCCCTGGAACACGCTCCGGGGGGCTGTTACTGACATGGCAAAGATAAAGGTTCTTCTAGCCGAGGACCATGCCCTGGTGCGGCAGGGCATCCGCGAGCTTCTCCAGCGCGAGGAGGACATCGAGATCGTGGGCGAGGTGGGGGATGGGGAGGAGGCGGTTAAGCTGGTGGATGAGGCGGAGCCCGATGTCGTCCTGATGGACATATCCATGCCCAAGCTGGACGGCATCACCGCCACCCGCATCATCAAGGAGACGCACCCCTATGTCAGCGTCCTGGTGCTGACCGCCTATGACAATGAGGAGTTCATCTTCGCCCTCCTGGAGGCTGGGGCGGCCGGATATCTACTGAAGAATGTCCAGAGCCGCCAGCTGATAAACGCCATCCGCTCGGTTTACGACGGCGAGTCCGTGCTCCACCCCGACATCGCCAAGAAGGTGCTCAGCCGCCTGTCTTTGGGGGAGGCCAAGCGCCCCAGTGCGGGCAAGCCTGCCAAGGAGGCGCTGCTCACCGGGCGGGAGCTGGAGGTTCTCCGGCTGGGTGCGGAGGGGCTGGCCAACAAGAAGATAGCCGCCGAGCTGCTCCTGGGGGAGCGCACCGTTCAGACCCACTGGCGGAACATCTTCAACAAGATGGGAATCAGCTCCCGCACCGAAGCCATAGTGCACGGTTTGAGCAAGGGCTGGATAACCATGAAGCAAGAGGAAGAGTGAGGGGGGTGGGGCAGCTTGCGATATCATTACCTGGCGCTGGCGCGTAACGGTCACTTCTGGGGCGTCATAGCCGCCTTCGCCTTCTGCCTGCACCTCCACTACGGGCAGCAGGTCCCCTTCCTGGGGGATGTCGGCTCCGTAACCTA
>CAYLMC010000004.1:11214-23489 GCA_964384865.1 uncultured Dehalococcoidales bacterium | reverse complement strand
CAGCTGGAGGCGAAGCGGCGGGAGCTGCAGTCATACCTGCGCTCCATCAAAGCCAGCGAGAAGCGCCTTTCGGCGCTGCACTCCGTGTCATCGGCGATGAACAAGACCCTGAAGCTCCAGGAGGTGCTCGATACCGCCGGGGACAAGATTAAACAGGTGATGAATGTCGATGTGGTGCTGCTGTTCCTGCTGGATAACAAAAAGCGGCGGCTGGAGCTGAGCGTTCACCGCGGGGTGTCCGAGGAGTTTGCCGCCAAGGTAACCGGGCTGCGGCTGGGGGAGGGCATCAACGGCTGGGTCGCCCTCACCGGCGAGCCATGCCTGGTGCGGGACTCCATACTGGATACCAGAGCGTCCCACTCGCTGGTGAAGCTGGGGGGGATAAAGTCCCAGTTCGTCGTTCCCTTAAAGTCCGCCGACAGGGTCATCGGCACCCTGTGCGTGGCTACCCATGATGTCAGGCGGTTCACCACCGAGGAGGAAGAGCTATTAGTCCTGGTCAGCATCCAGCTGGGGATGGCTATCGAGAAGGCGTACTTCTTCCAGGAGCTGGAGAGGGTGGGGGGCCGCTTCCAGGAGATATTCGAGAAAGCCTATGACGCCATCTGGATACAGAACTTCCAGGGCAGGATCACCAACGCCAACCGCGCCGCCGGCAGAGTGCTGGGCTATGAAGTTAAAGACCTCTTGGGCCGGCATGTCTCCCAGTTTCTCGCCCCGGAGGGATTGCAGGTGGCGCGGGATGTGCGGGAGAAGCTGCTCCACGGCGAGCCCATCAAGCAGCCCTACGAGCAGCGCGTATTGCGCAAGGACGGCAGCCAGTCCATACTGATGCTGACCACCAGCCTGCTGGAGAACGAGGGCAAGCCGCTGGCCTTCCAGCACATCGCCCGCGACATCACCGAAGCCACCAAGCTCCAGGAATCCCTGGAGTTGTACGCCGCCCAGATAGGCAGGGCGCACGAGGAGGAGCGCAAGCGCATCGCCAGGGAGCTTCACGATGACACCATCCAGACCATGGTGGCCGTCTCCCGTCGCCTGGATGACGTCGTCTCCCCGGACTCGGCGCTGTCCACAGACCTGCGCGGCTCCCTGGAGCAGCTGCAGAAAGACATCGCCCAGGCGCTGGTGCGGACGCGGCGCTTCATCCAGGACCTGCGCCCCCCCACCCTGGAATACCTGGGGCTGATCGCCGCCTTGCGGGAGCTGACCACCCAGGTCCAGGACCAGTCCGGGATAGAGGTCAGCTTCAAGGTGAAGGGTAAGGAGCTTCGCTTCACCTCGGAGGAGGAGCTGCTGGTGTACCGCATCGCCCAGGAAGCCCTGCGCAATGTCTGGAAGCATTCTCAGGCGAGCCAGGCGGAGCTGGTGATAGAGTTCGACGAGAACAAGACGGTGGTGGTCGTCGCCGATAACGGCAGGGGCTGCACAGTGGGGGAAAGCTCGGAGTTCCTCAAGGAGGGTAAGCTGGGCTTAATGGGGATGAGGGAGCGGGCGCACCTCTTGGGCGGCACCCTCAAGGTCCGCTCCGAGCCCAAAGAGGGTACCACGGTGGTCCTGGAGATACCGGGTAAGAGGCTGGCGGTGGAGGCGTTCCCCAAGGCGGGCTGAAGCCTGGCCGGGATAATCTGTGGGGGGGGGAAGTGGCGACCCCGAGGGGATTTGAACCCCTGATCTCCACCGTGACAGGGTGGCATGTTAGACCGCTACACCACGGGGCCGCTATCCTTTAAATTACCTAGAGTCTAGCAAGAGCGGCATATGGTGTCAAGTAGTCCCGTGTCCTGGGTGGGGTTTGGGGTGGGGGAGGGGCATCGGTTGTTTTTTCCCTGCTGTTTATATTATAATGTATCATAATTTGCCTAGCATATCGTGGAGAGCAGAAGACATATGGAATCTATAAAGCAGGAGCCAAAGGCGGCAGAGGCCGGGATGCGGGATTACGAACTGGTGGTAATCTTCAGCCCGAAGCTCGAAGAGGAGAAGCTGGAAGCCGCCGTGGACGGCCTCAGCCAGTTCATCACCCAGGGGGGCGGCGCCATTGCCGAGGTAGACCGCTGGGGGAAGAAGAAGCTCGCCTATCCCATAAAGCACTTTATGGAAGGGCATTATGTGTTGACTCATTTCAAAATGAAGCCGGAGTTGAGCAAAGAGCTCGAAGCCAAGCTGCACATATCCGAAGAGGTATTGCGGCATCTGCTCATAAAGCAGGGTGACTAATTAGAGGTATAGGCTTCCTCTGAGAGGTTGAGACAATGGCAAGCGTTAATAAGATGATTATTATCGGCAATCTCGGCAGCGAGCCGGAGATGCGCTTCACCCCCAACGGCAACCCGGTGACCTCGTTCAGCGTGGCCACCAACTGGAGGTACACCACCAGCCAGGGCGAGCGCAAGGAGGAGACGCAGTGGTTCACCGTGGTCACCTGGAACCGGCTTGCCGAGCAGTGCAACCAGTTCCTTACCAAGGGGCGGCTGGTGTATGCCGAGGGCAGGCTGCGTTCTCGCTCCTGGGAGGGGCAGGACGGGCAGAAACGGTTCAGCAACGAGATAATAGCCAACAAGGTGACCTTCCTGGACAAGCAGACGGCGACATCTTCGCCGGAAGCCAGCCCCGACGACGCCGAGGCCGGCGAGCTGGAGCCTGAGGAAGTGCCCTTTGTAACCGAAGAGTAAACACTTTAAGAGGAGAACAATAACCGGTGATTATCCCTGAGAAGAAAGCTGATGGATATACTGGCCGGCGTGAATCGGGGGCGGCGCTATGAGACCGAGACGCAAGGTTTGCCCCTTCTGTGCCGGCAAGATTGAGATGGTCAATTATAAGAACCCGGCCAAGCTGCGCCGCTTTATCTCCGACAGGGGAAAGATAGAGCCGCGCCGCAAGACCGGCGTCTGCGCCAGACACCAGAGGATTCTGACTATGGCTATAAAGAGGGCCAGGCACCTGGCGCTGGTGCCCTATGTGTCTGCCCATATTCTGAAGACAGGGGGAGTTGGTGTACGCGAGTAGCCTTTAAGCCCGCCGGCTTTAAGCTATTTGAATATACTGCGAAATCAAAGTGCCGAAGAGGACCTATCAACCGAAGAAGATTCCCAGAAGGCGCGAGCACGGTTTCCGGGCGCGGATGAGCTCCCGGGGCGGGCGAGCCGTCTTGAAGGCGAGGAGACTTAAGGGTCGCAAAAGATTAACTGTGGTATGAGGCAGCTAACCGTGCCTTTGCCCGATTATCGGCGGACCTCTCTTCCTTTTTCCCCTTAACGGTGATGAAACGGTATTTATACTGGTAAATTGGGTTGGAGTTATGCGGGGGGAACAGTATCTTACAAAGCGGGCCCAGTATGTTTTGGTTTATGATAAAGGCAGGTCCTGGGTGGATAGGCTGGTGGTGGTGAAGGCGCTGCCCAACGGCGGCGACCTGCCCAGATACGGCTTATCGGTAAGCCGAAGGGTGGGGAATGCGGTGACCAGGAACCGGGTGAAGCGCCTGCTCCGCGAGGTATTGCGGAAGGTGGCGCTCAAGCCGGGCTGGGACATAGTGTTCATCGCCCGACCGGCGGCGGCAGCCGCCAGCTACGATGACATCAGACGGTCGGCCGCGGGGCTGTTGGCCCGGGCCGGACTGGCCGGAAATAATGGCGGAGAGGCAGGGTAACCGAGCGGGCATCATGAAGAGCTTGGCGTTAAGGCTAATCAGGTTCTACCAGCTGAGGATATCACCGTCCCGGCCGCCGAGCTGTCGCTATTACCCCAGCTGCTCTCAATATACCTACGAGGCTGTGGAGAGATTCGGCTTTTTCAAGGGGGTGTGGCTGGGCATGAAGCGGCTTTCCCGCTGTCAGCCCCTCCGCCCCGGCGGCTATGACCCGGTGCCGCTAAGCTGGCATATATGACTGGAGCGAGCAAGTGTGGATAAAGAATAATAAGAAATTACTCGGCAAGGTGCTGCCCCTGGTGGCACTGCTCGTCATCGTGGCGGCGCTTGCCTCCGGTTGCTACGGACGGCAGCAGCCCAAGGGCTGGTCCGGGGTTACCGTGGCCGGGGACACCCTCTATGTCGCCTCCATAGACGGCAAGCTTGCCGCCCTGAACGCCGCCGACGGCACCCGCCTCCGCCCCGACAGTATCCTGGGTGGGACGGATGACGATGTCGCCGTTTACGGCAGCCCGGTCCTTCACGGAGACCTGGTCTATGTGGGCGGCTACAACGGCAAGGTGTATGCCCTCAACGCCGAATCGGGCGCCCTGCGCTGGGTCTATCCCCGCGAGGACAGCCTGGAGCCGATAGTGGGCGGGTTGGCGGTGGTGGGGGACAGGCTCTTCTTCGGCGATTCCGAAGGCAAGGTATATATCCTGGATGCCGCCACCGGAGATGTGATAGCCGAGCCCTTCCAGGCTCAAGACAAGATATGGACCGCCCCCGCCGTGGGGGAGGATACCCTCTATTTCGGCTCATTTGATAAGAATCTCTATGCTATAGACGCCGCCGACGGCAGCCTGAAGTGGCAGTTCCGGGCCGGCGGTGCCGTCAGCTCGGCGCCGATGCTCTCCGACGGGACCGTTTACATCGGCTCATTCGATACCCATCTCTACGCCGTCAACGCCGCCGACGGCACCCTGAAATGGCGCTCCCAGGCCGATGCCAAGGGCTGGTTCTGGGCGACGCCGCTGGCCTATGACGGCGTCATCTACGCCCCCTGCCTGGACGGCAAGGTCTATCTTTTAGACGCCGGCAGCGGGATGGAGATTGCGGCGGCGGTTGATTTGGGCAGCCCGATAATATCGGCGCCGGTGGTGGTGTCGGGCAGGGTGGTTGTCGCCGCCCAGGGGGGCGATGTATACTTCCTGAATGCCAATGACAGACAGACCGGCGTCCTGTTCAATGTCGGTGAAGACCAGGAGATAGTGGCTCCGCTGGCCGCCGGCGACGGCGTGGTCTATATCCATGCCCAGACCGAAAAGGCGGACGCCGTATATGCGGTAAAAACGGACACCGGCGAGGCAGCATGGCTGCCGGTAGTTTTAAGTACTAAGTGAGGTAACATAAATTGGGTTTTGGCGAGCTTTGGAACTCAGGTCCGGTAGCGTTGATGATAAATTCGCTCATCTCGCTGTCCTCCTATCTGGGGGGCAACTTCGGGGTGGCCATTATCATCCTCACCGTTATCATCCGCGCTGCCATGTATCCCCTCACCGCCAAGCAGCTGCACTCCACCCGCGCCATGCAGGAGCTTCAGCCCAAGATAGCCGAGCTCCAGAAGAAGTTCGGCCGGGACAAGCAGAGGCTCGCCCAGGAGCAGATGGCGCTCTACAAGGAGCAGGGCATAAGCCCGGCGGGCTGTGCCGTGCCCATGCTCATCCAGATGCCCATCTGGATAGCCCTGTACCAGTCTATTATCAAGGTCCTGCCCATCGTTCCCGAGGAGCTGCTGGGGCTGTCCCGCTTCCTGTGGGACTGGCCGTCGGTGTATGCCGCGCTGCCCCTGAACAGCACCTTCCTGTGGATTGACCTGGTCAAGCCCGATATACCGGTGGCCATTATAGTGGGAGCCACCATGTGGCTGCAGCAGAAGATGGTTACCCCCACCACCGCCGACCCGCAGCAGCGCGCCCAGTCCGAGATGATGTTGTGGATGATGCCGCTGATGTTCGGTTTCCTGGCGATGAGCTTCCCCAGCGGGCTGGCGCTCTACTGGGCGATATCCAATGTCATCAGCATCGTGATGCAGTACTTCATCGTGGGGGGATGGGGCGGCCTGTCCCGCTCCAAGGGTGTGGCGCCATCTGCCGCCGGCGGGGCGCTGAAATCGCGCATCGCCCAGGTGGAGCAGTCGTCTCCGCACCGCATCACCGCCGCCGGAGCCGATGTGGTGGACAGCACCGCCGATGAAAGCGAGCCCACCATCCGCAAGAGCGGCTATGCCTCGGATGTCAGCCGCGTCAAGCACCAGCCCAAGAAGGGCAAGGGAAAGTACAGGAAGAGATAGCCGCAGATTACGGAAACGGAATAGAGCCAATGGCCGACACGGATAACGAGATAACAGAGGTAGCCAAGAGCATCCTGGAGGATCTGCTCGCCAGGCTGGAGGTGGAGGCTTCGGTGGTGGCGCAGCCGGGCGAGCCGGTGGAGGAGGGGGAGGAGGCCAACCCGGCTACCCTGGACATAGAGGGCGAAGACCTCGGCGTCCTTATCGGGCGGCGCGGGCAGACCCTGGCGTCCCTGCAGTATATCGTCAGGCTGATGCTGGGGAACCGCACCGAGAACTGGGTGCCCGTCGTGATAGATGTCGAGGGCTATAAGCAGCGCCGCTACGAGCGCCTGCAGTCCCTCGCCTGGCGGCTGGCGGACCAGGTGAAGGAGAGGAACGTCCCCTTCACCCTGGAGCCGATGCTGCCCTACGAGCGGCGCATCATTCACCTTACCCTGGCTGACGACGACGATGTCATCACCGAGAGCATCGGCGAGGGCGAGTCCCGCCGAGTGGTCATTCGCCTGAAGTAGCTATAACTCCCCGGTTGTTTGGTAGATATGTTCCAACCAGTAGGCAGCAAGGTCAGCTTTCCCCAGCTCGAAGAGGGCGTGTTAAAGCTGTGGCGGGAGAAGGATATCTTCCGGCGCAGCGTGGAGGCGCGCAGGGACGGCGGCCGCTTCGTGTTCTACGAGGGGCCGCCCACCGCTAACGGCAGCCCCGGCATCCACCATGTCCTGGCTCGCGTCTTCAAGGATATCATCCCCCGCTACCGCACCATGAAGGGCCGTTACGCCCCCCGCATCGCCGGCTGGGACACCCACGGCCTCCCCGTGGAGCTGGAGGTGGAGAAGGAGCTGGGCTTCTCCGGCAAGGAGGAGATAGAGAAGTACGGCGTGGACCGCTTCAACGCCCGCTGCCGTAAGAGCGTGGGTCGCTACCTGGAGCAGTGGCGGGAGATGACCGAGCGTATCGGCTTCTGGGTGGATTTAGATAACGCCTACATCACCATGGACAACGGCTATATAGAGACGGTGTGGTGGGCTATCAAGCAGATGTGGGATAGGGACATGGTCTACCAGGGCTACCGGGTGACCCCCCACTGCCCCCGCTGCGGGACATCCTTGAGCTCCCACGAGGTCGCCCAGGGCTACAAGGACGACGCCGAGGACCCATCGGTTTACATAAAGTTTAAGATTGACCCCGATTCGCTGGGGGGCACTCCCCTGGCTTCCTTCCGCCAGGACTTCGCCGCCAGGCCCGCCTACCTGCTGGCGTGGACGACGACCCCCTGGACGCTGCCGGGCAACACCGCCCTGGCGGTCTCCCCTGATGCCGAGTATGTCCTGATGGAGGGCGATGACGGCTACCTGATATTGGCCGACGCCCTGAGCGAGAGCCTGGGGCTGGAGGAATCTAAGGTGGCAGAGAGGCTGAAGGGCTCGGACCTGGTGGGGGTGAGCTATCAGCCCCTGTTCAATCCCCACGAATTCGGGGTGGAGAGACGGCAGTTCGGGGGAGCCTCCCTGGAGCCCCAGGCCTCCGAGGATGAGCTGAGATATAAAGTCATCGGCGGCGATTTCGTCACTATGGACGAGGGCACCGGCATCGTCCATGTCGCCCCCGCCTACGGCGAGGTGGACTATGAAGCCGGCCAGAAGGGCGGGCTGGACTTCGTCCACCCGGTGGACTTACAGGGCAATATCACCGGCAAGTATCCCTTCGCCGGCAAGTTCGTCAAGGACGCTGATAAAGACATCATCGCCGATTTAGCATCCAGGGGGTTGCTTTACAGGAGCGAGAAGATAGAGCACACCTACCCTTTCTGCTGGCGCTGCGAGGCGCCCCTGCTCTATTACGCCAAGCAGACCTGGTACATCCGCACCACGGCGGTGAAGGAGCGCCTCATCTCCGGCAACGAGGAGATAAGCTGGCATCCGGAGCACATCAAGCACGGCCGCTTCGGGGACTGGCTTCAGAACAACGTGGACTGGGCGTTCTCCCGCGAGCGCTACTGGGGGACGCCGCTGCCGGTGTGGCGCTGCCAGTCCTGTGGGGGGTGCGACTGCGTCGGTGGGGTGGAGGAATTAAAGAGCAAGCCGGGCTTCTCCGGGCTGAGAGAGCCCTTGGATCTACACCGTCCCTTCGTGGACGAGGTCACTTATCACTGCCCCCAGTGCGGTGGCAGCATGAAGCGGGAGAGCGAGGTGATAGACTGCTGGTTCGACTCCGGAGCCATGCCCATCGCCCAGCACCACTACCCCTATGACAACGAGAGCCTCCTTGAGGACGGGCGCTTCCCCGCCGACTACATCTGCGAGGCGGTGGACCAGACCCGGGGCTGGTTCTACAGCCTGCACGCCATAGCAACCCTGCTCTTCGACCGCCCCAGCTATAAAAATGTCATCTGCCTGGGGCACATCCTGGACGCCAAGGGGGAGAAGATGAGCAAGGCGAGGGGGAACGTGGTCGAGCCCAAGGAGGTGATAGAGGGCCACGGCGCCGACGCCCTGCGCTGGTACTTCCTCACCGCCTCCCCGCCGGGGAACGTGCGCCGCTTCGATAAAGCCATAGTGGCCGAGATAGGCCGCCGCTTCCTGTCCACGCTGTGGAATGTCTATTCCTTCTTCGTCACCTACGCCAACATAGACCGGTTCGTCCCCGAGCCGGACAAGGTGTCATCGGCGGGTTCCGAGCTGGACCGCTGGATACTCTCCGAGCTGAACCAGCTCGTCGCCGATGTGGACGGGGCGCTGGAGTCATATAATCCCCTGGACGGGGGCCGGAAGATAGAGGGCTTCGTGGACGGGCTGTCCAACTGGTACGTCCGCCGCAGCCGGCGCCGCTTCTGGAAGAGCGAGAGCGATGCTGACAAGCAGGCGGCCTATAACACCCTGTACCACTGCCTGGTTACCCTGACCCAGCTGATGGCGCCGTTCACCCCGTTCATCGCCGAGGCGATGTACCAGAATCTGGTGCGCTCCCCCTTCCCCGACGCCCCGGACAGCGTCCATATGACCGACTTCCCCCGGCCCGACGAGTCCATGATAGACCGGCAGCTCTCGGATGACATCCGGGCGGTGATAGAGATATGCAGCCTGGGCAGAGCCACCCGCAGCGAGGCCGGCATCAAGGTGCGCCAGCCCCTGGCCAAGCTGGTCGTGAGGGTCAAGTCCGAGGCGGACAAGAAGGCCGTCCGGCGCCTGGAATCGCAGGTGCTGGAGGAGGTCAATGTCAAGGGGGTGGAGTTCGGGGATAATATCCCGGCCTCCCAGCCCGATAAGTACCTGGTGGAGCTGGATACCGATATCACCCCGGAGCTTAAGGCGGAGGGGATGGCGCGGGAGATAGTGCGCCGCATCCAGACCATGCGTCGCTCCGCCGGGTTCGATATCGCCGACCGCATCGTCACCTACTACCGGGGAGAGGGGGAGGTGGCTGAAGTGATGACGTCCTTCACCGACTACATCAAGCAGGAGACGCTCTCCGCGGAGCTGGTGGACGGAGACCCCCCGCCGGATGCCTTCGCCGACAGCTATAAGCTGGGCGGGTTTGAGGTGTCGCTGGGGGTGAAGCGGGAAGCCTGCGGCTGAGGCTACTGCCGTCCTGACAGGTTCTCCGCCAGGGTAGCCTGGGTGGTGTTCTCCTCGTCCCCCCGCCAGAAGACTATGTCCACCCTCTGCCCTATCTGGCTGGCGTGTATCGCCTGTATCAGGTCGTCGACGCCGGCTATCTCCTCGCCGTTGAAGGCGGTGATGACATCCTCCGCCTGGAGGCCGGCCCTCTCTGCCGGGCTGTCCGGGGCGACATGGCTGATGAAGGCGCCGCTCTGTGCCGTCAGCTGGTACCAGTAGACGATGGCGGGGTTGACATCCATCAGGCTCACCCCCAGGTAGGGGCGGGTGACATAGCCGTTCTGGATGAGCTGGTTGATGATGGGCATGGCTTTATTGGTGCTGATGGCATAGCCCATCCCCTCCACGTCCACCACCGCTATCTTGGCGGAGGTGATGCCGATGACCTCGCCGGCCATGTTCACCAGGGGGCCGCCGCTGTTGCCGGGGTTGATGGCGGCGTCGGTCTCGATGAGGTCGCTCAATGTCTGCCCCGCCTCAGCCGGTATGGACACTCCCAGGCGGCTGACCCAGCCTCCCTTCATGCTTATCCCCAGCCCCAGCGGGTTGCCTATCGCCGCCACCTGCTGCCCGATGGCGAGCAGGTCGGAATTGCCGATGTGGGCTGCCGGCAGCCCGGCGGCGTCTATCTTCACCACCGCCAGGTCGGTGAAGGGGTCGGTGCGCACCGTCTCGGCGGGGTAGGTGGCATCATCGTCGGTGGTGATGGTTACCGTCTCCGCTCCGGCGACCACATGGCTGTTGGTGACGATAAACCCGTCCGCGCTCACGATCCACCCCGAGCCGGCGCCGGACTCGGTCCGGATGGCTACCACCGAGGGTTTCACCAGCGCCACCACGGCGGTGTAGTCGTTCAGCTGGGGGGTGTCGCTATTGCTGGGGGGCGGCGTCCATGCCGGGTCTATGGGGGTGGCTTCCTCTGGAGCCGGCGGGGCTTCCTCCGGGGGTGCCTCCACAGCCGGCGCTTCCACGGCTGGCGCTTCGGTCATCGGTGGGTAGCACCCCGCCCCCAGCATAGATGGTATCGCTATCAGCAGCACCAGTGCCAGATATCGCAGTCTCGCTGTTTTCATCTCCCTCAATGTACCACGAGATTGTTAACGGATGATTAATTCTAGCACGGGCTAGCGGAGAACAAAAGGGGGAGGGAGTATTCCCCCCTCCCCATAAGGCTCGTTTATACCTGGGGCAGCTCGGAGAGCGCCTCTTTCAGCTTGTCCTCTGGGAGGGCGTAGTCCGTCATCCTGCCCGATAGATACTCGTCATAGGCGGCCAGGTCGAAGTGTCCGTGCCCGCTGTGGTTTATCAGGATGACCTTGGACTGGTCGGCCTCCTTGCATTTCAGGGCTTCGTCGATGGCTACCCGGATGTCGTGGCAGGGCTCGGGGGCGGTGATGATGCCCTCGGTGCGGGCGAACTGCACCCCGGCCTCGAAGGTGGCTACCTGGGGAACGGCTACGGCCTCCACCAGACCCAGCTTGTGCAGGTGGCAGATGATGGGCGCCATGCCGTGGTAGCGCAGCCCGCCGGCGTGGATGGGGGAGGGGATGAAGGCGTGCCCCAGGGTGTACATCTTGAGGAGGGGGGTCAGGCCGGCGACATCGCCGAAGTCATAGGCGTAGGGGCCCCTGGTCAGGGTGGGGCTGGCCTCCGGCTCCACGCAGACGATGCGCAGGTCCGCCTTCTTGCCGCTTATCTTGTCCCTCATCCAGGGCAGGAACTGCCCGGCGAAGTTGGAGCCGCCGCCGATGCAGCCCACGATGATGTCCGGGTACTCTCCGGCCATCTCCATCTGCTTCATGGTCTCCTCGCCGATAATGGTCTGGTGAAGCAGGACGTGGTTCAGGACGCTGCCCAGCGAGTAGTGGGTGTCGTCGCGGGTGGCGGCGTCCTCCACCGCCTCGCTGATAGCCAGCCCCAGGCTGCCGGTGCAGTCCGGGTCCTTGGCCAGCATATCGCGCCCGGCCTTGGTGTCGGGGCTGGGGCTGGGGACGCACTTGGCCCCCCAGGTCTCCATCAGTATGCAGCGGTAGGGCTTCTGGTCGTAGCTTATCCGGACCATGTAGACCTTCAGCTCTATCCCGAAGAACATGCAGCCCATGGCCAGGGCGCTGCCCCACTGCCCGGCGCCGGTCTCGGTGGCGATGCGCTTGATGCCCGCTTCCTTGTTATAGTAGGCCTGAGCCACGGCGGTGTTGGGCTTGTGGCTGCCCGCCTGGCTGGTGCCTTCGTACTTGTAGAATATCTTTGCCGGCGTGTCCAGCGCCTTCTCCAGCCGGTGCGCCCGGTGCAGGTTGGTGGGGCGCCAGGTGCGGTATATCTCCTGGACCTCCTCCGGAATCTCTATGTATCTTTCCGGACTGAACTCCTGCATGATGAGGCTCATGGGGAACAGCGGCGCCAGGTCGTCCGGGGTTACCGGCTGCTTGGTGCCCGGGTGCAGCACCGCCGGCAGCGGCTCGGGCAGGTCGGGGAGGATATTGTACCAGCTGGTAGGCATATCCTTTTCGTCGAGAATAAACTTAGTCCTCTCCATTTGTCCTCCTTATGGTTTGATTATATGTTATCCAAAGCCTGCCGTAGGCTGGACGCGAACGATTTCAGCGAGGAGAGCGTGCCGTCCTCCTCTATCAGCTGGATAAGGCGGCTGCCCACTATTATGCCGTCGGCG
>CAYLMC010000004.1:9358-11114 GCA_964384865.1 uncultured Dehalococcoidales bacterium | reverse complement strand
GCCGGAGAGGTTGACTATGATAATCTTACCTTCGGGGAGGTCTTTGGCCATTTCGGCGGCGTGATAGATGGCGTGGGACGGCTCCAGCGCCGGGATTATGCCCTCGGTCTGGCAGAGCAGATCGAAGCCCTTCAGCGCCTGCTTGTCGTCCACCGCCACATAGCTGGCGCGGCCGCTGTCCTTATAATAGCTGTGCTCCGGGCCCACCCCGGGGTAGTCCAGCCCGGGGGCGATGCTGTGGGTCTCCATAATCTGGCCGCTGGTGTCCTGAAGCAGGTATGACTTGGTGCCGTGGAGCACCCCGCTCCGCCCCGCCGCCAGGGGGGCGCTGTGGTGGCTGCACTGAAGACCTTCTCCGGCGGCTTCCACCCCGATGAACTGGACGCCTTCGTCGGCGAAGAAGGGGTGGAACAGCCCCATGGCGTTCGAGCCGCCGCCGACACAGGCCACTAAATAGTCCGGCAGGCGGCCGTACATGGCCATGGCCTGCTCCCTGGCTTCGCTGCCGATTACCGCTTGAAAGTCGCGCACTATCATCGGGTAGGGGTGGGGGCCGACCACCGAGCCCAGCAGGTAGTAGGTGGTGTCTATGTTGGTCACCCAGTCGCGGATGGTCTCGTTGATGGCGTCCTTAAGGGTGCGGGTGCCCTCGGTTACCGGGCGCACCTCGGTGCCGAGGAGCTTCATGCGGAAGACATTGGGGGACTGGCGGCGGATGTCCTCCTCGCCCATGTAGACGATGCATTTCATGCCCAGCATGGCGCACACGGTGGCGGCAGCCACCCCGTGCTGGCCGGCGCCGGTCTCGGCGATGATGCGCTTCTTGCCCATGCTCCGGGCGAGCAGCCCCTGCCCCAGGGCGTTGTTTATCTTGTGGGCGCCGGTGTGGGCCAGGTCCTCCCGCTTGAGCAGGATAGCTGCCCCGCCTATCTTTTCGGAGAGCTTCTGGGCCGGGTAGAGGGGGGTGGGGCGCCCGATGAACTCCCGGCACAGTCTCTGGAACCGCTCCTGGAAGCCGGCGTCGTTGCGGGCGTCGGCGTAGGCGCGCTCCAGCTCGTCCAGGGCGGACATCAGCATCTCCGGGACGAACCGCCCGCCGTAGTCCCCGAAGTAGCCTCGCTTATCGGGCAGTGGTTTATCTTTTGCTGCCATCCGCCTTCCTTACCGCTTTTATGAAAGCCTTGATTTTGGCTGTGTCCTTGACCCCGCCGGTCTCCACGCCGGAGGAGACATCCACCCCCCACGGCGCCGCCGCCTCGATTGCCTGGGCGACATTATCGGGGTCGAGCCCGCCGGCGACTATCACCGGGTATCTCCGCGCCACCTGCCGGGCCAGCTTCCAGGGGAAGGTTTTCCCCGTTCCACCATACCTGCCGGCCACCTGGGTGTCAAGGAGGTAGCGGTGCTCGATTCCGGCGAGTACCCTATCCCCCTCCTCCAGGTGGGACAGCACCTCCCCCGCCGATGCCTCCGGGGTGATGTGAATCGCCCTGATGACGGGTTTTGCCATGAAGCGGCAGTAGTCCCAGGGCTCGTTGCCGCTGAGCTGGATATGGTCCAGTCCCTGGGAGGTGGCGATGAGGTTTACCTGCTGGGGGGACATGTTGACGAAGACCCCCACCACCTCCACGGTGTCGCCGGCGTCCTTGACGGCGCGGACTATATCCGCGGCGTGGCCCGGCTCCACCCGGCGGGGGCTGGGGGCGAACACCAGCCCGATGAAATCGGCTCCGGCTTCAACCGCCGCCAGGGCGTG
>CAYLMC010000004.1:5415-9258 GCA_964384865.1 uncultured Dehalococcoidales bacterium | reverse complement strand
TGGCTCTCCACCAGGCACTTCAGCCCCAGCTCATGGCTCAAAGCCAGCAGCTCCTCCAGCCTCTCCTGCTCTAATATCGCCACAATCAGCAGCAGGGCGTCGGCGCCGCAGGCGCGGGACTGGTATACCTGGTAGGGGTCGAAGATGAAGTCCTTTCTCAGTATGGGGAGGGAGACCTCGTCCCTTATCGCTGTCAGATAGTCTATATTGCCCTGGAAGTAATCCTCCTCGGTGAGCACCGAGATGGCGGCGGCGCCGCCCTCGGCGTAGCGGCGGGCTATCGCCACGGGCTGGAAATGGGGGCAGAGAACCCCCCGCGACGGGGATGCCTTCTTCACCTCGGCGATGAGTCGGGTGTGCTCCCCCTCCAGGGCGTGGGCGAGGTCGCGGGGCTTATCCCGCCGGGCGATGCGCTCCTTGAGTGCCGAAAGGGGCAGGGCGCTCTTGCTGCGCTCCACCGTCTGCTTTTTATGGGCGACGATCTCATCAAGCATAGCTCTGGCTCAGCTCCACCAGGGCGTCCAGCTTCTTTTCGGCCTCGCCGCTGTCGATGGCTTCCTGGGCGATGCCGGCTCCCTGGTTGAGGTCTTTGGCCCGGTCTGCGGCGACCATGGCCGCCGCCGCGTTCATCACGGCGATATCGCGCCTGGGCCCCGTCTCCCCCTTCAGGATGGAGCGCAGTATGTGGGCGTTCTCTTCGGGAGTATCGCCCCTTATCTCCCCCGCTTTGGCCCGGTTGAAGCCGAAGGTATGGGGGGTGACCTCGTATGGGGGTGCCGCCCCCTTCGGGGTTACGTCCCACACCAGCGATTTATCGCTGATGGATATCTCGTCCATGCCGTCCATGCCGTGCACCACCAGGGCGTGCTTCGTCCCCAGCCTGTGGAGCACCTCGGCTATGGTCTCCCCCAGCCCCTGGGTGGCTACCCCCATCACCTGGTGCTGGACGCGTGCCGGGTTGACCATAGGCCCCAGCATGTTGAACACGGTGCGGATGCCTATCTCGCGGCGGGGGGCGGCGGCGTGCTTCATGGCGGGGTGGAACAGGGGGGCGAACATGAAGCAGATGCCTATCTCCTCCAGGCAGCGGGCGACAGCCTCCGGCCCCAGCTCTATGTTGACCCCCAGCGTCTCCAGGACATCGGCGCTGCCGCAGCGGCTGCTCATGGCGCGGTTGCCGTGCTTGGCTACCCTCAGCCCGGCGCCGGCGGCAATGAGGGCGGCGGTGGTGGAGATGTTGAAGCTCTGCGATTTATCCCCTCCGGTGCCGCAGGTGTCCACCAGGGGCGGCTCAGCCTTCACCGTGACGGCTTTGGCCTGCATCACCTTGGCCATGCCGGCTATCTCGTCGGCCGTCTCCCCCTTGATGTGGAGGGCGGTGGCGAAGGCGGCTATCTGGGCCGGGGTGGCTTGGCCCCCCATTATCTCCGTCATGACGCCTTCGGCTTCCCCGGCGGCGAGGGAACTGCCGTCAACTAATGATTCAATGGCTTGTTTAATCATTTTTGCCCTTCATCTTCAGAAAGTTTCTTAATATATCCTTGCCCGCCTCGGTCAATATGGACTCGGGGTGGAACTGAACACCCTCCACGGGGTGTTGCTTATGGCGCAGCCCCATAATGGTCTTGTCGTCCGTCCAGGCGCTGACCTCCAGGCAGTCGGGGATGTTCTCCGCCTTCACCGCCAGCGAGTGGTAGCGGATGGCGGGGAAGGGGTTGGGCAGCCCGGCGAACAGCCCTTTATCGTCGTGGTGGATGAGGGAGGACTTGCCGTGCTTTATCTCCCGGGAGCGGACTATCTTCGCCCCGTAGCTGTAGCCGATGCACTGCTGCCCCAGGCAGACGCCGAGGATGGGGATACTAGGCCCGAAGCGGCGGATGACATCGTTGGAGATGCCGGCGTGCTCCGGCACGCCCGGCCCGGGGGAGATGACGATGCGCTGCGGGGACTTGTCCTCTATCTCATCCGGGGTTATCTTGTCGTTGCGCACCACCACCACCACCTCCCCCAGCTCGCTGAAGTACTGGAACAGGTTGTAGGCGAAGCTGTCGTAGTTATCTATCAGCAGGAGCATTTTCCCTCTCCGCGTGCTCTATGGCCGCCAGCAGCGCCTGCGCCTTGTTCAGGCTCTCCTGGTATTCGCGCTCCGGGACGCTGTCGGCGACGATGCCGGCGCCCGCCTGGATATAGGCCACGCCGTCGGATATCACTATGGTGCGGATGGTGATGGCGGTGTCCAGGTTGCCGGAGAAGCCGAAGTAGCCCACCGCACCGGCATAGGGGCCGCGCTTATCCGTCTCCAGCTCGGCGATTATCTCCATAGCCCGTATCTTGGGGGCGCCGGAGACCGTACCGGCTGGGAAGCCGGCGCGCAGGGCGTCGTACTGGCTAAGCTCCGGGCGCAGCTTTCCCTCCACGTGGGACACCAGGTGCATGACATGGGAGTAGCGCTCCACGTCCATCAGCTGGGTTACCTTCACCGTGCCCGGCTCGCTGACCCGGCCGATATCGTTGCGCCCCAGGTCCACCAGCATGATGTGCTCGGCGCGCTCCTTCTCATCGTTTACCAGCTCCTCCTCCAGGGCGATATCCTCGGCTGGGTTTTCGCTGCGGGGGCGGGTGCCGGCGATGGGGTGGTTGGACACCATGCCGTCCTCCACCCTCACCAGCAGCTCCGGCGACGCCCCCACGATGTGGGTGTCCCCCAGGTGGAGGTAGTACATATAGGGGGAGGGGTTCAGGGAGCGCAGGCTGCGGTATATGGCGAACGGGCTGGCTCCGGTCGGCTTGGCCAGCCGCTGTGATAAAACCACCTGGATTATCTCCCCGCCGTAGATGTACTCCTTGGCCTGGCAGACCTTGGACTGGAACTCGTCCTGGGAGAGGTTGGAGGATACCGGCGAGATCGGTGCGGCTGCCGGCGGCGCCTCAGCGGGAACAGGCTGCTTCAGCCTCTCCGCCAGGGCGTCTATCTTCTCGGTGGCCTGGCGGTAGGCCTCATCGACATCGTCCCCGATATGGGCGTGGGAGACTATCTTTATCTTGTGAGTGAGGTGGTCGAAGACGAGCAGGGTGTCCGCCAGCATCAGTATGTATTCCGGGATGCCCAGCGGGTCACGGTCGGGGGAGGGCAGGGTCTCGAAGTAGCGGGAGATATCGTAGCCCAGGTAGCCCACCATCCCGCCGTGGAAGCGGGGCAGCCCGTCGATGGGCGCCAGCCGATATTTTCCCAGCTCTTTCTCTATCAGGGGGAGGGGGTCGCTGGGGTTGTCCTTATCCGCCTGGAGCACCAGGGAAGGCTCGGTGCCGATGAAGCTGTAGCGGGCCAGCTTCTCCCCGCCCTCCACGCTCTCCAGGAGGAAGGAGTAGCTGCCCTGGGTTATCTTCAGGAAGGCGGACACCGGCGTGTCCAGGTCGGCGACCACCTCGCGGTAGATCGGCACCAGGTTGCCCTGCTTCTTCAGTTGACGGACTTCGTCCAGCGTTGGATGATACATATCGTTTCCCTGCGTGGTATCGGTGGGTGTATAATTGACAATACTACTAAAAATGCGGGCTGTTGACAAATAGACCCCGTTATGAAATCTTGATAATAGACTGACCATTCGGCAGAGAGGGGGAATCTATGGCTTCTAAGGCTTTCGTCCTGATTGAAACAGCGGTGGGTAAGAACCAGGATGTGGTGGCGGCGCTCAAGGCTCTGGAGGGGGTGCAGTCGGTGGATGTAGTTACCGGGCCGTACGATGTTATCGCCATAATAGGGGGGGTGGACCTGAACGCCGTCGGCGACCTGGTCACCGGCAAGATTCACCCCATCGCCGGCATCGCCCGCACGGTTACCTG
>CAYLMC010000004.1:2076-5315 GCA_964384865.1 uncultured Dehalococcoidales bacterium | reverse complement strand
TCCGCCAGCCGGTTCAGCACCTGCTGGTTGTGGACCACCGCCCCCAGCGTTTCCATCCCGCCGTGCTCACGGGCGGCTTTTTCCAGTATCTCTATGGCGCGCTTGACCCCGAAGCAGAGCCCTATCTCCGCCGCCTTCTCAATCCTTATCGTCATCGGCTCCCTGCCGGTTGCCGTAGTACCCCCGGTATTCGGGGGGCAGCAGCTCGGCGACATGCTCCATTATGTGGTCGCCCAGCTTGAGCAGCTCCTTCTTGCCGGTCTTGCCCTCGGTGGGCTCGATATGGAAGGGGCGGCCGATGGTGACGGTCACATGGGGACGGTGCCTGAGGTGCCACAGGGGCCCCTTGCTGTCTATGTGCTCCATCCCGGTGATGGCTACGGGCAGGATGGGGACGCCGTTGTGCAGGGCTATCATCGCCGAGCCGGGGAAGGCGCGGGTCATGGCGGCCTTCTGGTTCCGCCTCCCCTCCGGGAACATCACCAGGGCCTGGCCGTCTTCCAGGACCTGGTTCGCCTGCGCCAGCGCCGTCCTGTCCAGTATCCCTCCCCGCCGTATGGGGAAGGCGCCGAAGCCGTGCGCCAGGTGGCGCATGAACCGGGATTTGAATAGCTCCATCTTGGCTATGAACACCAGCTTTCTGCCCAGGCTGGCGCCGAGGAGAAACTGGTCGGCGAAGCTGAGGTGGTTGGACACCACCAGCAGGGGTCCCTTTTGGGGGACATTCTCTCGCCCGACCACCCTCCGGCGGGTTAAAATGGTAAATATCGCCCCTGTGGTCAGCTTTATGGCTCCTATCCAGTATATCCGTTGTTCGATGCTGCGGTGAAAATGCTGCATTATATCTCCTGATTGAGGCTCAGTTCTCTTGCCTTCGCTATCTCGGCCAGGGCTGACGAGTATGCCGCCAGAGTGCCGGCATCGAACAGGACGAACACCACCTTCCTGACCGGGGCGCCGCCCTTCGCCAGGAAGGCCGTCGTTGTTTCCAGGGCTATCCGCGCCGCCGGCTCCACCGGGTAGCCGTAGACGCCGGTGCTAATCGATGGGAATGACAGGCTGACGACGCCGTTTGACGCCGCCGTCTTCAGGCTCTCCCGGTAGGCGCTGGCCAGCAGCTCCGGCTCGCCCTTGCCGCCCCCTCGCCAGACGGGGCCCACGGTGTGGATAACATGCTTCGCCTTGAGGTTGCCGCCGGTGGTGATAACCGCCTGGCCGGTGGGCAAGCGCCCCTGCCTGGCGACGATTCGCTGGCAATCCTCCAGTATGGCCGGTCCCCCCGCCCGGTGGATGGCTCCGTCCACCCCGCCGCCCCCCATCAGGGAGGAGTTGGCGGCGTTCACTATGGCGTCTGTGTCCTGGAGGGTGATATCCTCCTGGGTGATGGCCAGCTTTGCCCCCTTTATGGTGATGGATATCGGCTGGTTTTCCATGGCTCTATAATTCTATTATTCTTCCAGTAAAATTGCAAAAATAGTCGACACGGCAGGCGTGGCGACTATTGACAAACACTATATATGGTATTATTATTCTCTCACCCTACTACATAGTGTGGAGGTGGGTGATGAAATGTCCCTATTGTGGTGATGTAGAATCCAGGGTGATTGACTCTCGTGATGTCAACGAGGGCGTGCGCCGTCGCCGCCAGTGCCTGGCGTGCCAGGCTCGCTTCACCACCTATGAGCGGGTGCAGTCTGCCAGCCTGGTGGTGATTAAAAAGGACGGCAGGCGCGAGGAGTTCGACCGGGACAAGCTGACGGCGGGGATGCGCAAGGCCTGCGAGAAGCGCCCCCTCCCTGTAGGGGTGGTGGACAAGCTCGCCGATGATATAGAGTCCGAGCTGTACCGCCTGGGCAAATCGGAGATATCCGGCGCCGTCATCGGGGATATGGTGATGGATGGGCTTAAAGCGCTGGACTACATCGCCTATATCCGCTTCGCCAGCGTTTACCGGGACTTCGCCGACATCACCGCCCTGAAGGAGGAGGTGGATACCTTGCTCAGCTCCAGGGAGCCCCGGCACCCTGACCAGCTGCCCCTTATCCCGGAGGGTGGGGTGAAGGGGGTGGTAGGGGGGAGGCGGAGATGAAAGCCAGCCACGCCCGCGGGGGCAGGCAGCTGCTGAACCGCACCCGGATAGCGCGGGCGGTGTTCGCCGCCGCCGAGTCCATGGGGCTTTCTGACCGGGAGCGCATCGAGGAGCTGGCGGCGCAGGTTATCCAGCGCCTGGAGGCGGCGGAGCCGCCACCCCAGCCGGAGAAGCCGCTGCCCGGGATGGAGGACCTGGTGGTCAATACCCGGCGCAGCCGGGCGCCGCTGCCCAGCCCATTAGAAATACAGGCCATACTGGAGGAGATACTGGAGAGCAAGACGGAGAAAGCCTCAGAAGAGACAGTCAGCAGAGAGGAGGCAGAGCCAGAGATGCCAGAGATAAAGGTTACCGAGGTCACACCCGCTGCCGAGCCTGACGGTATAGCCGGCATCAGCCAGAACGCCCGTCATGTCCTGGAGAAGAGGTATCTGGAGAAGGGCGCCGACGGCAAGCCCATAGAGACACCTGAGGATATGCTGCGGAGAGTGGCGAAAGCCATCGCCGCCGCCGAGGGCAAATACGGCTCAGACAGCGATGTCGTCGCCAGGGAGGATGAGTTCTATCGGCTGATGGCCAGCCTGGACTTTCTGCCCAACTCCCCCACCCTGATGAACGCCGGGCGGGAGCTGGGGCAGCTCTCCGCCTGCTTCGTGCTCCCCATCGAGGACTCCATGGAGTCCATCTTCGATGCCGTCAAGTACACCGCCCTGATACACAAGAGCGGCGGCGGGACGGGGTTCTCCTTCTCCCGGCTGCGCCCGGAGAGGGACCGCGTCGGCTCCACCGGCGGTGTCGCCAGCGGGCCGGTCTCCTTCATGCGGGCGTTCGATGTCGCCACCGATGTCATCAAGCAGGGGGGGATGCGGCGGGGAGCCAATATGGCCATCCTCAATGTGAACCACCCCGATATCATGCAGTTCATCACCGCCAAGGACGACCCCGCCGTGCTCACCAACTTCAACCTCTCGGTGGCGGTCACCGCCGACTTCATGGAGGCGGTGAAGTCCGGCAGCGAATATGACCTGGTAAACTCCCATTCCGGGGATGTGGAGGGCAGGCTGAACGCCAGGGAGGTGTTCGACAAGCTGGTCTCTCTGGCCTGGAAGACCGGCGACCCCGGCGTGGTCTTTATAGACCGCATCAACGA
>CAYLMC010000004.1:0-1976 GCA_964384865.1 uncultured Dehalococcoidales bacterium | reverse complement strand
AGGGAGGAGGCGGGCAAAGCCTCGGTGGCGCTGGCGGAGGAGCGGGGGGTCTTCCCCGCCTTCGAGGGCAGCGTCTACGATGTCTCCGGCGGGCCGCGGATGCGCAACGCCTCCACCACCACCATAGCCCCCACCGGCACCCTGAGCATAATCGCCGGCTGCTCCAGCGGCATCGAGCCCCTGTTCGCCCTGAGCTACACCCGCAACATCCTGGACGGCGCCCAGCTGGTGGAGGGGCACCCCTACTTCGAGAAGACGGCCAAGCGGGAGGGCTTCTATTCCGACGAGCTGATGAAGCGGATGGCGGAGGGCGATAAGCTGGCCGATATAGACGGCGTCCCCGATGGCATCAGGCGGTTGTTCGTCACCGCCCACGAGGTGGACCCGGAGTGGCATATCCGCATGCAGGCCGCTTTCCAGAGGTCCACCGACAACGCCGTCTCCAAGACGGTCAACTTCCCCCGCCAGGCCACCGAAGGGGACATCGCCAATGTCTATCTGCGCGCCTACGAGGAGGGGTTGAAAGGGATAACCATCTACCGCGACGGCAGCCGCGAGGGGCAGGTGCTGACCACGGGCAAGAACAAGAAGGAGGAGAAAGCCGGGGGTATAGGGCTCACCCCGCGCAAGCGCCCCGGCGTTACCACCGGTATCACCGAGAAGGTGAAGACCGGCTGCGGCAACCTCTATGTTACCGTGAACTCCGACGAGGAGGGCATCTGCGAGGTGTTCTCTCACCTGGGCAAGACCGGGGGCTGCGCCTCGGCGCAGCTGGAAGCCACCTGCCGCCTGATCTCGGTGGCGCTGCGGGCCGGGGTGGATGTAGCCTCCATTGTGGGGCAGCTGCGCGCCATCCGCTGCCCGTCCATCGCCTGGGACGAGGGTAAGTCCGTCCTCTCCTGCGCCGACGCCATCGCCGGGGTGCTGGAGAAGCACTCCACCGGATACGACGGCAAGCCCAAGCTGGAGGACTACGGCGCCAAGAACCTGGCCGGGCAGTGCCCGGACTGCGGCAGCCTGCTGGTGTTCCAGGAGGGCTGCTTCGTTTGCCCCGGCTGCGGATATACCAAGTGTTAAAATAATTCAGAAAGGAGGTGATACATGAGAGAGGACTCACAAAAGGTAATGATATTCATCGACGGCAGCAACCTGTACCATTCGCTGAAGAACTTCTTCCACAGGACTGACCTTGACATCGGCAGGCTGTGCCGGAAGCTGGTGGGCAAGCGCCACCTGATAAGGATCTATTACTACAATGCCAAGGTTGGCCGCAACGAGGAGCCGGACCGCTACCGCGAGCAGCAGGCGTTCTTCGCCAGCGTAAACGCCATACCCTACTGCGAGCTGCGCCTGGGTCGCCTGGTATACAACAACTGGCCCAACAACCCTCCTTATGAGAAGGGCGTTGATATTCAACTGGCTACTGATATGATAACCCATAGCTATAAAGGGAATTACGATGTGGCTGTCCTTACCGCCAGCGATACCGACTATGTCGGCGCCATTCAGGCGGTGAAGGACAATGGGAAGAATGTGGAGGTCGCCCTCTTCGGGAAGGAGCGGACCTCCAAGCAGCTCAGAGTGGTGTCGGACAAGATAGTCACCATGGACGGGCGTTTCCTCAAGGGCTGCTGGAAGTAAAGGGCGATAGATGAAATATGGGCTGGGATGAGATCAGCAAGGCGAGGCGGCGGCTCGCCCGCGAGGAGGGCGCCGTGGTCAAGGATTGGGGGGGCCGGCTCCCCTTCGCCCTGGTATATCCCAGCTCATACTATACCGGCATGTCCAGCCTGGGCGTCCACGCCATATACGGGCTGCTCAACGGCTACGACAATGTCGTCTGCGAGCGTGTTTTCTGGGAGAAGCATCACGACCCCCAGCGCCCGCCGCTGTCCCTGGAGTCCCAGCGTCCGCTCTCGGACTTCGCCGTGGTCGCCTTCTCGGTGACCTACGAGGTGGACTACCTCAACATTCCC
>CAYLMC010000003.1:27022-35218 GCA_964384865.1 uncultured Dehalococcoidales bacterium | reverse complement strand
GTCCACTGCTGCGGCAACACGGACTGGTCCATACTGCTCCAGACGGCCGCCGACATCATTAGCTTCGATGCCTACGGCTTCGCCGGCTCTCTGGCGCTGTATCCGGCGGCGGTGAAAGCCTTCCTAGCCAGAGGAGGCACCATAGCCTGGGGAATCGTCCCCAGCAACGCCGAAGCCATAGAGAAGGAGACGACAGCCAGCCTCCACGACCGCCTCAATGAGGCCATGGCGCCCTTCACCAGGGAGGGCATCCCCGCAGAGCAGCTGATAAGGCAGGGGCTGCTCACCCCCAGCTGCGGGCTGGGCTCGATGGCAAGCGATCAGTCCGCCGAGCTGGTCCTGGAGCGGCTCGCCGAGCTATCCGCCAGGGTCAGAAAAAGACATACCGTTTAAGGAGAATCCGCCCATGGAATGCAACATAGACGCCAACAAAGCCGGGGGCACCTGCACCTACCAGCCCTGCTCCAGAAAGGGCCGGTGCTGTGAGTGTATCCAGTACCACCTGGCGGCTGACCAGCTTCCCGCCTGCGTGTTCCCGCCGGAGGTGGAGAAGACCTATGACCGCTCCATAGCCCGATTCATAAGATGCCACGCCGATAAAGGCTAAAAGCCGATAGAACAGCCGGATTGAGGTTCGCTTATGCTCCATAATGCCTGGCTCATCTTGATTGCCGTCATAGCCTACATCATAGGCTCCTTCCCCACCGCCTACCTGGCCACCAAGGGGATGACGGGGAAGGACATCAGGCGTGAAGGATCGGGCAATGTGGGGGCGATGAACGCCTACCGCCTGATACGGGACGCCAGGTCGCGGAACCCGGCGGTGGCCGGCTTGATAGGGATAACGGCGGTCGACATGTGGAAAGCGGTCCTGGCCATCTACATCGCCGGGTGGCTGGGATTCCTGGGGTACAACCCGGCGGCAGCAGTGATAATAAGCAGCCTCTTCGTCGTCCTCGGCCACTGCTACCCCTTCTATTTCAGGTTCAAGGAAGGTGGCAGAGGGATAGCCGCCTTCATGGGTGTCCTGCTCGCCCTGAATCCGTACTCCCTGCCCATCTGGTGCCTGACCATCGGCGGAGCCATCTTCGCCGCCCAGTATGTGCTCACGAGCCGGATAGAGCGCCGGGATACATTCCACATCCTCGGCACCCAGGTGGTGGGGAGGGTGGTAGGGATGGGCGTTGCCCTGGTTCCCCTCTACTTCTTCGACCACAGGCTGCTCTACCCCGCGCTGGCGACGACCGTCCTGATATTGATAAGACATGTCGGCAGGGTGAGGGCCTACCTCAAGGAGCTGCCTGCTCGCCGAAACCCGTGATATTTAGTATAATAATTCCGAATACTCGCCGATGGACAGAGGAATGCAAAAGATATACCTGGTGCCTCACACCCACTATGATGTCGCCTGGGCCTTCACCAAAGAAGACTACCTGGACCTGAACGAGACCATCATCAAGAAAGCCATCACCCTGATGAAGAAGGGCGACGGCTACCGCTTCATCTGGGAGCAGATATATCCCCTGCAGATGATGGAGAAGAGGAATCCCAAGCTGTGGGCGGATATCAAGGACATGATTCACCAGGGCCGGCTGGAGATAGTGGACGGACAGTACCTGATGGCGGACACCATGCTCCCCGCCGGGGAGGTGCTCATCCGGGAGATAGCCTTGGGCAAGAGGTACTGCCGGGAGAAGTTCGGGGTAGATGTTCCCGTCGCCTGGTGCTCTGACAGCTTCGGGATGAACGCCCAGCTCCCTCAGATATACAAAAAGACCGGCTATAAATGGGTCGCCTTCCGGCGAGGCACCAAGAAGACCCACAGCGAGTTCATCTGGCGAGGGCTGGACGGGACCACCATCCTGTCCCACTGGATGCCCCTGGGCTACCGGGCCGGGCTCGACCTGCGCCCGGAGAAGCTGGAGGAAAACTACATAGAGCTCAACAAGTACGCCGCCACCCACCACATCCTGATGCCCTCCGGGAGTGGGATAACCCTCCCCCAGGAGGAGACCGTGGAGACGGTGAAGAAGTGGAACGAGACCCACCGGGGCGGCTCCGAGATGAAGATAGCCACCCCATCCCAGTTCTTCCAGGGGCTGGAGGAGAGGGACAAGAGCGACCTGGAGCTCATCGAGGGGGAGCTGTATGACACCGAGCTGTCCCAGGTGTTCCCCCAGGTATGCTCCAGCCGTATGTGGGTCATCATCGGCGCCAAGAAGTGCGAGGAGCTGATGACCGCCGCCGAGGGCGCGGCGACCCTCGCCTGGATGCACGGCAGAGAGTACCCCGCCGAGGAGATGAGCCAGTGCTGGGAGAAGCTGCTGTTCATCGGCTTCCATGACATCATCTCCGGCTGCGGCGTGGACGCCATCTACGATGAGGTCAGGGACGTCTTCTCCACCCTGGAAGCCAGCCTGCGCGCCATAATAAACGACTCCCTGCGCCACATCGTCACCAAGATAGACACCAGGGGGGATGCCGTGGTGGTGTTCAACCCCCTCGCCCACCGAACAACGAACTGGTGCGAGGTCGACCTGGAGCTGAGGGAGGGGTGGCGGAGGAAGCCGGGGCTGGCTCACGGCGAGGAAGAGATAGACACCCAGCTGATGGAGACCATCAAGGACGCCCAGGGGAACATCGCCCATGCCCGGATAGGCTTCACCGCCGACCTGCCACCGCTGGGCTACAAGGTCTACCGCATCGTGGAGCGGGAGCGGCTCCCCAGGGGCAGGATGACGGTGCGCGGCAACGAGGTAAGCAATCCCTTCTTCAGGCTGAAGGCGGACCCGGAGACGGGGGTGGTAGAGGTCTTCGATAGAGACGGCAAGCCCCTGGTGAAGGGCAACGAGCTCCACATAGACAACGAGATAGGAGACCTGTACTACCACCGCTACATGTTCGACGAGCTGATCAAGAACGAGAGCGGGGACGGCATCCGCTACGGGGGCTTCAAGCCGAAGGGGTTCAACATAGAGAAGGGACCCCTGAAGACCAGGATAACCTTCCAGAACGAGTACTACTGCCTCCACTGGCCCTACCGCCGCCTGGACAAGCTCAAGCCCAGCGTATACCGCTACAAGGTGATGGACATCTCCAAGGAGATAATCATCTACCGCGATATTCCGCGCATAGAGTTCGTCACCCGGATAGACAACAACTACCCCAACATCCGGCTGCGGGTGAAGTTCGACACCATGAAAGAGAGAATGCTATACTTCCGGGAGACCCAGTTCGGGGTCATCCCGGAGCCCACTGAGCAGTTCGCCGCCGTGGGCGACAAGCGGGAGATACCGGCCGGCATCCCCAACTTTCTGTCCTGGTTCTGCCACGGCGACGGCACCAGGGGCATCACCTTCATGAACAAGGGGATCCCGGCATCGGAGATAAAGGAGGGCTCGGTGTTCCTCACCCTGCTCCGCAGCGTCTCGGTGCTCTCCGCAGACGGGGAGGCGGGGCCGATGGTGCCCACCCCGGACGCCCTGGAGTTGAGGGACTACACCTTCGAGTACGCCCTGCAGCACCACGAGGGCGACTGGAAGCAGGCGCAGTCATACAAGCACGGGCGGGAATACTCTACCCGTCCCGTCGCCATCCAGGCAAACGCCAAGGGCGGGCTGCCCCCGCAGTACTCCTTCCTGGAGCTATCGCCGGATAATGTCCTCCTATCCGCCCTGAAGAAGGCGGACGAGGGGGGCGGGGTGATACTGAGGTTCTTCGAGACAACCGGCGACATCACCAAGGCGAGGATAAAGCTGTTCCGGAAAATCAAGCGGGCGGTGCTCACCAACATGCTGGAGGAGGAGGAGCAGAACCTCTCCGTCCAGCACAGCAAAGAGATGACCATAGAGATGCAGCCCTTCGAGATAGTTACCGTGAAGCTGGAGTTCGAGGGAGGCTGAAGACGAACAACGCCAAGACGCCGCTGCCGGCGATAGCCCAAGCCTTGCTAAAACCCGATGTTTACCCCCATAAGCCAGCCCGGGTGGAGCTCAAGCAGACCCAGATGTCCTTCGTCTTCATCGCCGACGACTATGTCTATAAGATAAAGAAACCGGTGGACCTGGGCTACCTGGACTACACCACCCTGGAGAAGCGCCGTCACTTCTGCCGGCGGGAGCTGGAGCTTAACCAGCGCCTCAGCCCAGAGATATACCTGGAGGTGGTGTCCATAACCCAGGATGGAGATAATTTCGCCCTGGGCGGGGCGGGCGAAGCCGTGGAGTATGCCGTGAAGATGCGCCGCCTCCCCCAGGAATCCATGATGGACAGCCTGCTCGGCAGGGACGAGGTAACCGCCCAGATGGTGGCGCGGGTGGCGGAGAAGCTGTCCGACTTCCACCAGCGCGCCGAGACCAATGCCGATATCAGCGCCTTCGGGGGGCTGGAGACCGTCGCCGGCAACGCCGGGGAGAACTTCGCCCAGACCGAGAAATATATCGGCGCCATAATACCCCGCGATACCTATCAGGGCATCAAGAGCTACACCGAGGGCTTCATCGGCGACAACGCCGCCCTGCTGCGGCGGCGGGTGGAGGAGGGGAGGATACGGGACTGCCACGGCGACCTGCACGCCGCCCATGTCTGCTTCACCGACGGCATCTACATCTACGACTGCATAGAGTTCAACGACCGCTTCCGCTACTGCGATGTCGCCTCGGAGATAGCCTTCCTGGCTATGGACCTGGACCACTACCGGCGGCCCGACCTGTCTGATGCCTTCGTGGATGCCTATGTCGCCCACAGCGGGGACAATGAGCTGAAGCAGCTGCTCGGCTTCTACAAGTGCTACCGGGCGTATGTGCGCGGCAAGGTGGCCTGCTTCACCTACGACGCCCCCCATGTCTCGGAGGGGGCGAGGGGGGAGGCGCTCGCCGCCGCCCGCAGCTACTTCGAGCTTGCCGAGTCGTATGTATAGTGTTATAATACACACGATGTATTAACCAAAAGCATACAGCCCCTTACAAAAAATCCCCCACACCCCACACCCCACAAAAATCCCCACAGCGGAGTTATTAAGTTTGATTGAGGAGTATTTTGCATTTGAGTTATGAGATTGTGGTTCCAGAGATTGAACAACAGCTAGACCAAGACGAAGAGTGGATAATAGTTAAAAGCGGAGCCAGACGAGAGAAGATGAGGCTCCACGACTACGACGAAATATACAAACACCCCGGACTATACGAACAGATCTTCTGCCAGAAATTAAGGTGCGATTCCCCCAAAGTGATATGCAACCTGCTTGAGGAAACCAAGGGCGACTTAGAAGACTGTCGCGTTCTAGACTTCGGCGCCGGCAACGGAATGGTGGGCGAGGAGATTATCCAAAAGGGAGGAGACCTGATAGTCGGCGTTGATATCATCAAAGAAGCCAGAGAGGCAGCGCAGAGAGACCATGCCGACGCCTATGAGGATTACTACGTAATAGATATGGCTGAGCTTGGGGAAGAGGAGACGAAGGAGTTGAGGCAATACCACTTCAATACTCTCATCTCCGTAGCCGCCCTGGGCTTCGAAGACATACCTCCCAAGGCATTCCTGAACGCATTCAACCTGGTGCGGAAAGAAGGCTGGATTGCCTTCAACATCAAGGACAGGTTCCTTACCAACCAAGACGACACAGGCTACAAGGATATCATCGACGAAATCAGCGATGATAACCTGACCATCCTGCGCCAAAAACGCTACCGCCACCGGCTCTCTTTAGACGGCAAAGAGCTTTATTATATAGCCATCATCGGTAGGAAGAAGGCAGATGTGAACCTGAATGAGGTTGACATCTAATACTAGCCCCACCCCACAAATACGTAATGGAGATAGAAATTGAAAGAGCCGTTTGCTGAATTCATCCAGAAAACCTTGGGGGACGATGTCCTCCTCATCGCCTGCGGGCTGCCCGGCACCTGGAAGACAGAGACCACCGAGGAGGTGGCCAAGATAAAGGGCTACCCCATCCTGCGCACCGACCTCATCCGCAAGGATGTGCTCAAGAACGAGGACATCTTCGACGAGAAGGTCGCCTCCAGCATGGACAAGCGCACCCTGGTCTATGACGAGATGTTCCGGCGGGCCGATGACAGCCTGAACCGGGGCGAGGGGGTGATACTGGACGCCACCTTCGTCACCCGGTCCCTTAGAAGACAGGCGGCGGCGATAGCCGCCAAGTACGGCCGCACCTTCGTCATCCTGCAGACGCACTGCCCCCAGGAGGTGTCCATCCGGCGGATACTGGCGCGCACCAAGGACAACTATGTCTCCAACGCCCTCACCGAGCAGGCATACCTGAACAACAAGAAGAAGTTCCAGGATGTAGACCTGGACGACCTCAAAGAGCAGTACCCCGGCCTGGCCATCATCCACCTCACCGTGGACACCACCGACGACGACCCGCCGAACTGGCACATCATCGGCATCGTCCGGAAGTAGGCATGAGGATAGACCTGCATATCCACACCAGGACCGGCTCCGACGGCAACTTCACCGTGGAGCAGGTCTTCCCGGAGGCGAAGAAACGGGGCATCGGCCTGATGTCCATCACCGACCACGACTCCATAGCCGCCCAGGAGAGAGCCGTCACCCTGGCGGAGGAGCACGGCATCGCCTACATCACCGGCGTGGAGCTGAATGTCGCCTTCACCCGCCCCGACGCCAAGCCCGCCTCCCTGGACTTCCTCGGCTACGGGTACGGTGTCCATAACCGGGCGCTCCAGGACAAGCTGGCGCTGATGCGCCGGCACCGCGAGAAGCGGGCGCGGCAGATACTTCAGAGGCTGAACGCCGCGCTCGCCGGGGATGCCGTCCCCCCCTTCACCGAGGAGGACATGAGGGAAATAGAAGAGAGCGCCGACGGCGCCCTGGGCCGCCCCCACATCGCCAACCGCCTGATAGAGAAGGGTATAGTCGCCAGCAAGCAGGAAGCGTTCGACAGATACCTGGTCAGGTGCGACGCCCCCAAGTACCCGCTGTCACTTCCCGAAGCCTCCCGGCTGATAGGTGATGCCGGCGGCAGGCTGGTGCTGGCGCACCCCAACGACCCCAACGGGACATCACTGGCCAGAATCGCGGCTGATTTGGCATCACAAGAGGCAATCATAGAGCGATATATGTTACAATATATCCACGGAGTTGAGTGCTGGCATTCCAGGCACGATGCCAGGACAACCGCCCACTATATCGGGTTCGCCGAAAGGCACCACCTGCTCATGACCGGCGGCAGCGATTGCCACCAGAAGCCGATCATCATGGGCACCGTGGACATACCCGATTGGGTCGCCGAGCAGTTCAAATAAAGGAGACGAGTTTGACTAAAGACAGGTATGACATTAAAGACCCTTCCCTGTCCGAACTGGGCAGAAAGAGGATAGAATGGGCCGGCCAGCAGATGCCGGTGGTAAAGCTGATAACGGAGAGGTTCGCCAAGGAGAAGCCCCTGAAAGATATCCGCATCTCCGGCTGCCTCCACATCACCACCGAAACGGCTAACCTTGCCCTGGCGCTCCAGGCTGGAGGAGCGGACGCCGTGTTCTGCGCCTCCAACCCGCTGAGCACCCAGGACGATGTCGCCGCCGCCCTGGTGGAATACGGCATACCGGTGAACGCCATCAAGGGCGAGGACGACGCCACCTACTACCAGCACATAGACACCGCCCTGGCGAACAAGCCCCAGCTCACCGTGGACGACGGCGCCGACCTGGTGGCCACTATCCACACCAAGAGGACCGATTTAATCAGCGATGTCATGGGCGGCACCGAGGAGACCACCACCGGGATAATCCGCCTGCGCAGCCTGGAGAGAAAGGGAGACCTGAAATACCCCATCATCGCCGTCAACGACGCCCAGACCAAGTACCTGTTCGACAACCGCTACGGCACCGGGCAGAGCACCCTGGACGGCATCACCCGCGCCACCAACATCCTCTGGGCGGGCAAGAAGGTGGTCGTCTCCGGCTACGGCTGGTGCGGGCACGGCATAGCCCTGCGCGCCCAGGGCATGGGGGCCCAGGTGATCGTCACCGAGGTGGACCCCACCCGGGCGCTGGAGGCGGTTATGGACGGCTACCAGGTGATGCCCCTGCTAGAAGCCGCCAGGATAGGGGACATCTTCATCTCCATCTCCGGCGATAAGCACGTCATCGATGAAGCCCACATCAAGGCGATGAAGGACGGGGCTATCATGGCCAACAGCGGGCACTTCAA
>CAYLMC010000003.1:8722-26922 GCA_964384865.1 uncultured Dehalococcoidales bacterium | reverse complement strand
CCCACATCAAGGCGATGAAGGACGGGGCTATCATGGCCAACAGCGGGCACTTCAATGTAGAGATAAACATACCCGCCCTGGAGAAGATGTCCGTCAGCAAGCGGGAGATGCGCCCCTTCACCGACGAATACACCATGAAAGACGGCCGCCGCCTGTACCTGCTCGGAGAGGGCAGGCTGATAAACCTGGCTGCCGCCGAGGGGCACCCGGCGAATGTGATGGATATGAGCTTCGCCAACCAGGCGCTGTCCCTGGAATACATAGCCCAGAACCAGGGCAAGCTCGACATCCGGGTTTATCCCGTCCCGGAGAAGATAGACAAGCAGATCGCCCGGCTGAAGCTGGACTCAATGGGCATAAAAATAGACAGCTTAACCCCTGAGCAGGAGAAGTACCTGACCAGCTGGGAGGAAGGAACATAACAAGGAGGAAAGATGCCTACAACCTTTAGCAGCTCACCACTCTACCTGATAACTTCGGAATCGGTAACCGAAGGACACCCGGATAAGATATGCGACCAGATATCGGACGCCATACTGGACGCCATAATAAAGCAGGACCCCAACGCCAGGGTAGCCTGCGAGACCGCCATCACCAACGGACTGATAATCATCATGGGCGAGATCACCACCGACTGCTATGTGGAGGTTCCCAGCACGGTGCGGGAGGTGGTGCACAACATCGGCTACACCTGCCCCGAATACGGCTTCGACTACGAGTCCTGCGGGGTGATGGTATCCATCAACGAGCAGTCCAAGGACATCGCCCTGGGGGTGGACAAGTCCCAGGAGGCCAAGGGCGCCAAGACCGCCGACGACCTGGACAAGATAGGCGCCGGCGACCAGGGAATGATGGTCGGCTTCGCCTGCAACGAGACCCCGGAGCTGATGCCCCTGCCCATTTCGCTGGCGCACAAGCTGTGCCGCCAGCTGGCCAAGGTGCGCAAGGATGAAACCCTGCCCTACCTCCGCCCCGACGGCAAATCGCAGGTTACGGTGGAGTACCGCAACGGCTGCGCCGAGCGTGTGGACTGCGTGGTCATCGGCGCCCAGCATGACCCCGATGTCAGCCACGATAAAATCGAAGAGGACATCATTAAGCATGTCATCAAGCCGATAATACCGGCATCGCTGACGGACGGCGACACCAAGCATTATGTCAATGCAACCGGGCGCTTCGTCATCGGCGGCCCGGTATCGGACACCGGCTTCACCGGGCGCAAGATACTGGTGGACAGCTACGGCAGCGTCGCCCGTCACGGCGGGGGCGCCTTCTCCGGCAAAGACCCCACCAAGGTGGACCGCTCCGCCGCCTACGCCGCCCGCTACATCGCCAAGAACCTGGTCGCCGCCGGGCTGGCGGAGAGGGCGGAGGTGCAGATAGCCTATGTCATCGGGGTGGCTCACCCCCTATCGGTATCCGTGGAGACCTTCGGCACCGGCAAGGTGGAGCAGAAGGTGATTGATGACCTGGTAGCCAAGCACTTCGACCTCAGGCCGGAAGCCATTATCCGCAACCTCGACCTGCGCCGCCCCATCTACCTGCCCACCGCCGCCTACGGGCACTTCGGCAGGGAAGACCTGGACGTGCCCTGGGAGAAGACGGATAAGGCCGAAATCCTGAAGCGAGAGGCGTGTAAATAACACCGCCAAGCAGGGAGTTTCAGAGGGGCGCAGCCCATCTTGTGAAATATCTTCCCCTTGATAAGGGGAAGAGGATAAAGGGGATAGGATTCCCCACCACCAACCAGCGAGGAGGTTTAGATGTCGGAGGATCTGCAGGGATTGGCCGGGATAGGAGACGATATCCGGGAAATAGAGGAGACTGCGATTACTATCGATGAGGAGAAAGCGCGGCTGATTCTGACCGATATAATGGAGACCTGCGGCGGCTTCATGGAGCTGCTGCGCTCCAGCTGCCCCTACAGCTTCACCTCCATCCAGCAGGACTTCTGGGAGTCAATCATCAGGGCGGACTGGCTGGAGGAGGGGAAACGGCGCGAGATGATAGATAAGCGCTCGGAGGGCATCCGCCGCCGGGACTTCGCCGCCGACACCTTCAAGGACTTCCTGTACTACTACCAGTCCATACTGGAGACCTTCACCGACCTGGACAAGCTGAAGCCGACCCACATGCAGAGCGTGCTCTCGGTGCTGCATGACATACTGCGCAGCACCAACAGGAAGATAATCTCCCAGTTCGTCAACCTGGCGCGGGAAGCGCAGGGGATAAACGGACGCTCCTTCGACAACTTCAGCATATTCCGGGAGAGATGGAACCATCTCCTGCAGACAACCGAGGATAAGATAACCTCCCTGAGCGCGGACGGCTTCCGCTACACCGAGCTCAGAATACCGGAGCTGGGCGTCCCCGTCAGACAGTCCCGCTAGCCATCAGCCGTGAATAAGCCATGAAGAAGACAGAAAAGGCACTATTCTCCTGGAGCAGCGGCAAGGACAGCGCCATGGCGCTATACGAGATACAGAGAAGCCGCAGATATGAAGTAGCCTCCCTGCTTACCACCGTCACCGAAGGCTATGACCGGGTCAGCCTGCACGGCGTCCCCCGCGTCCTGGTGGAGCAGCAGGCACAGTCCCTGGGGCTGCCCCTGCACAAGGTGTTCATCCCCAAGGAGTGCTCCAACGAGGAGTATCAGACCATCATGGACGCCACTCTGCGCCAGTTCAAGGAAGAGGGCATCTCCACGGCGATATTCGGGGATATCTTCCTGGAGTGGGTCAAGGAATACCGTCAGAAAAACCTCTCCCAGCTGGGGATAAAGCCCGTCTTCCCGATATGGGGCAGGGATACCGACGAACTCACCGGCTCATTCGTCGCCGCCGGGTTCAAGGCGGTGGTCATTTGCGTGGATACCAGGGTCCTGGACAAGAGCTTCCTGGGCAGGGTCATCGATGCCGAATTCCTGTCCCAACTCCCCCCAAAGGTGGACAAGGGCGGCGAGAACGGGGAGTTCCACTCCTTCGTCTTCGACGGCCCCATCTTCACAGACAGCATAGGCTATAAGCTGGGCGAGCAGGTGTCCAAGAACTCCTACCGCTTCTGCGACCTGGTACCCGTTAAATAGCGACCGGACAAAGCAAAGGGGGTGGGCTATTATAGATAACCCCATCAAGTTCGGCACCGACGGCTGGCGGGGGATAATCGCCGAGGACTTCACCTTCGCTAACGTCCGCATCTGCGCCCAGGCTACCGCCGACTGGCTGAAAGACGCCGGGCTGGCGGGGCGGGGGCTGGTAATAGGCTATGACACCCGCTTCGCCTCCGAGAACTTCGCCGCCGCCGCCGCCGAGATAGCCGCCGGAAACGGCATCAAGGTATACCTCTGCCCCCACCCCACCCCGACGCCGGTGATAAGCTACGGCGTCATCGCCCGCAAAGCTGCCGGAGCCGTCGTCATCACCGCCAGCCACAATCCGGCGCAGTGGAGCGGCTTCAAGCTCAAGACCGAGGACGGCGCTGGAGCGCCGCCGGAAGCCACCGCCGAGATGGAGAAGCGCATCGCCGCCATAGGCCAGGTGAGTCATCTGCCGCTGCCCCAGGCGATAGAAAAGGGGCTGGTGGAGTACACAGACCTGTCCCCGGCATATGTGGAACACATCGCCGGCATCATAGACCGGGACGGGCTGCGCCGCGCCGGGCTCAAGGTGGTCTTCGACCCCATGCACGGCACCGGCGCCGGCTACCTGAGCTCCCTGCTGGACGGCGGCCAGACGGCTATCACCGAGATAAACGGGGAGCACAATCCCCTGTTCCCCGGCATGCACCAGCCGGAGCCCATCGCCGCCAACCTGGGCGGGCTCTCCGCCGCGGTAAAAGAGCGTAAGGCGGCTGTGGGCATAGCCACCGACGGCGACGCCGACCGCCTCGGCATCGTGGACGAAAACGGGGTGTTCCTGACCACCCTCCAGGTCTACGCCCTGCTCTGCCTCTACATGCTGGAGGTGCGGGGGGAGCGGGGGACGATAGTGAAGACGATAAACTCCTCCAGCATGCTCTACAGGCTGGGGGAGATATACGGCGTCAAGGTGGAGGAGACGCCGGTGGGCTTCAAGCACATCGCCAAGCTGATGCTGGACAAAGACCGGGATGTCCTCATCGGCGGCGAGGAAAGCGGCGGCTACGGCTTCCGGGACCACATGCCGGAGAGGGACGGCATCCTGGCCGGGTTATACTTCCTGGACCTGATGGCGCAGACCGGCAAGAGCCCGTCCCAGCTGGTGTCATACCTCTACAGCAAGGTGGGCCCCCACCACTTCCACCGCATAGATGCGGGGTTTCCCGCCGACGAGCGCCAGGCGATTATAGAGTGGCTGAAGAGCAATCCCCCCGACAAAATAGACGGCGCCGAGGTTTTAAGGGTGGACACCTGGGACGGATTCCGCTATGCTCTGGCTGGCGGCGGCTGGCTGCTCATCCGGTTCTCCGGGACCGAGCCCGTGCTGCGCCTCTACGCCGAAAGCGGCTCCCCGGAGCGCGCGAACAGGCTCCTTGAAGAGGGTAAAAGAATAGCCGGAATCTGAGGAGGGGGAAGATGACAGACAAGCTTCCGCAGAGAACAGAGAAGCCCTGGGGCTATGAGATACTGTTCGCCCGCACCGCGCAGTATGCAGGCAAGATAATCTTTATCGCCCAGGGGCACCGGGTCAGCCTTCAATACCACCATAAAAAAGATGAGAGCATGTATCTCTATCAGGGGAAGGCAAAGATGGAGATCGAGATCGGCGGCCGGATGACATCGTCCACCATTCGGACGGGGCAGAGCATCCATATCCCAGCCAACAACAAACACCGCCTGGAGGCTATCGAAGACACCACCATCTTCGAGGTTTCCACCCCGGAGCTGAGCGATGTCGTCCGGGTGGAAGACGACTACGGGAGAGCCGAACCCAAGTAAAGGACCCGACCCTCCCGGATAATAGTCCGCGTTTATATTACCGCTTGGTATACTGTGGAGCCTTGCGCGCCCGCTTCAGCCCCGGCTTCTTCCGCTCCTTGATGCGGGAGTCCCGGGTGAGCATGCCGGTCTTGCGCAGCACCGGCTGGAGCTTCTCATCAGCCCTGACCAGCGCCCTGGCGATTCCGTGCGAGATGGCGTCGCCCTGCCCCGATATGCCGCTGCCGATGACCTTGACCACCACATCGTACTTATCGGCGGTCTCGGTGAGCACCATCGGCTGCAGTATGGTGCGGCGATGCGCCGGGCGGGGGAACCGCTCCTCGTAGGGAACGCCGTTGACGGTGATAGAGCCCGTGCCCGACATCAGCTTTACCCGGGCTACGGCTGTCTTGCGCTTGCCCACTGCATAGTAGTAGTTCTGTTTTTCCATACCAAATCCTATTTCTTCAGCTGGTCTCCATGCGGGTGGTTCTCACCGGCATAGACCCTGAGCTTCTTTATCATACTGTTTCCCAGCCGGGTATGGGGGAGCATCCCCTTGACGGCATGCTCTATTATCCGGGTGGGGTGGGTAGCCATCATCTTCTCATAGCTGACGGTCTTCAGCCCGCCGGGATAGCCGGAATGGCGGCGATAGACCTTCTGCTTCGCCTTGTCGCCGGTCAGGCGCACTTTCTCGGCGTTGATGACGACCACGCAATCGCCGGTGTCCAGGTTACGGGTGAATGTCGGCTTATGCTTGCCCATCAGCAGACGGGCAATACGGGTAGCCAGCCTTCCCAGAACCTGGTCGGAGGCATCGACAAGATGCCACTCCCGCTTGATTTCAGATGCTTTAACGCTATAGGTTTTCACTAATCTCCTCCACAAAAGAAGCGGGGTAATTCACCCGCATCAAAAACAGCCCGCAAGCCGGGGCTGTGGGGGCAGCCAATCCGGGCTGCCTGGCCTCTATTATACCACGAAATCCGTCCACGCTCACCTTGCCCCGCCCCACCTGGATCAGAGCCCCCATGGTGTTGCGCACCTGGTGCGGCAGGAAGGAGCTGGCCACCATATTGAAGATGTCCATATCCCCGTCCCTCTCCATCTCCGCGCGGTACACGCTGCGCACGGTGCTCTTTATCTCTTCGTCCATGGAGGTGACGAACGAGGCGAAATCGTGCTCGCCCACCAGCTCCTGGCCTGCCCGGTTCATCGCCTCCACATCAAGGTCCCCACAGACACGGTAAGCATGACCATTGTTCAGCGGCGACCGCACCGAGCTGTTAAATATATAATACTTATACTCCCGGCTGACGGCATCGCGCCTGACATCGAAGCTGTCATCGGCCCGATGCGCCTCCCTGACGGCTATCGCCTCAGGCAGGTAGCGGTTCAACCCGGAGACGAAAGACCGCGGCGGGAGGGAGGAATCCGTCCTCAGGCTGACCACCTGACCCCGGGCGTGAACCCCGGCATCGGTCCGGCTGGCGGCCATCACCCGCAGCTGCTCTCCGGTAAGCCTGGCTATGGCTTCTTCTATCTCCTGCTGTATGGTGGCGGCGTTTTCCTGGAACTGGAAGCCGTGGTAACGGGTGCCGTCATACTCCACAATCAGTATCATCTTGGTCTTTGCCAAGCTGACCGCCCCCTGTTACTCTACCAGCTCCAGCTTGACCATGGCCGCCCCGTCGCCCAGGCGGGGACCCAGCTTAACGATGCGGGTATAGCCGCCGGGGCGCTCAGAGTATCTGGGCGCCAGGTCACTGAAAACTTTATCAGCCACCTTACGGTCTATGATATAGGCTGCCGCCTGGCGGCGGGAGTGAAGCCCGCCCTTCTTGCCCAGGCTTATCATCTTCTCAGCCAAGCCGCGCACTTCCTTGGCTTTCGCCTCGGTAGTGGTAATCTTCTCATGGTTGAGCAGGTCGGTGACCAGGTTGCGATAAAGCGACCTGCGGTGCCCCGATGCCCTGTCCAGCTTTCTGCCGGCTATCTTATGCCTCATTTTCCGTTTCCTCTTCCTTATCTTCGCCGGCTGGCTCCTCCGCCGCCGGGGCGGACTCCTCGTCAGCGGTCTTCAGGGACAGCTCCATCGCCTGGAGGCGCTCCTCCAGCTCCACCATGGACTTGTTGCCGAAGTTGTGCAGGGAAAGCAGCTCCTTCTCCTCCTTGCCTATTAGCTGGCCGACGGTATCGATGCCACCCCGCCGCAGGCAGTTCATGGTACGCACTGACAGGTTCAGCTGCTCCACCGACATATTATATTGCTCCTCGGGGATGGACAGGCGGATGGCTTCCTCCTCATCCTTCATCTGAGAAACCTTGACATACTCCACGAACGGAGACAGCTGCCCCACCAGTATCTCGGCGCTGCGGCTGATAGCCTCCGGAGGCGATACGGTGCCGTCCGTCCACACCTCGAGGAACAGCTGCTGGTGGCTGCCTTCCTGCCCGGCATGGATGGACTCCACGGAGAAGTTGACCTTGCGTATCGGGGTGAAGATGGCGTCCACCGCTATCATCCCCACGGACAGGCTGCCGCTGGACTCGGCTTCCCGGTAGCCCTCGCCCACCTCCACATCAAGCTCGATATAGAGCTTGGCTTCCGGTGAGTCCAGAGTAGCCAGGTAAAGCTCCGGGTTGCTGATCTCAAAGTCCGTGGAGGGCTTGATATCGGCAGCGCTGACGCGCCCCTCACCAGCCACATCCAGCACCAGCTTGCCCTCCTGCCCGGAGACAGGGACCAGCCTCAAGTCTTTGATATTAAGCAGGAGCTCCGGGACATCCTCCTTCAGGTGAGGGATGGTGGAGAACTCATGCTGAATCCCCTCTATCATCACCCCGGTTACGGCCGCTCCGGGAAGGTAGTTGAGCATAACCCGGCGCAAAGCGTTGCCCAGGGTTATGCCGAAGCCCTTCTCCAGGGGCTGGGCCACGAACCGCCCGAAGTTATCCTTGCTTTCTACACACTCAATCTTGGGTATTACCAAGCGAGACAAAATGTAACCTCCGCATTATATAGATTATCGCGAGTAGTACTCGACCACGGCCTTGCCTTCGAACTTGACCTCGACATCGTCGGGGGTGGGCAGCGAGGCAAGCTGACCGATAAGTTTCTCTTTATCCAGGCTCAACCAGCCCGGAATCGCCTTAGCCTCTATGTTCTCAGCCACCTGCTGATAGTACTCGGTCTTGGTGCTGCCTTCCCGCCAGCCGATGGTATCGCCCTCTTTGACCAGGCAGGAGGGTATGTCGGTCTTGCGCCCGTTGAGCATGATATGCCCGTGCTGGACTATCTGGCGCGCCTGGGCGCGGGAATCGGCGAAGCCGAGGCGATAGACGATGTTATCCAGACGCCTCTCCATAAGCACCACCAGGTTCTCGGCGGTGATGCCGGTCTGCCTCTCGGCGTGGGAGAATATGCGCCGGAACTGCCTCTCCATGATGCCGTAGCTCTGGCGAGCCTTCTGCTTCTCCCGTAGCTGGAAACCGCGGTCGGATATGCGCCGCGGCGGCCCGCTGCGATGCTGCTGTCCCGGCGGTTTATCCCGCCTGTCCACGGCGCACTTGGGGGAAAAGCACCGGCTCCCTTTGAGCATCAGTTTCTCGCCGCTACGGCGGCATAATCGACAGACTGCTTCTGTATACCTTGCCACTTATATATCTCCTAAACTCGTCTTCTCTTCGGGGGACGGCAGCCGTTATGGGGAACGGGGGTGACATCCCTGATACTGGTTATGTGCAGCCCGGCGCTCTGGAGAGAGCGTATCGCCGCCTCCCGTCCGCTGCCCGGACCCTTGACATAGACATCTATCTGGCGCAACCCGTGCTCCATCCCCTTGCGCGCCGTCTCCTGAGCCGCCAGCTGGGCGGCATAGGGCGTCCCTTTCCGCGAGCCCTTGAAGCCGGCCGTTCCCGAGCTTCCCCAGGCGAGGACATTCCCCTTAGGGTCGGTGAGGGTAACCACGGTATTATTGAAAGTAGAATGAATGTAGGCTCGCCCCGCCGGTACGGCTTTGCGCTCCCGTTTTCTGCCTCTTTTCTTCTGCGCCACTATAATTGCTCCTTTTCACTATGTGATGGCGGGCTTACTTCTTAGCCACACCGCGCCTCTTGCCCCTGCCGGCTACCGTCTTACGGGTACCGCGGCGGGTGCGGGCATTGGTTCGCGTGCGCTGCCCTCTGACGGGCAGGCTGTAGCGATGCCTCAGCCCCCGATAGCTGCCTATCTCAACGAGGCGCTTTATATTAAGGTCAACCATCTTCCGCAGTTCACCTTCTACGTTCTGCTCTTTGTCTATAATCTCGCGGAGGCGAACGACCTCCTCATCGGTGAGATCGGTCACCTTGGTCTCGGCGGCGACGCCCGCTTGAGCCAGTATCTTCCGGCTCAGGGTAGTCCCTATCCCGTAGATATACTGTAACGAGACCCAGACCTGCTTGTTCTTGGGTATATCCACACCAGCTATACGCGGCATTTACCAGTCTCCTCTCACCATGGTTTATCCCTGCCTCTGCTTATGCCGGGGGTTGCGGCAGATGATTCTGACCACCCCCCGCCGCTTCACCACACGGCATTTTTCGCATCGTAGCTTAACCGAAGCCTTAACCTTCATAATAACTCCTAATCACTTCAAGCGGTAGGTAATTCTACCACGATTGAGGTCATAAGGCGAAAGCTCTATCAGCACCTTGTCGCCGGGCAGTATCCTGATATAGTGCAGCCGTATCTTGCCCGATATGTGGGCCAGCACCTTGTGCCCGTTGGGCAGCTCAACGCGAAACATGGCGTTGGGCAGCGGCTCCACTACCTTCCCTTCGACCTCAATAGTATCTTTTTTAGCCATATCTTTATTCCCTAAACGACAGTAAGCACTTCTGGCTCGCCATCAGTTACGGCGATGGTGTGCTCGAAGTGGGCGGAGAGTTTGCCGTCCGCCGTGAGCACGGTCCAGTGATTACTGTCCACGCGGGTGCGCCAATCACCGACATTCACCATCGGCTCCAGCGCCAGCGCCATACCACTGGCCAGCCTCGGCCCCACCCCGGGATTGCCGAAGTTGGGTATCTGCGGCTCCTCATGCATGTCGCGGCCGATGCCGTGGCCGGTATATTCACGGACTACCGAGTAGCCCCTGGTTTCAGCATAGTTCTGTATCGCCGCGGAAACATCCCCCAGCCTTCCCCCCGGCCTGGCGGCGGCGATGCCGGCGCCGAGAGCGGCTGCGGTGGTCTCCAGGAGGTCTTTCGCCTCCGGGCTGATGTCGCCTACCGCCACCGTCAGGGCGGCATCGCCCTGGTAGTCGTCATAGACAGCGCCGAAGTCCAGGGAGACGATATCGCCGTCGGCTATCACCCTCTCCCCGGGGATGCCGTGCACCACCTCGTCGTTTATGGAGACGCAGAGGTTTGCCGGAAAGCCGCGATAGCCCTTGAACGAGGGCTTGGCTCCCAGCGCGGCGACCTCTCTGCCGGCGATGGCATCCATCTCTTTCGTTTTCATTCCCGGTTTCATTTGCTCGCTCAATATCCTCAGTACCGCGGCTACTATTTTCCCCGCCTGCCGCATGAGCGCAATCTCGCGATCAGACTTGATTATTATACCCATCCGGCCTACGCACTCTCCTGGCGTAGGGCGGTGATTATTCGCTTTGCCACCTCGCCAGCGTCCCCTTCTCCGTCCACGGTGAGCAGCTTGCCCTCCCCGGCGTAGTAGTCTATCAGCGGTTTCGTCTCCGCCCCGTAGACCTCCAGCCGCTTCGTCACCGCCTCCACGACATCGTCAGGGCGCTGGTACAGCTCCCCGCCGCACTTATCGCAGCTGTCCTCCCGTCGAGGGGGAAAGCTTACCACATGATAGGGAGCCTGACAACTGCGACAGATGCGCCGCCCGCTCAGGCGTCTTATCAGCTCCTCCTCGGAGACCTTTATATATACCACCTTGTCTATAACCTTGCGCTCCTCGCCCAGGGCATTGTCCAGCGCCTCCGCCTGCTTCAGGTTGCGGGGGAAGCCGTCCAGGATTACCCCGGCGCCGCCCCCCACCACCTCCAAGCCCCGAATCACCATCGGTATCACCACGGAATCGGGGGCTAAAACCCCCTTCTCCATGTAAGACCTCGCCTTCATGCCCAGCTCGGTCTTCTTTTCCACTTCCTGGCGAAGCAGGTCACCCACAGCGAGGTGCGCCATCTCAAGCTCCTGAGCCACATAAGCGGCCTGTGTTCCCTTGCCCGCTCCAGGAGCCCCCAGAAAGACTATATACACTCTTTTGCCTATTTTATAAAGCCTTCATAGCGGCGCATAACCAGCTGCGCCTCTATCTGCTTCATGGTATCCAAAATAACGCCCACTATGATGATCAAGCCCATGCTGGACAGCTGCAGGTCCACTCCGGTGGCCTCCCGGCCCACGAAGGGCATTATGCCCACGCCAGCCAGGAACAGCGCGCCCGCCCAGGTGATATTGCGCATAACCCGAGAGAGATACTCGGCGGTGTGTTTGCCGGGCCTGATGCCGGGGATAAATCCCCCCTGGCGCTGCAATGTGCCAGGCAGGTCCTGCTGCTGGAATATCACCGTGGTGTAGAAGAAGGCAAAGGCGATGGCCAGCACGAAGAACAGCCCCCAGTAGAACAGCCCCATGGGCAGCGCCGCCCTGGGGTCGAACAGGCCGACCACGGAGTTGGCGAAGTTGGGGTCGGCTCCGGCGGGGGCGGCGAAATAGCTGGCTATCATGCCGGGGAACATCACCACGGACATGGCGAAGATAAGGGGTATCATCCCGGCGGTGTTCACCCGCAACGGGACATGGGACGACCCCGCCTGGCGGTACATACGACCGCCCCGGTAAACGCTGCGCGCATATTGAACGGGTATCCTCCGGTGCGCCTCGGTGAAGATTACTATTATCGCGATGGTAATCAGGACCAGGACGACATAGCCCGCCAGTCCGGCGGGGTTGGTCATAGCGGCGAAGCGCCCCTGAATAACCATATTGCTGAAGCCGGCGACGATGCCGCCGAATATTATCATAGAGATTCCGTTGCCGATGCCGTGCTCGGTGATGAGCTCGCCCAGCCATACCAGGAACATGGTGCCCGCTATCATGGAGACCACCATCGCCGCCGTGGGCAATGTGCCGATGCTGGTGAGCACCGGGGGATCGGCGCGCTGGAGAAGCAGTATCTGCCCGTAGCCGGCGACGCCCGCCATGGGCACGGTCAGCCAGTGGGTAATCTGGTTTATTTTATTCCGCCCCGCCTCCCCCTCCTGGGACAGTGCCTGGAGCTTGGGGATAACCGGGGTTAATAGCATCATAATGATGGAGGCGGTGATATAGGGGTAAACCCCCAGCGCCGCCACGCTGAACAGCCTCATGGCGCCGCCGCTGAACAGATCCAGCATACCGAGCATGGCATTGCGCTCGAACAGCTGCTGCAGGGCGTTGGGGTCCACCCCGGGGAGGGTGACATGGGCCACGAAGCGGAATATCACCAGCATCCCCACGGTAAACAGAATGCGCTTCCTCAAATCGGGAACGCGCATGGCGTCAACCATAGCCTGTAGCAGCCGCGGACGGTTGCTGGTCTGTCTCTGCTTCATGCCCCGCTCTCCTCTTTGGGTTTGGCTGCCTTGGGTTTGGCTGCCTTCGGTTTGGCCGCCTTGGGCTTGGCGGCTTTGGGTTTGGCCGCCTTGGGCGCTTCCGCCTTGGGCTTGGCCGCCTTGGGTTTGGCCGCCTTGGGCGCTTCCGCCTTGGGCTCCTCAGGCTTTATCTCTTCGGGTTTGATCTCTTCGGGTTTGATCTCTTCGGGTTTGATCTCTTCGGGCTTGGGCTCCTCCACCTTACGTCCCGTTTCCTTGACGGTGCCTCCGGCCGCCTCTATCTTCGCCCTGGCGGCGGCGGAGAACCTGTCCGCCGTAACCGTCAACGGATGGGCGATATCGCCCGCGGCCAGTATCTTGACCGGGTTATGAAGCGACTTCACCAGACCGGTTGCCATTAACTTCTGAGGGGTCACCTTGCTCCCGGACTTGAACGAGTTGAGCTGGTCCAGGTTGACCACGCTGTACTCCGTGCGGAAGATATTGGTGAAGCCGCGCTTGCGAGGCAGACGCCGGATAAGGGGCAGCTGCCCGCCCTCGAAGCCGCGGGTGCGGGTGCCGCCGGAGCGGCTCTTCTGCCCCTTGCAGCCACGCCCGGAGTAGGTGCCGTGTCCGCTGCCGTCCCCCCGCCCGACACGCTTGCGGCTCTTCTTGGCGCCGGGGGCTGGGGATAGCTCATTCTGCATCACGAGCCTGCCTCCTCTACTTTGACCAGGTGTTTCACCTTGTTTATCATTCCTCTTACCGAATTGCAGTCCTCCTGGACCACGCATTGATTCAAGCGGCGGAAGCCGAGGGCTTTCAGGGTCTTCCTCTGGTCCCTCTTGTAGCCGATGCCGCTTTTAATCCAGGTAATATGTAGCTTAGCCAACGGACGGCGCCTCCTCCTCGACAGCCTTGGCCGCACCCGGCTTGCGCCGCGCCAGCACCTTCTTGGGGTCTTTGAGCTGGCTCAGGGCAAGTATGGTCGCCTTGGCCACATTGGTCTTGTTGGCGCTGCCCAGGGACTTGGTCAGGATATCCCCGATGCCGGCCGCCTCCACCACCGCCCGGATACTGCCGCCGGCGATGATGCCCGTGCCCGGCGCCGCCGGCCTGAGCAGCACCCGCGCCGCGCCGAATCTGACATTTATCATATAGGGTATGGTGGTCCCGTTCATGGGCACCTTGATCAGGTTCTTTTTAGCCACCGTGCTGGCCTTGTTTATCGCCGCCGGCACCTCGTTGGCTTTGCCGGTGCCGATGCCGACATGGCCGTTGCCGTCGCCGGTTACCACCAAGGCGGTGAAGCTAAGGCGCTTGCCGCCCATCATCACCTTGGTCACCCGGTTGACATTTATCAGCTTGTCATTCAGGTCCAGTTCGGTAGGGTCTATCTTATTTGCCAGCTTCATTCACCTCCTCAGAACTTCAGCCCGGCTTTGCGAGCCGCCTCGGCCAGGGCTTTAACTCTGCCGTGATACTTATATCCGCCGCGGTCGAAAACCACCTGCTTGATTCCCTTATCCAGCGCCCGCTGGGCGAGAAGGGAACCGACCAGGCCGGCCTTCTCGGTCTTAGCCTTGCCGTCCGCCTGGCTCTTTATATCGGCATCCAGTGTGGACGCCTGTATCAGGGTATGCCCCTGCGAGTCATCGATAACCTGGGCATAGACATTGTTCAGGCTGCGGAAGACGCACAGACGCGGCCTCTCGGCGGTGCCGGCCACCTTGGTCCTCACCCGCAGGTGCCTTCTCAATCTTGCCACTCTGGAATCAGCTCTGGTCATTATTATCTCACCCGGTTCCTGTAATTAGGCTTTAGCCTTTCCTGATTTCAGGGGAACATACTCCCCCAGGTATCTAACCCCCTTGCCCTTGTAGGCATCCGGGGGACGCAGCGCCCTTATCTCGGCCGCCTGCTGCCCGACCACCTGCTTATCTATGCCGCTAACCTTGAGGCGGTTCTGCGCCGCCACGGTGAAGGAGATGCCGGGCAGCGGCTCGATCTCCACGGGGTGGGAGAAGCCCAGGTTGAACTTGATGTTCTCTCCCGCCTTCTCCACCCGGTAGCCGACGCCCACTATCTCCAGCTCTTTGTCGAAGCCGTTGATTACCCCGTTCACCATGTTGGCCAGCAGGCTCCGCGTCAGCCCGTGCAGAGAGCGGTGCTCCTTGCTGTCGCTGGGGCGGGTTACCGTCAGGGTATCCCCCTCCAGCTCGATGGACATTTCAGATCTGAACTGGCGGCTGAGCTCACCCTTGGGCCCGGTCACCTTGACCTGGTTATCTTTCTTTATTTCCACCGTGACGCCTTGCGGCACGGCTATCGGCATCCGCCCTACTCTAGACATTTAGCGCACTCCAATTCCGGTTTACCATACATAGCACAGCAGCTCTCCGCCGATCCCCTCTCGCCAGGCTTTATGTCCCACCATCACCCCCTGGGATGTGGAGACGATGGCTATGCCCATCCCGCCGTAGACGCGGGGGATCTCTTTCTGTCCGGCGTAAACCCTCAGTCCGGGCTTGCTGACCCGCTCCAGCCCGGAGATGATGGGCTCGCCGCTGTCATCATACCTGAGATGAATCTTTATCATGCGATGCGGCTTGCCCCTGACCACCTCGTAATCGGCGATGAAGCCCTCCGCCTTCAGTATCTTGGCGATGGCGACCTTCATCTTGGAGGTCGGTATCAGCACGGAATCATGCCTCACCATGATGGCGTTGCGTATTCGTGTCAACATATCTGCTATTGGGTCAGAAACAGCCACATCTATCTCCTTAACGGTATAATCCTATCACCAGCTTGATTTCCTCACTCCGGGGATCTGGCCGGCCAGAGCCAGCTTCCGGAAACATATGCGGCACAGGCCGAACTTGCGTATATAGGCGCGGGGCCTGCCGCACAGATAGCACCTGTTATGCGCCTGCACCTTGTACTTGGGAGGACGCGCCGATTTTATTATCTTTGACTTTTTGGCCATGTTTACCTCAATCGTCCTTACTAAACGGCATCCCCAGTGCCTCTAATAGCTGCCGGCCCTCGTCGTTCGTCCTGGCGGTGGTGACGATGGATACCTCCAGCCCGCGCAGCTTATCTACTTTATCATAATCTATTTCGGGGAAGATCAACTGGTCTTTAAACCCCATAGTATAGTTGCCCCTGCCGTCGAAGGAGTCCCGTGAGACCCCCTGGAACTCGCGCTGGCGGGGCAGGGCGGCATTGACCAGCTTGTCGTAGAACTCGTACATGCGGTTCCCCCGCAGGGTTACCGTCAGCCCGATGGGCATCCCCTCCCGCAGCTTGAAGGCGGCGATGGACTTCTTGGAGCGGGTGACCACCGGATGCTGCCCGGAGATGGCGACCAGATCGCCCTCGGCCGATTCCATCGCCTTGGCGTCCTTAATCGCCTCACCCATGCCGATGTTGAGCACTATCTTCTCCAGGCGGGGCACCTGCATGATATTCTTGTATCCGCCGTCCTTCTTCAGGGTGGCGACTATCTCCGCTTTATATCTCTCCCTGAGCCGTGACATTCTAATCTATTACCTCCTGGCAGGAGCAGCAGACGCGGACCTTCTTGCCGTCATCCAGAGTGCGGGTGCCCACCCGCACCGGGTGGTGGCACCGAGAGCACAGCAGCATGATATTGGAGACATGTAGCGGCTGCTCGCGGTCTATGATGCCCGCCTGCCTCACCTTTCCCATGGCTCGGGCATGCTTCTTGGCCATGTTGACGCCGTCGACCGTCACCCGGTCGTGCTTGGGGTCGACCTGGCGCACCTTGCCCTTTTTCCCTTTATCCTTGCCGGCGATAACCAGCACCATATCGTTCTTTCTTATCTCCATCGCTTCCTCACAGCACCTCAGGCGCCAGCGAGATGATCTTGGTGAAGTTCTTCACCCTCAGCTCCCTGGCCACGGGCCCGAATATACGGGTCCCCTTGGGATTGTTCTTATCGGTAAGGATAACCGCCGCGTTCTCATCGAACCTGATATGAGAGCCGTCCGGGCGCCGGTACGGCTGGGCGCAGCGCACGATTACCGCCCGCACCACCTCACCCTTCTTCACCACCGCCCCCGGTATAGCCCGCTTCACCGAAGCCACGATGACATCGCCGGCGCGGGCGTATTTTCTCCTGGTGCCGCCGAGGACATTGATGCACATAATCTGCCTGGCACCGGTGTTATCTGCTACTTTTAGTCTGGTGTAAGATTGAATCATATCATTCCGTCCGAAACCGCTCTCAGGTTATATCCTTGGGCTGGATATCGGCCAACTCTCCCTTGGTTATTATCTCAGCCACCCGCCACCGCTTCTGCTTGGACAGAGGGCGGGTTTCAATAATCTTGACCACGTCCCCCAGCGCGCATTCGTTCTTCTCATCGTGGGCCTTATAGCGGACCACCCGTTTCATGGTCTTCTTATAGAGGGGATGGCGCTTGGGCGTTTCCACCTCCACCACCACCGTCTTGCTCATCTTATCGCTGGCTATGCGGCCAATCCTTATCTTGCGTTTTTCTTCCATTACTTAAATCAGGACCTCTCCAGAGGGGTTACCCCCAGCTCTCTCTCCCTCTTTATAGTCATCATTCGGGCTATCTTCTTGCCCACCCGCGGCAGCTCGCGGTGGTTCACCAGCTGCTTGGTAGCCAGGCGGAAACGGAGGTCAAACATCTCCCGCCGAGCCGCCTCCAGCTGCTTGGCCAGTTCCTCATCGCTTAAGGCGCGTATCTCTTCAATCTTCAACCTGGGTTACTCCTTACCGCCAGAATCACCGCTGACGCCGATGGTGGATGCCTTGACCACGAACCTGGTGCCTATGGGCAGCTTGTGCGAAGCCAGCCGCATAGCATCCTTGGCTATGTCCACCCCCACCCCACGCATCTCGAACAGCATCCTGCCCGGCCTGACCACAGCCACCCAGTGGTCCACGGCGCCCTTGCCGGAGCCCATTCTGGTCTCCGCCGGCTTCTTGGTGACCGGTTTGTCCGGGAATATGCGTATCCATACTTTGCCGCCACGGCGGACATGCCGGGTGATGGCTCGTCGAGCGGCTTCAATCTGGCGGCTGGTGAGCCAGGCGCTCTCCAGCGCCTGCAGGCCGTAGTCCCCGAAGACTACGGTGTTCCCCGACTGGGATTTGCCCCGGCGGTGTCCCTTGTGACTCTTGCGATATTTTACTCGTTTAGGCTGTAGCATCCTTTTCCTCTGACTCTACTGATGCGGATTCCTCCGCCTTCGCCTTCTTCGGCTTGGCTGCCTTCTGGGCAGGTTTCTTCGGTTTCTCCTCGGCCTTCTCCGCCTTCTTGGTGGTCTTGGCCGCTTTCTTCGGCTTCTCCTCGGCCTTCTCCGCCTTCTTCGGCTTGGCTGCCTTCTGGGCAGGCTTCTTAGCTGCCTTCTGGGCAGGCTTCTTATCTGCCTTCTTCGGCTTCTCCTCGGCCTTCTCCGCCTTCTTGGCAGGCTTCTTAGCTGCCTTCTTCGGCTTCTCCTCGGCCTTCTCCGCCTCCGCGGGCTCCGGCTCAGCGACAGCCGCCGGTTCCGGTTCGAGCTCAGCCACAGGCTCAGGATCAGCCACCGGTTCCGGTGCCGGCTCAACAGCAGGCTCCGGTTCGGCCACAGCAACAGCCGCCGGTTCCGGCTTCGGTGCCTCATCCGGCCGCTTCTTCTCCACCGGCGCCTCCTCAGCCTTCACCTGGGGAAGAATGTC
>CAYLMC010000003.1:0-8622 GCA_964384865.1 uncultured Dehalococcoidales bacterium | reverse complement strand
CCGGCCGCTTCTTCTCCACCGGCGCCTCCTCAGCCTTCACCTGGGGAAGAATGTCTCCCCGGTATATCCATACCTTCACGCCGATGCGCCCCAGGCTGGTGCGCGCCTCGGTGAAGCCGTAGTCGATATCCGCCCGCAGTTTATGCAGGGGCACCTGCCCCTGGTGTCTCATCTCGCGGCGGGCTATCTCGGTGCCGCCCAGTCTGCCGGAGCAGGTGATTCTTATCCCCTTGGCTCCGGATTCCAGGGTGCGGAACACCGCCCGCTTCATCGCCCTGCGGAAGGCGATGCGGCGCTCTATCTGCTCGGCTACCGACCTGGCCACCAGGTAGGAATCGAGCTCCGGCTGGCGTATCTCCTGGATATTCAGCTGCACCTTGCCGCCGATGAGGGCTTCCAGGTGCTGGCGTATCTCGTCGACACGCTGCCCTCCCCGCCCGATGACCACGCCGGGTCGGGCGGTATGAATGGTTATCAGTATCTTGTTCGCCTGACGGTCTATCTCCACCAGGGAGATGGAGGCATCGGCATATTTCTCCTGGATAGCCCCCCTCAGTTTCATGTCCTCATGCAGGAACTGCAGATAGTTCTTTCCGCCGAACCACTTCGCCTGCCAGTCCCGGATGACACCAAGTCTAAAGCCTAAAGGATGAACCTTACGCCCCAATTTTCTCCTCCTGCTCAGCAACAACAACTGTGATATGACTTGACCGCTTCAGTATCGGGTTTATCCGCCCTCTAGCACGGGGGCGTATTCTTTTCATTGTCGGCGCTGCATCAACGACTATGCTGACTATCTTCAGGTCCGGAGACATCTGGAAGTTGTTTTCAGCATTAGCCGCCGCCGATTTTACCACCTTGGCCACCACGCGCGCGGTGGGAGAGGGGGTGAACTGGAGCATAGCCAGGGCTTCCTCCACTCCCTTGCCCCGTATTATGTCAACTATGGGGCGCACCTTGCGGGGTGATATGCCGGTGTTTTTCGCCATCGCTTTTACTTGCATAATCGTTTACGCTTTCTTATCTCTGTACCTGGGTGGTCTTCTCCGCCCTGGAGGCATGCCCCCTGAAAGTGCGGGTGGCGGCGAACTCGCCCAGCTTATGTCCCACCATGTTTTCGGTAACAAATATGGGCAGATGCCTTCTGCCGTTGTGCACCCCGATGGTAAGCCCTACCATCTGGGGAAGTACGGTGGAGGCGCGAGCCCAGGTCTTTATCACCGTCTTCTCGTCGGAGCTGACGGCGGCTTCCACCTTCTTCAGCAGCTTGGCATTGATAGCCGGTCCCTTTTTAACTGATCTTGACATCTATTATCACCTCTTCCGCCGGCGCTTGACGATAAGCTTGTCCGACGCCTTCGGTTTCCGCGTCCGGTAGCCCAGAGCCGGCTTGCCCCAGGGGGTCTTCGGCCCGGGCATACCTATCGGCGACCGGCCCTCACCACCCCCGTGGGGATGGTCGTTGGGATTCATGGCGGAGCCTCTTACCGTAGGCCGCCAGCCCATCCAGCGCTTGCGTCCCGCCTTGCCCAGCTTGATGCCCTGGTGGTCTATGTTGCCCACCTGGCCAATGGTAGCCATGCAGTCGCTGCGGACGCGCCTCATCTCGCCGGAGGGCAGCCGAAGCAGGGCATATTCGCCCTCCCTGACCATCAGCTGGGCGGCAGCGCCGGCGCTGCGCACCATCTTAGCGCCGCCTCCGGGCACCATCTCTATATTGTGTATCATGGTGCCGCTGGGTATCTTCTGTAGAGGCAGGGCGTTGCCCGGCTTAATATCGGCGCCGTCGCCCGCCTTTATCATATCCCCAACCTTGAGCCCCTGCGGGGCCAGTATGTAGCGCTTCTCGCCGTCCACGTAGTAGATGAGGGCGATGTTCGCCGAGCGGTTGGGATCGTATTCAATACTCGCCACCCGGCCCGGAACGCTCATCTTGTCGCGCTTGAAGTCTATAATCCGTAGCCTGCGCTTGGCGCCCTTGCCGCGGTGGCGGACGGTTATCCGGCCCTGGTTGTTGCGCCCGCCCTTCTTCTTCAAGGGCAACAGGAGAGACTTCTCCGGCTTGCTCCTGGTAATCTCCTCGAAGGTAGAGCCACTCATGCCCCGCCTGCCGGGAGAGGTCGGACGATATACCTTTAATCCCATTTATACACCTTCAAATATCTCAATCTTATCCCCGGGCTGAAGGGTTACGATAGCCTTCTTCCAGGACGGGGTGGACAGTTTTCGCCGCCCCACCCGGCGCACCCGGCTGCGGATATTTATCACATTGACACCGGTAACGGTGACATGGAACGCTTTCTCTACGGCCTGCTTGATCTGGGGCTTGTTAGCCCCCTCGGCTACCTCGAAGACATACTTGCCCTGCATCTGAAGCTCGGTGTTCTTCTCGGTTACCAGCGGCCGGCGCAGGACTTCATACGGATGCATGCTTCTCTCCCCTGGGGGTCTTCTTCTCTCCCCATATCTCTTCCGCCTTGCGCACGGCGGACTCGGTCATCAGCAGCTTCTGGCAGGCGAGCAGGTCGACCACGTTGAGCAGGTCTGCCGGCGCTGTCTTCACCCGGGGTATGTTGCGGGCGGACTTGACCACATTGCCCTCCGCCTCCTTGGTCACGATAAGGGCGGAGGAGTCCACCCCCAGCGCCCCCAGTATGCGCGCCATCTCCTTGGTCTTGGGCTCGCCGAACTCCAGCCCCTCCAGGATCATAAGCTCTTTTTCCTTAGCCTTGGCTGACAGCATACAGCGCAGAGCCAGCTGGCGCATCTTCTTGGGCATAGCCTGGCGGTAGCTGCGCGGCCTGGGCCCGAAGGCGATGCCTCCGCCGCGGCGTATGGGCGAACGGCGGCTGCCAGCGCGCGCCATGCCGGTATGCTTCTGCCGGTACAGCTTGCGGGTGGTGCCGGAGACCTCGCTGCGAGTCTTGGTGCTGGCGGTTCCCTGGCGGGCGTTGGCCCGCTGGCGAACCATCGCCTGGTGCACCACGGCACCGTTGAACGGCACGCCGAAGACCTTGTCGCTGACCTTGATGTCTTTGACCACTTCTCCGGACAGGTTATACACTGGTACCTTCACTGCCCTATTTCCTCTCCCCTGATTTTCTTATCATCACTAGTCCGTTGGCGGCGCCGGGCACCGCTCCTTTTATCATCAGTATGTTATTATCCATGTCCGCCTGGTATACCTCCAGGTGGAGGGTGGTCACCTTCTCGTGGCCCATGTGCCCCGCCATGCGGGTGCCCTTGAACACCCTGCCCGGGGAGGTGGTGGCTCCTATGGAGCCCGGAGCCCGGTGTCGGTCCGACTGGCCGTGGGTCTTGGGGCCGCCGGCGAAACTGTGCCGCTTCACCACTCCGGCAAAGCCCTTGCCCTTGGATACGCCGGTGACATCAACCAGGTCTCCCGCCTTGAACACGCCCACATCCACCTTGTCTCCCACCTTGATATCGCCGACATCCTCGGTGCGGAACTCGCGCAGGTAGCGGAATTGCCCCAGCTCCTTGAGGTGCCCGCGCAGGGGGGAGTTGAGCCGTTTCGTCTCGCCGAAGCCGAGCTGAACGGCGTTATAATTCTCTTTCTGGGCCGTCTTCACCTGGGTAACGGTGCACGGCCCGGCCTGGATGGCGGTAACCGCCTCCGCGGTGCCGTCTTCCATACATACCTGGGTCATGCCCAGCTTTTTGCCGATAATGCCTGGATTCATCTCTTCTTTCGCCATCCCGTCACTATATCTTAATATCTATCTCCACCCCTGAGGATAGGCTCAGGTTGGTCAGGGCGTCTATGGTCTTGGAGGTCGTCTCCACTATGTCTATCAGGCGCTTATGGGTCCTGATCTCGAACTGCTCCTGGGAGTCCTTGTCGATGAACGGGGAGCGGATAACGCTGAACTTCTGGATGTGGGTGGGCAGGGGCACCGGCCCCGAAACCACCGCCCCGGTCCGCTCCACGGCAGCCACTATCTGCTCGGCGGACTGGTCCAGCACCTTGTGGTCATAGCCTTTTAGTTTAATACGAATCTTCTGTTTTGGCATCCCAAATCACCTTCGACCGGAAACTTTCACTTCCGTTGCTAGATCGGGCTCCAGCTGCTGGTAGCGTGAGAACTCCAGAGTATGAGCAGCCCGGCCCTGGGTCAAAGACCTTAGACTGGTAGTATAACCGAAAACCTCGGACAGGGGAATAGAGGCACGCACGATGCAGGTCTCCCCCTCCGTCTCTATGCTCTCTATATGACCGCGCCGGGAGTTGATATCGCCGATGATATCGCCGAGGAACTCCTTAGGCGAAACCACATTCAGCTTCATCACCGGCTCCAGGAGAACCGGGCCCGCCTTGGTGACCGCGCTCCTAAGAGCCATGGAGCCGGCCATTTTAAATGCCATCTCCGAGGAGTCCACCTCGTGGTAGCTGCCGTCTTGCAGGGTGGCTTTGATATCCACCACCGGGTAGCCGGCCACCACGCCGGTATCCATAGCCTCTTTGATGCCGGACTCCACAGCCGGTATATACTGACGGGGGATAGCCCCCTGCTTGATAGCGTTTTCAAATTCGAACCCGCCGCCGCTCTCCTTGGGCTCAATCTCTATCATAACTTGCCCGTACTGCCCGCGGCCGCCGGTCTGCTTGACAAACCTGCCCTCGGCGCGCACCGGCTTGGTAATCGTCTCCCGGTAGGCGACCTGGGGGCGGCCGACACTGGCTTCCACCTTGAACTCGATGAGCAGCCTGTCCACGATTATTTGCAAATGCAGCTCGCCCATGCCTGAGATGATGGTCTGTCCGGTATCCTGGTCTGTCCTCACCTTGAAGGTGGGGTCCTCTCCGGCCAGCTTGGCCAGAGCGCTGCCTATCTTGTCCTGGTCCATCTTGGTCTTGGGCTCGATAGCCACCGAAATAACCGGCTCCGGGAAGCTGATGGCTTCCAGAACCACCGGTCTGGAGGAGTCACAGAGGGTATCGCCGGTGAAGGTCTCCTTGAGCCCGGAGGTGGCTACTATGGCGCCGGTGTCCGCAGAGGGTATCTCCTCGCGGCGGTTGGCGTGCATCATCAGCAGCCGCCCGATGCGCTCCCGCTTGCTGCGGGTGGCGTTGGAGATGTTAGCCCCCGCCTTAACCTTGCCCGAATAAACCCTTAAATAGACCAGCCGGCCCACGAACGAGTCCGTGACCACCTTGAACGCCAGGGCGGCGAATGGCTCATCATCGCGGGGGTTGAGGATAACCTCTTCCTCGCGCCGGGTATGGGTGGCTTTCACCGGCGGCATGTCCAGGGGGGAGGGCAGGTAGGCCACGATGGCGTCCAGCAGGAAGTGGATGCCCTTGTTGCGCAGGGCGGTGCCGCACAGGACGGGGACGCCCTTATTGGCCAGGGTTACCCTCCTCACCGCCACCTTGATATCCTCGGCGGTGATGCTCTTGCCGTCCAGGTAAGCCTCTAATATATGGTCATCGCTTTCCCCCAGCTTCTCGATGAGGGTACGACGCATCTCTTCGCTCTCCGCCCGCGCCTCTTCCGGGATTTCCATCTCCTCCGGGTCGGCATCGGGTTCATCGCCGAAGCGCCATGCCTTGTTCTCCACTAAATCAACAATGCCCCGGTAGGCGGCTTCACTGCCCAGGGGCATCTGCACCGTAAGCGGCTTGGCGTGCAGCCGCTCCTCGATGGTAGCCAGGCTACGGCTGAAGCTGGCGCCGGTGCGGTCCATCTTGTTGATGAAGCATATCCGCGGCACCCGGTAGCGGTCAGCCTGGCGCCATACCGTCTCCGACTGGGCTTCGACGCCGGCCACACCGTCGAAGACCACCACCGCGCCATCCAGCACCCTGAGGCTGCGCTCCACCTCGGCGGTGAAGTCCACGTGCCCCGGAGTATCGATGATATTGATGCGGTGTTCGTGCCAGTCGCAGGTGGTGGCGGCGGCGGTTATGGTGATGCCGCGCTCGCGCTCCTGGGCCATCCAGTCCATCACCGTGGTGCCGTCGTCCACTGCGCCTATCTTGTAGGTTCGTCCGGTGTAATAGAGGATACGCTCGGTGATGGTGGTCTTACCAGCATCGATATGCGCAATGATACCTATGTTTCTGATGTCCTCTAGTGGGAAACTCCTACGCACCGCCTTATCCTTTACCTGAAAATATATCACCATCTATAGTGGGCAAAGGCCCTGTTGGCCTGAGCCATTCTATAGACATCCTCACGCTTCTTAATTGACGCTCCCTGCTGTTTATAGGCATCGAGGAGCTCACCGGCCAGCTTTTCACCCATGGACCGGCCCGACCTGCCCCTGGCTGAGTTCACCAGCCAGCGTATCGCCAGCGACAGCCCGCGACGCGGGGCGACCTCGACCGGCACCTGGTAGGTGGCACCACCCACCCGCCGAGCTTTGACCTCCAGCACAGGGGTGATGTTCTTTATGGCTTCTTTTAAAACACTCACGGGGTCCTTGGACTCTTTCTTCTCGATGATATCCAGGGCTTGGTAAAGAATATGCTCTACCGTGCCCTTGTTGCCACCCAGCATCACCCGGTTGACTATCCTGGTGACCAGTTCGTTATCATACTTGGCATCCGGAGCCGGTTTTCTTATGGCTACTTTACCTCGCCTTGGCATATCTCCCCCTCGGTTTATTCAGTCTCCGCCCCAGCTTCGGGCGCAGCCTCAGCGGCTGCCGGCGCCTCCTCCACCACTCCACCTCTGCCCCGCTTGCTGCCGTACTTGCTGCGCGCCTGACGGCGGTTTATCACCCCGCCGGTATCCAGGGCGCCCCTGACGACATGGTAGCGGACGCCGGGCAGGTCTTTAACCCTGCCACCGCGAATCAGCACCACGGAGTGCTCCTGGAGCTCATGGCCCTCGCCGGGGATATAGGCTATCACCTCCATCCCGTTGGTCAGCCGCACCCTGGCTATCTTGCGCAGGGCGGAGTTCGGCTTCTTCGGGGTGGTGGTCTTAACATGGATGCAGACCCCTCGCTTCTGCGGGGAGCCTTTACCCATGACCTTCCTGTTCTTCAATGCGTTATAGGTAAGGCGCAGAGCCGGCGTCTTGCTCTTTTTAATCGCCTGTTTACGCCCTTTTCGAACCAGCTGATTAACCGTTGGCATCTAGCTCCTCACCTTCTCCACAATTTGAATGGATGAGCCCAGGCTCATCCATTTCCAGCCAAATAATAGACCGCTTCTCGCATCTAATCTATCAAGTTATAGTAGTGAATGACACAATTCAAAAGTTTATCATAGTTAAAGCGCGGCTGTCAACAGCCACGCAGGGGAATGGCACGGCATATCGGGAAAGAAAATATCAACCTATATTCTCCCCCTGGTAAGCCCCCCCGTAGCCCCCCGTTTCCCCGCTCAGCCGGAAGAAAACCAGCTGGAGTACCCGGGCGTTGCGCTGGAGGCGGAAGCCCTGCGAATGATACACCACCAGCAGGGACTGGGAGCGGCCGCTGTAGCCGGCGTCCCACACCGCCGTGTTCACGGTCACCCCGCAGCGAAGCAGGCTGGAGCGCGGGGTCGCCAGCGCCATGATATCCTTGGGCAGGTTGACCACCTCATTATAGGTGATGGAATAGACACCGGGAATCAGCTCTATGAAGCCCATGCTGTCGAACATGAGGGGAGCCAGGTCGGAGACCCGCCGCTGACTGTTCTCCACGGCTATCGTCCCGGAGGACTGCAGCATGGCTATCTCACGTATGGTGAGGTCTATGCCGTTGGGCTGAACCTGCTGCTGGAGGTCTATATAGCTCTCCACCAGAGGGGGCTTTTTATCTATCAGGCGCAGGATATCTTCACGGGAAAGGACAACAGACATGGCTACGGCTGGTATTCCTCTGCCGGCGGCTTGGTGCGGTAGCGAAACTTGACCACCCCCCGCTCGGAACCGGAGTTGACGAACTTGAACACATACAGCCCGGGGTAGCGGGTGCCGTCCAGCTCGAAGTCATGCTGCATGGATGTCGAGCTCCATTGGGACTTCCTGCCGTCGGGGCGCAGGTAGGAGCCCTCTATGTCACCGCCCTGGGAGGTCCAATGCCCCTCCAATATCTCGTCGTCCCCCACCTGGAACTGCACCTGCAGGGTGTCCCCGGGGGGAACGGTGGGCTCCATCTTCTCATAGGAGCTGGCGACCAGGAAGCACCCGGAGGCGAACACCATCCCCAGAGACAGTGAAGCTATCAACAGCCAGCGAACAACCTTGCCTATTGCCGTCTCCTCTCTCAAACCGCGGCGGCCGGAATCCGGCGAAAATCAAGTGGCAGCGGCTGGATTTGAACCAGCGACCAAAGGCTTATGAGTCCTCTGCTCTACCCCTGAGCTACGCTGCCAGCCGGTCCCGGATACAGATATAGATATACCACAGGTGCAATCTGGGTGTCAATTTGAAAGCGGGGTCTAAAAGGGGGGGTCAGGGCCAGCGCTTCAGGGCGCGTATGGCGCTCGCCTTGAAGCTGGCGTGCACCGCCTTGCCCACGGTGAGGTTCATCTCGGCGGCGGACTTCTTGGTCACCAGCACCAGCAAAGGAAAGCCGCAGTCCACCTCCACCCGGATGAGCGCCCCGGCCAGCGCCATCTTCTCTATACTGCCGGAGAAGGAGTTGCGGGCGCTGCTCGCC
>CAYLMC010000002.1:35438-40441 GCA_964384865.1 uncultured Dehalococcoidales bacterium | reverse complement strand
AGAAGAAGTCTCCCCTGGCCGAGGAGATGGAGAAGCTGGACATAAACTCCCTGACACCATTGGAAGCACTTACCGTTCTCTACGAGCTCCAGAAAAAGGCGAAGGAGGGTGGTTGATTATGGCGGCTGATAACGCTCTTCAGGCGAAGCGGATGAGGCTGGTGGGAAGGGTACTCGGACTGGGCACGGTGGGCTTCGTGCTCACCTTCCTTATCGGCGAGACGGCTATACGGCTATGGAGTACCAGACCGAGGGCATGGCGGCGATATCAGCCGAGGTGGTAATAATGAGCGTCATCTCCAGCGTCGCCCTGGCCGGCTGTATCCTGTCCTGGTGGCGGCTGCGTCCCGCCGGCATACTGCTCATCGTGGCGGCGGCGCTCCAGGGCAGCGGTATCCCGCCCCTGCCGGCACTGCTTCCCCAGGACGCCCGCGTCTGGGCGATAGTGGGGCTGCCCTATCTGGTTGCCGGGGTGCTGTTTATGAGGGCTTGGTGGGTTCTAAAGGAGGGATAATCCTCCTACTCCAGGCTTTTAATTAACTCCTCCCGGCTGGTCAGCGCCCCCGCCCTATCCAGAAAGTCCTTCAGCGAACCGCTGCGCCCCCGCAGCTGTTCCAGCTCATCCCCGATGGGGTCTATGGAGGTGGGGCTGTCGGCGTAGGTGCCGTGGAAGGCGAAGTATGCCTGGTTCAGCTTCCTGATGTAGCGGCCGTTCGCCTCCAGATAATCTCTCTTCTGCGACATGAACCGCTCCGCCTCGTCTATCCTGCCCTCCGCCAGGAGGCTGTCCACGGTGCGTCGTATGTGGCGCATCTCGGCGTCGAAATCGAAGCCGTTCCCGTCGTTGTCATCCTCCAGCAGCTCCGGGTAGTGGCTCGCCATCACCAGGGCGGCTATCTCCTCGCTGGCCATGCTGGCCACGGTCTCGTTCATGGTGATGACATCGTACTCTATGGTCGCCCCCAGCTGGTCCAGCAGGTAGAGGAAGCCCAGCGGCTTGAACGCCAGGTACTGGTGCAGCCACTCCTCCGCCGCCGCCTCGATGGTGAAGTCCAGGCTGGCGTCATCGGTGACGAAGCTGGGATATGTCGCCGCCAGCCCGCCCAGCTTCACCACCAGCGATGACACCCCCATCTCATCGACTGCGGCTTCGATAGCCTCCATCTCCGCCCGGGTGAGCGACTGCTTGAGGTAGATGCGCTCCAGGCTGGTGATGCTGTGGTGGGGGGAGACCACCAGCAGGTGGGGCGGCTGCTCCAGCTTGAAGTTGAGCGGCGGGATGTTGACCCCCAGCGGGATGTATTTATCCAGGGGGTTGAGGATGCCCTGCCCGGCGAGGGCTTGCTTCAGCTGTCCCTCCAGCGTCCGCTCCACCCCGTCCTGGGCCGCCGCCCGGCGCTCCAGCAGGGCGGCGAGCTCCGCCTGCCAGTACGCCATGTCGTCCCGGTCGGCGCCGGCTCTGAGAGCCGCCTCCAGGGACTTGATGCGCCCGCTGGCGGCGAAGTAGTCCCGGACGGAAGCGGCGTCGCCGTCGAGTATTATCCCCCGGGCGGACTGTTTGACCTCGTGAGGGATGGCGGTGGCTTCCCATTTCACCGTGCTGAAGCGGTGGGGGCCCGCTATGGCGTCCAGGCGGCTGGCGAAGTCCTGGGGGTTAGCGCAGCCCGCCAGCAGACAGAGCAGGGAGGAGGCGATGGCGATAAGCCCTGTTTTCAATGTCATATCCCCTGGGCTTCGCGGCGTCAGGCGAGCTCGGTGAATACGCCGACCTGCGGCTCCCCGTCCTTTATCGGCTCCAGCGCCTGGAAGAACTCCTTGAAGTGCGGCGTGGAGCAGTGAAGCTCGAAGTCCGCCTTGGTGCGGTACTTCTCATAGACGAAGAACCAGGAGGGGTCCTCCAGGCTGCGGTGAACGGTATAGGTTATCACCCCCGGCTCCTGGAGCACCTTGGGCACCAGCTTGCGGAACTCCCGCTCCAGCTCGTCCCCCCGCCCCGCCACCGTCTTTATCATTGCCGCGATAACCACCATGGTGAATTACCTCCTGGATATCATTCGGGCGACATGGTTCCTCAGGGTGCCGATGCCGGCTATCTTCACCTCCACGGTGTCGCCCGGTCGCATCGGGCCGATGCCGCTGGGGGTGCCGGTGGCGATGACATCTCCGGGCAGGAGGGTCATCACCCCGGAGATGAAGCTTATCAGCTCCGGAACGGGGAAGATGAGGTCGCTGGTGTTGCCCCGCTGCTTCAGCTCCCCGTTGAGATAGGTCTCTATATCGGCGCTGGCCGGGTCCAGCTCTGTCTGGATGCAGGGGCCGATGGCGGCAAAGGTGTCGAAGCCCTTGGCGCGGGTCCACTGCTTGTCCTTTCTCTGCAGGTCGCGGGCGGTGACATCGTTGAAGCAGGTGTAGCCGAGCACATAGTCCAGCGCCTTCCCGACGGGCACCCGGTAGGCCCGCTTGCCGATGACCACCCCCAGTTCCCCCTCGTAGTCCACCTGCTCGGATGACGGCGGATAGCTGATGCTGTCCTCCGGGCCGATGATGGCTGTGGACGGCTTCATGAACAGCAGGGGCTCGGCGGGGAGAGGCATCCCCAGCTCCTCGGCGTGGCTGTGGTAGTTCAGCCCCAGCGCCAGAATCTTGGACGGCGAGCAGGGGGGCAGCAGCTTGACCTCCCCCAGGTCATAGCGGCGCCCGGAGGGCTGGAGATCCTGGTAGGGGGTGCCCTCGATGCCCTCGATGGCGGCCCCTGTCAGTATGCCGTATTCTGCCTTCTCTGTGGCGGTGAAGCTTACTATCTTCATCTCTTGAGGTTGAGTTTACCAATCTCCCTTCGGTATTTCAATCCGGGGCTGGCCCGTCAAAAGCGGGGCTTGCACAGTATCTCCTTGACTTTAAGGTCGAAGAAGTCGTTGCTGTTGACGGCATTGAGCACTATGGCCGTGTCGGCGCCGTGGGCGCTGCCGCCGATGCAGATTATCTCCTCATCGGTGCGCGCCAGACCGGCGTCGGCGGCCATCAGGGCTATCTCGCAGCACACCTTGGTGCCCTGCCCGAAGATGCGCAGGGTGTTGGCGATGATGTCCCCGATGCTCACCGTGTCCATCTTGCTGCGCAGGGCGCGGCTCACCCCGGAGAAGGCATGGGCGGCGGTGAGCACCGTGCCTCCCCCCGCCTCCACCGCCCGGCGGCTCTCCTCGGTGAATTCCTGGGTGTCCGGCCCGCGGAATCCGGCGACATGGCTGACGGCGATGATGCGCATTCCCTTCAGGGCTTTTATCGCCTGGACCGCCGTGTCGCCGGTGGCTGACGCCACCACAATGGTGCTGATGTTCCGTTCCTTCGCCCGCCGCTTGACGATGTCCAGCACCGCCGCGGTGTTCTCCGGGCCGGGGTTATCGAAATATACCGTGTTCGCTTCCATGCCGTGTCTCCTTATCTGTCGTTGCTGGCTCCCCCCAATTCTACCACATTATCCGGATTGTTTAGCCATAGCCAGTATGGTATATTTTAGCTGCATTATGGAAGCTAATATCGACCTCATCGAGTCCGGCGGAGTCACCTCCCCACAGGGGTTTCTGGCCGGAGCCACCAGCGCCGGCATCAAGAAGCGGGGGGATAACCCCCTGGACCTGGCCGTCCTCTATTCGCCGACGCCCTGCGCGGCGGCGGCGCTGTTCACCGCCAACCGTATCCAGGCGGCTCCGGTGGTGGTCTCCCGCGGGCGGGTGCCCGCGGATAATCTGGCGGCGGTGGTGGTCAATAGCGGCTGCGCCAACGCCTGCACCGGCCCGGAGGGGATGGCTGACGCCGTGGAGATGGCGCAGCAGGCGGCGGGGGTGGTGGGGGTATCCCCGGAGCAGGTCCTGGTGGCGAGCACCGGTGTCATCGGGGAGCGGCTGCCCATGGAGGCGGTGAGGGGTGGCATCGAGCGCATTATCCCCACTCCGCAGGGGGGCGCCGAGCTGGCAAAAGCGATAATGACCACCGATACCGTCCCCAAAGAAACGGCGATGGCGGTCAGCTGTGATGGTGTCAGCTTCACCATCGGTGGTGCGGCGAAGGGCTCCGGGATGATTCACCCCGACCTGGCTACCCTGCTCTGCTTCCTGACCACCGATGCCGCCGTGGAACTGCGATTTCTGGAGCAGGCGCTGGCCGAGGCGGCGGCGCTGTCCTTCAATATGGTCTCCATAGACGGGGACACCAGCCCCAATGACATGATGCTGGTGATGGCTAATGGGAAGGCGGGCAACCTGCCCATAGCCGCTGGCAGCGAGGAGGCCGTCGTCTTCCAGCAGGCGCTGAACATGGTCTCCATATCCCTGGCGCGGGCGATCGCCCGCGACGGCGAGGGAGCCACCCGGCTGATAGAGGTTACCGTCGCCGGGTCGCCGGACCTGGCCCAGGCCAGGGCGGCCGCCAGGACGGTGGTGGCTTCGCCGCTGGTGAAGGCGGCGATACACGGCCGCGACCCCAACTGGGGCCGCATCGTGGCGGCGGTGGGGCGGAGCGGGGTGGAGGTGGCGGAAGACAAGATAGACCTCTACATCGGCGACAGCTGCGTGCTAAAAGGCGGCTGCGTCCAGCCCTGCGACGAGGAGAAGATGGCGGAGATGCTGAGCAGTGACGAGGTGCCCATCAGCCTGCTGCTCAACCTGGGCACCGCCAGCGCCACCGCCTGGGGTTGTGACCTGTCTGCGGAATATGTGGCTATTAACAGCGAATATACCACCTGATCGGTTTTATAATCGGGCTGGAGGGTAAATTGGATAAGGTTATCGTGATAAAGCTCGGCGGCGCCACCCTGGGCAAACATGATACCACCCTTGCCGACCTGGCCTACCTTCAGCAGCAGGGCAGGTCCCTGGTGGTGATTCACGGCGGCGCCAAGATAAGCACCCAGTGGCTGAAGAGGCTGGGCATCTCCACCCGGTTCATCGACGGGGAGAGGGTAACCTGCCGGGAGACCCTGGATGTGGTTACCGCCGTCCTCGCCGG
>CAYLMC010000002.1:29738-35338 GCA_964384865.1 uncultured Dehalococcoidales bacterium | reverse complement strand
AGGGCAAGAGAAAAAGCGAGGAGACGGGCTATATGGGGGTGGTGGAGAGTGTTGACGCCGCTCCTCTGGAGGCGCTGCTCGGTGCCGGCTATATTCCGGTGATATCGCCCATAAGCGCCCGCCTGGCGCGGAAGACATCCCGCATCCCGCAGCTGTTGAACATCAACGGCGACCCTGTGGCCGGCGAGATAGCCGCCGCCATCGGCGCCGAGAGGCTGATATTCCTCACCGATGTCGACGGCGTCCGCGATAAAGCGGGCCAGCTGCTCTCCCGGCTGTCTCCAGAAGAAGCCGAGGAGCTGGTGGCTTCGGGGGTGGTTTCGGGGGGGATGGTGCCCAAGATAAGGGCATCTATCCGGGCGCTCACCGCCACAGCAGTGGCGCGGATAATAGACGGCAACAAGCCGCACGCCCTCCTCAAGGAGATTATGGATGGCAGCGGCGGGACTACCATAGAGTGCCCGTAAAATAATAGCGTAGGGGAAGATTGAAGGGGCGGAAGCCCCTTCGTAACCCGTTATTCTCCCTCTCCTTTGAAGGAGAGGGAGACAGAGAGGGTGAGGTAGATACAGATAATGACCAACTGGCAGGAGCTTGAGAAACGCTACTTCATGCCCACCTTCAGCCGCGTCCCGGTGACCTTGGTCAAGGGGCGGGGGGCGCTGGTGTGGGACGAAGACGGCAGGGAATACCTGGACTTCGTGGCTGGGTGGGGGGTGAACAGCCTGGGGCACTGCCACCCCGTCGTGGTGGAGGCGGTCCAGGAGCAGGTGGACGCCCTCATCCAGACATCCAACCAGTTCTATACCATCCCCCAGGTCCAGCTGGCACAGCTCCTGGTGGACAGCAGCTGCCTGGACAAGGTCTTCCTGTGCAACAGCGGCGCCGAGGCCAACGAGGGCGCGGTGAAGCTGGCGCGGCACTACGGGAAGCTCGAACTGGGCGGAGCCTACGAGGTCATCACCGCCATAGGCTCCTTCCACGGGCGCACCCTGGCCATGTCCGCCGCCACCGGGCAGGCCAAGTTCCAGCAGCCCTTCCTGCCCATGCCCCAGGGCTTCATCAATGTGGAAGCCAACAGCATAGACGCCATGAGGGCGGCGACCACCGCCCGCACCTGCGCCGTGATGCTGGAGCTGGTGCAGGGCGAGGGTGGGGTCAACCTCGCCGACAGGAGCTACCTGACCGCGGTGCGGGACCTGTGTCGGAAAAAGAGCATCCTCCTCATCGTGGACGAGATTCAGACCGGGATGGGCCGGACGGGGACGCTGTTCGCCTACCAGCAGTACGGCATCGAACCTGATATAATGACCCTGGCTAAGGGTTTGGGGGGTGGGGTGCCCGTGGCGGCTGTCCTGGCTAAGGACAAGGCATCTGTTTTCACCCCCGGCGACCACGGCTCCACCTTCGGCGGCAACCCGGTGTCCTCCGCCGCCAGCTACGCCACGGTGAAGTATATAATCGATAATGACATCGCCTGCAATGCGGACCGGATGGGTCGCTATTTTACCGCCGGCCTGGAGAGACTGAAGGAGAAGCACGCCTCCATCGCCGATGTGCGGGGCAGGGGGCTGTTGCTGGCGGTGGCGTTCCACAGCGATATCGCCGATGATATAGCTGTCGGCTGCCTCAAGGGCGGGCTGCTGGTCAATCGCCTCAAGCCCGATGCCCTGCGCTTCATGCCTCCCCTCATCATCGGTGAGGAGGAAGTGGACAGGGCGCTGGCTATCCTGGACGAGGCGCTGGCCGGCGTCGGCTGAATAAGTGTAAGGAGAACGGATATGGCGGAAAAAGTGGTTCTGGCATATAGCGGCGGCTTGGATACCTCCGTAGCCGTGGGATGGATAAAGGAGAAGTACGGACTGGATGTCATCGCCGTTAATGTCAACGTCGGCGAGGGGGTGGACCTGGTGGCTATCCGCGAAAAGGCGCTGGCTATCGGCGCTATCAAAGCAATAGTGTTAGACGCCAAAGAGGAATTCGTTCTGGACTATGTCTTTCCCGCTCTCAAGGCGAATGTCCTCTACGAGGGGGAGTATCCCCAGGCTACCGCCCTGGCTCGTCCCCTGATGGCCAAGATGCTGGTGGATATAGCCCGGCAGGAGGGGGCGGCCAGGGTGGCTCACGGCTGCACCGGCAAGGGCAACGACCAGGTTAGGTTCGAGATAGGGATAATGTCCCTGGCGCCGGAGATGGAGATTATGGCCCCGGCCCGGGAGTGGGGGATGACCCGCGAGCAGACCATCGCCTACGCCGAGAGCCGCGGCATACCGATTCCCATCACCGCCAAAAGCCCTTACTCCATCGACGAGAACGTGTGGGGGAAGGCTATCGAGTGCGGCATCCTGGAGGACCCCTGGGCCGAGCCGCCGGAGGATGCCTTCACCATGACCAGGCCGCCGCATGAAACTCCGGATGAAGCGGAGTATGTGGAGATAGATTTCGACAAGGGCATCCCGGTGGCGGTGAACGGCAGCAAGATGGGTGGGGTGGCTCTGGTGGAGGGGCTCAACGAGCTGGCCGGCAGGCACGGAGTGGGCCGGATAGACCATATAGAGAACCGCCTGGTGGGGATAAAGTCGCGGGAGGTATACGAAGCCCCGGCGGCGGTGGTTCTGCTCCAGGCGCACCGGGCGCTGGAGGCATTCACCCTGTCCCGTGCCCAGCTGAGATTTAAGGAGAAGGTCGCCCAGGAGTACTCCGACCTGGTTTACGGCGGCATGTGGTTCACCGGCTTGCGCCGGGACCTGGCTGCCTATGTGGAATCCTCGCAGCGCTTCGTCACCGGAACGGCGCGCTTGAAGCTGTTTAAGGGAAGCTCCATGGTGGTGGGGCGCAAGTCCCAGTCGTCGCTGTACCGCCACGACCTGGCTACCTATGACGAGGGCGACCGGTTCGATCAGATAGCCGCCGCCGGCTTCATCCAGCTGCTGGGACTTTCCGCCAAGACCGAGGCGCAGGTTCAGCCCGAGGACGAGGACTGACCGGGCGCTCGCAGGCGAAGGGAGGCGCTAAATGAGCCATATCAGGGGCCGTTTCGGCAAGGACGCCGATAGGGCGGCGGCGGATTACACTTCCTCCGTCTCCTTCGACTGGCAGCTGTACCGCTATGACATCGCCGGCAGTATCGCCCATGCCAGGATGCTGGCCAAGCAGGGGATAATCTCGGAGCGGGAAGCCGAGCTCATCGCCGAGGGGCTGGTATCCATAGAGGAGGAGATAGAGTCGGGCACCTTCCGGTTCCGCGCGGAGCTGGAGGATATCCACATGAACATCGAAGCCGCCCTCATCGAGAAAGTGGGGGAGGAGGGGCGCAAGCTCCACACCGCCCGCTCCCGGAATGACCAGGTGGCTGTGGACATGCGCCTGTTCGCCAAGGACGCCCTCGAGGAGACCCTGCTCAAAATAATCGGGCTCCAGGAGGCGCTGATAGCCCTCGCCGAGAAGAATAAAGAGATAATTATGCCGGGATATACCCACCTGCAGACGGCCCAGCCGGTGCTGCTGGCGCACCACTTGCTGGCCTACTTCGAGATGCTGGTGCGGGACATGGACCGCTTCGATGACTGCCTGGCGCACACCGATGTCCTCCCTCTGGGCAGCGGCGCCCTGGCCGGCGTCCCCTATGACATAGACCGCGAGTTCCTGGCCAAGGAGATGGGCTTCAGCCGGGTGAGCCGGAACAGCCTGGACGCCGTTTCCGACCGGGACTTCGTCATCGAATACCAGGCGGACGCCAGCCTGTGCATGATGCACCTCTCCCGGCTGGCGGAGGAGCTTATCCTGTGGTCTTCCGCCGAGTTCGGCTTCGTGGAGATAGACGACGCCTACGCCACCGGCTCCAGCATCATGCCCCAGAAGAAGAACCCCGATATCGCCGAGCTGGCGCGGGGCAAGACGGGGCGGGTCTACGGGAGGCTGATGGCTATCCTGGTCGCTATGAAGGCTCTGCCCCTGTCCTACAACCGCGACCTCCAGGAGGATAAAGAAGGCTTCTTCGATACCGTGGACACCCTGCTGGATACCCTGGCGGTGTTCACCGGCATGATAAGCACTCTCAAGGTCAACGCCGAGCGCATGCGGCGGGCCGCCGAGCGGGGTTACCCGCTGGCCACCGACCTGGCCGATTACCTGGTGGAAAAGGGGGAGCCGTTCCGCTCCGCCCATGATATCGTGGCTCGGCTGGTGAGCCAGGCTGCTGAGAAGGGCAAATCATTCTCCGCATTAAACATTGACCAGTATCGGAAGCTGTCCCCCCTGTTCGGGAAGGATGTCTATGATATCACCCTGCAGTCGTCCCTGGCCGCCAGGGATGTCGCCGGAGGAACGGCGCCGCGCCGGGTAGCGGAGGCCCTTGCCGCCGCCAAAAAGATGATAGAGGATATCAAGAGTGGCCGCTAGCCCGAGGATAAAGCTGGCCCCCTCCATTCTGTCGGCTGACTTCAGCCGCCTCGGCGAGCAGGTCGCCGAGGCCGAAGCCGCCGGCGCTGACTACATTCATATAGATGTTATGGACGGCCGCTTCGTCCCCCAGATAACCATCGGCGCCCCGGTGGTGGCGGCTATCCGGCGCTGCACCCGACTTCCCCTGGATGTCCACCTGATGATAGAGGAGCCCCGGCGCCAGCTGGAGCAGTTCGTCCGTGCCGGCGCGGACATCATTACCGTCCATGTGGAGGCGTGCCCCGATATCGCCGCGATGGTGCGGGATATCAAGAAGCTGGGGGTCAAGGTCGGGGCATCCATCAACCCCGATACCTCCGTGGACGCCCTGGATGGGGTTCTCCCTGAGCTGGACCTGGTGCTGGCGATGTCGGTCAACCCCGGCTTCGCCGGGCAGTCCTTCATCCCGCATGTCCTGGACAAGATAGCCCGCCTGCGTGCCGAGCTGGACGATAAACGCCTTGACGCCGAGCTGGAGGTGGACGGCGGCATCGACGCCGGTAACGCCGCCGCTGTGGCGGCGGCGGGGGGCAGGGTGCTGGTGGCCGGGTCGGCGGTGTTCGCCTCCGGGCGCACGGTGCGTCAGTCCCTGGAGGAGATACGAGCCAATGCGGAGGCGTGCTGAATGTGGATAACGGGACTGTATTTACTCCAGATATAACGGCGAAGTATATGGTGTCTAGGCTGGGGGAGGTGGTGGGGAGGCGGATACTGGAGCCTGGGGCTGGGAAGGGCGTCTTCATCAGGGAGCTGTTGAGCCGGGGCGTGGACCCGGCAAAGATAGCCGCCGTTGACCTTAACCCCGCTTTCGAGCCCATCTACCGCGAGCTGGGCGTAGATTACCGCATCGGCGATTTCCTCCTGGAGGAGAGCCCATCCGAGGAGGGACGGCTCTTCGACTGCGTCATCGGCAATCCCCCATACTTAAGCCGGCACAGCGCCTATCTCCGCGCCCACCGCGAGACGCTGCGCAGGCGCTTCCCGGAGATAGGGGTCTACGACACCTACAGCCTGTTCCTCTATCACAGCCTGCGTTTCTTGAAGCCGGGCGGAACCCTGTGCTTCATCGTCAGCGACAGCTTCCTCACCATAAAATACCATCACCGCCTGCGCCGCTATCTGCTGGAGAACTGCCGCCTGCGGGAGCTCACCCTGGC
>CAYLMC010000002.1:27661-29638 GCA_964384865.1 uncultured Dehalococcoidales bacterium | reverse complement strand
AGACGCGTTAGCGGTGGGCTTTATTCTGGGTGCGCAGGCACCGGGTACACAGGTTGAGCCGCTTTGACTTGCCGTCCATGGTGACGGTGACCGGGTGGATATTGGGCGTCCAGCTTCGGTTGGTGTGGCGCTTGGAGTGGCTGACGCTGTGGCCGAACTGGGGGGTTTTACCGCATATATCGCATTTCATGGTTGATTTTTCTTCCCTTTGACTATTGCCAATTTTTGTTATAGAATTATTAAAGCCTTAAACTATGTTACCATTATGGCGCCAGGCGTTATAATGTTACCATAGCTGAACCGGTTAAGGCAAGGGTGGCGGAGTCAGGGGAGGGGAGGGGTCTTATCGGGGAAGCCTTTTAAAAGCAATCAACCTTCCTCTTTTGTGCAGGGAGTGGAACAGGAATACTTGAATCCTGTGTGTGAGGAGGGGATACAAAGTGAAACAGGTTAGCTCTCTTAGCGGACAAGAGCTAAGAGATATGTTCATAGCTGCAACTGACTGGTTAGAGAAAAGCGCTCTGGATATAGACGCGCTCAATGTTTTCCCGGTGCCGGACGGCGATACCGGGACCAACATGCTGCTAACCATGCGCTCCACCATTGAGGAAGCCTACCGGGCTCCAGACCACAGTGCCTCTGCCGTGGCTCAGGCTATTGCCACCGGCGCGCTGATGGGGGCGCGGGGCAACAGCGGAGTGATTCTTTCCCAGATATGGCGCGGTTTAGCGCAAGGGTTAAACGGGAAAGAGACCTTCACCGGCGACGAGCTTGCCGATGCCCTGGAGCAGGCGTCCGCCACGGCCTACAAGGGGATAAACAACCCCGTGGAGGGGACTATCCTCACCGTGGCCAAAGACGCCGCCGCCGCCGCCCGCGAGCATGTCGCCAGCGGCTCCGGGGATGTGATAACGGTCATGGAGGCTGTGGTCGACGCCGCCAACAAATCGGTAGCCAACACCCCCAATCTCCTCGATGTCCTCAAGGAGGCCGGGGTGGTGGATGCCGGCGGACAGGGGCTTTATACCATTCTGGAGGGCGTCCTCTACTATCTCAAGGGTGACACCGAGGAGCTCAAGTCCAGCAAGCCCGATATGATCTCCAGCAGCACTCCCCTGGTGAGCAGGACGCCGCAGATGATGGCCGAGGACGAAGAGCCTTACGGCTACTGCACCGAGTTCCTGCTCAAGGGACGTGAGCTTGACCTGGAAAGATTGAAGAGCAAGCTGGAGAAGAAGGGGCAGTCCCTGATAGTGGTCGGCGACGACACCACCATCAGGGTTCACATCCATACCCTGGATCCGGGCGAGATTATCCATCATGTCACCTCGCTGGGCACCGTGCACCAGGTGAGCATCCGCAACATGGACGAGCAGCACGAGGACTTCCTCAGGCTGAAGGGAGACCAGGCGCCGCAGGCCGATATCGGCATCGTGGCCGTGGCCGCCGGAGACGGGCTCACCGAGGTCTTCAAGAGCCTGGGGGTGACCGCTATAGTTCCCGGAGGGCAGACCATGAATCCCAGCACCAAGGACATGCTCCAGGCTGTGGAGAAGGTGCCCTCGGACAAGGTCATCATCCTGCCCAATAACAAGAACATCGTTCCTGCCGCCAACCATGTCCACGCCCTGACCGACAAGACCGTGGAGGTGGTGCCCACCAAGACCATTCCCCAGGGCATAGCCGCCCTGCTGGCCTTCAACGGCGAGGCGGACCTGGAGAGCAATGTCCAGGCTATGGATGGGGTGAAGTCCGCAGTGAAATCCATTACCGTCACCAGAGCGGTGCGCTCCGCCAAGATGGGCGGAATCCATATCGGCAAGAAGCAGGCTATCGCCTTGATGGAGAAGGAACTGATAGCCAGCGGCAACAGCACCGGCGAGGTTCTCGCCGAGGCGCTGTCCAAGGCGGGGCTGGACGAAGCCGAGGTGGTAACCGTCTATTACCGGGGTGACAAAGAAAAGGATGAGGTGGAAG
>CAYLMC010000002.1:23697-27561 GCA_964384865.1 uncultured Dehalococcoidales bacterium | reverse complement strand
GCCGAGGTGGTAACCGTCTATTACCGGGGTGACAAAGAAAAGGATGAGGTGGAAGAGGTCGCCCGCAGCATCCGCCGGCAGTATCCCCATGTGGAGATAGAGCTGGTCAGGGGCGGGCAGCCCCACTACCACTACATCGTTTCGGTGGAGTAAGTAGAATAATAAGAAAAACTCGAGCGACTCCATGATAAGCTGTCGCGGGGTGGAACGATATCTGCTGCCTTTGGGCTGGGTTGTTCCACCCTTGTCTATTCACCTTGGCGAACGGGGGTGCGGTCTTGCCGATAGATGCTGAGCCTTTACGAAAGGTTCTGGAGCTTGAGATGGAGAAGGGCTGCCAGGATTCTGCCGTAATCGGCGGCCTGGACGGCTTTCTGCGCCGCTGGGCGGGGCAGGCCGCTGGGTCGCTGGCCACCCCCCGCCTCCTCAGCCGGTTCCGCCGCCTCGGGCTGGCGAAATCAGACTACTCCTCGCTATCCCAACCGCAGCGTGAGAAGTGGATAGGCGAGATACTGCAGTTTCTCACCGAGGCGGAGGGCGGCAAAGAGAAAAAGCCCAAGGCAACGCCGAAGCCGCGCTCCACAGCCGTAAAGAAGAAGCCGGCGCCGTTTTCGGGACAGTCTCTCGACTCCCCTGTCACCAGTGTCAAGGGCATCAGCGAGGCCATGGCGGCACGGTTCAAGAAGCTGGGGGTGAGCACGGTGCGCGACCTGCTCTACTTCTTCCCCCACCGCCACCTGGACTACAGCCAGCGCCACCCCATCTCCCGGCTCGCCGAGGGCGAGGAGCAGACCGTAATCGCCAATGTCTGGCAGGCGCAGGAGATAAGGCTGGGGGGGAGGCGGAGCACCGAAGCCATAGTGGGCGATGACAGCGGCAACGTCCGGGTGGTGTGGTTCAACAACCCCTACCTGGCCAAGCAGCTGAAGACCAACCAGCAGGTGGTCATCAGCGGCAGGGTGAGGCTGTATCAGGGCCGGTATGTCTTCCAGTCCCCGGAGTGGGAGGCGGTGGGCGACGATGACCTGGTCCACACCGGTCGCCTGGTGCCGCTCTACTCCCTCACCAGCGGGCTGCGTCCCCGCCAGGTGAGGAAGCTGATGAAGGGGTTCATAGACCAGTGGGCGGGCCGGGTGGAGGACTTCCTCCCCGCCCCCCTCATGGAGCGGTGCCGGCTGATGCCCCTCCCCGAAGCCATCGCCCAGGCTCACTACCCCGCTGACGGGGACGCCAAGGCTCAAGCCAGGATACGGCTCGCCTTCGATGAGCTTTTCCTCCTCCAGCTGGGGGTTTTGGACAAGAAACGGCAGTGGCAGCAAGGACAGCCGGGCAGCCCTCTGGCCGTTCATCAGGATGTCCTGGAGGCGTTCCTCGGCTCGTTGTCATTTCAGCTGACCGCAGCTCAGCAGCGGGTGCTGGAGGAGCTGCTGGCTGACATGGGGCAGTTTGTTGCCATGTCCCGTCTTCTCCAGGGGGAGGTGGGCAGCGGCAAGACCGTGGTGGCTACGGCGGCGCTGCTCACCGCCGCCGCCAACGGCTTCCAGGGGGCTTTCATGGCTCCCACCGAGATACTCGCCGAGCAGCACTTCGCCACCATCTGCCGCCTGCTGGCGGTGGTGGGGGAGGAGGGCGAAGAGGAGGACGGCCGGCGCGGTTTCACCGGGCTGCTCCCTCGTCCCCTCACCGTGGCGCTGCTCATCGGCGATATCAAGGGGGCGCGAAAGCGCAGCATCCAGAAGAGAATCGCCGCCGGCGAGGTGGATATCGTCATCGGCACTCACGCCCTCATCCAGAAGGGGGTCGCTTTCCGTAAGCTGGGGCTGATAGTGGTGGACGAGCAGCACCGCTTCGGGGTCAGCCAGCGCTCGGCGCTGCGCCAGAAGGGGTTCAATCCCCATGTCCTGGCCATGACCGCCACCCCCATCCCCCGCACCCTGGCGCTGACCCTCTACGGCGACCTGGACCTATCGGTTATCGACCAGCTGCCGCCGGGCCGGCAGGCGGTGAAGACCAAGTGGCTCAAGCCCACCCAGCGGGAGAGCGGCTACGAGTTCATCAGACGCCAGGTGGGCGAGAGTCGCCAGGCGTTTATCATCTGCCCTTTGGTGGAGGAGTCGGAGGCTGTCCAGGCGAAGGCCGCCGTCGCCGAGCACGAGCGCCTGGCGAAAGAGGTCTTCCCGAACTTAAGCCTGGGGCTGATTCACGGGCGGCTGAAGGGGGCGAACAAGGACGAGGTGATGCGGAGCTTCCGTGGTGGGGATATGGATATACTGGTCTCCACGGCGGTGGTGGAGGTGGGCATAGATGTCCCCAACGCCACCGTGATGCTGGTGGAGAGCGCCGACCGCTTCGGGCTGTCCCAGCTGCACCAGTTCCGCGGCAGGGTGGGGCGGGGGCAGGAGCAGAGCTACTGCATGCTGCTGGCGGAGAACCCCTCCGAGGTGGGCCGGCAGCGGCTGGATATAATAGAGAAGGTGAACGACGGCTTCGCCCTGGCGGAGGAAGACCTGAAGCTGCGGGGCCCGGGTGAGTTCTTCGGCACCAGGCAGAGCGGGCTTCCCGATCTGCGCATGGCGCGGCTGTCCGATGTCAAGCTGCTGGAGCTGGCGCGCCGCGAGGCGATAGCGCTGTTCGATGCCGACCCCGGCATGAAGAAGGACGAGCACCGCCCCCTCCGCGATGAGGTGGCAAGGGTGTGGCGCCGGGGCGCCGCCGAGCGAAGCTGATATGGTGTATAATATTAAGTCTGGAGGTCATGCCGTTGGTTAGCACCAGAAGAAGCAGGGAACTTGCCGAGATTATCTCAGACCTGAAGACCATTCAGGACGACCCCCGATACAAAGAGGCGGTGGCGGACAACATCGCCTTCTTCAAAGCCGCTCGCTGCCCGTGGCTCTTTTTGGGCTGGCTGACCCTGAACTCATCCCGGCTGAAGCGGAAGCGTCACAGGCTGCTGGAGCTGGCGGACTTCCCCTTTCCCAAGTGGCAGAAGCGGGGCTACGCCGGGCTGGCAAAGATTGAGAACCATCGCCTGGGCGGGATAATGTCCACCGGCTTCGTCCGGGAGCTGTGCCATCTTATCCATAAGGTGAAACGGATTAAGGGCGATGATAAGCCCGTGGTCATCCTTGACCTGGGCTGTGGTGGGGGGGAGCTGGGACGCCTGGTATTTAAGGAGCTTCCCGATGTCTCCCTGGCGTATATCGGCGTGGATATCACCCCGGCCAACATAGCCCTGGCGGAGCGCGACTTCAGAGGTTTACATAAAGCTGGCAAGCTGGCTTTCGTCAAGGCTGCTCAGGCGGATGACGCCGCCGTGGCTGCCGTCCGCAGTGGGGCTGAGGGGGGCTGCGGCAAGGCGGTTTCCGTCTGCTTCGGCGATATCTTCGAGCTGGATAAGAGCCTCTCCCCGGGCCAGGTGGACATCATCATGCACTCCCGCGTCCTGCACCATATAAACCGTCCGGACAGGCCGCGCCTGGAGTCGGTCTGCCGACGGCTGTCCCCGGTTATCATAGAGATGGACGATGTCGACTGCTTCCGGTATAAGTTCTGGGTCACGGTGGCTCTGCCGGCGGTCTTCGGAAACCCCGCCCTGTTCAACGGGATGGTGATCAGCCGCCTCCGGGACCCCTACGCGCGCGAACTCACCGGGCACTTCAAGCTGGTGTCTCCCTTCAGCTATGTGCGGCTGATAATGGGGGATGACGGCTATTTCCGGGACGAAAAGTGGCAAAAGGCGAAGCATAGCTTCACTGAGGGGTTCTCGTTCCGGGAGAGTCGGGACTAGCCTATTTAAGCTATATCTCGGAGTTTATCAGCTGGCGGCGGTCTATCTTCCCGGAGCCGGTCTTGGGTATGCCT
>CAYLMC010000002.1:1171-23597 GCA_964384865.1 uncultured Dehalococcoidales bacterium | reverse complement strand
AGGGAGGCCTGGCCACGGCTTCGCCCATCTCGCCGCGAGCCACCTCGGCGCCGTCATCGCCCACCACCTTGAGGTCGCATATCGGCCGGCCCACCGTCCCCAGCTTGTGGTCGTCGATGGTGCTCATGGAGATTACCGAGAGCTCGGACAGCCCGTAGGTCTCGCACAGGGTCACCCCCAGCTTCTCCTCCAGCATCCGCATCAGGCGGGGCGAGTTCTTGGCCCCGGCGGTGGAGGCTACCTTGAGGGAGCTGATGTCATAGCTCTTGATGACCTCCTCCCGCAGCATGGCCAGGGCGTTGTGTATCGCCGGCACCCCGAAGATGATGCTGCCCCCCTCCCTCTGAACCGCCTCCAGGACGGCGCGGGGGGTGAAGCAGGGGATTATCACCACGGTGGCTCCCTTCAGCAGGGAGCCGAGCAGAACCTCGCTCAGCCCGAACAGATAGAAGAAGGGCACGGTGTCTATGATGACATCGTCCCGGCCCCGGCCCACGCCGGCGGAGACTATGTCCGGGGTTCCCAGCAGGGAGGCGTGGCTGTGCACCACCCCCTTCTGCCTCCCCAGCACCCCGGAGGTGTAGATGATAGCCGCCGTGTCGCCGTCGTCTATGGGGATGTCGGGGGAGGTGGCGGGGCTTTCCTCAAGCATGGCTTTGTAGGCGGGGCTGTCCGCCTCCAGGACATGCTCCAGCAGGGGAGCGTCCCTGAAGGGCATAGCGGAGAACTCGCTTTCGGTTATCAGTATGGTGGCGTCGCTGTCGCGCAACAGGGGGATGACCTCCGGCGCCTTCAGCCTAGAGCTGAGCAGGACGCCGGCGCCGCCGGCCTTGATAACCCCCAGGTAGTTCACCACCCACTGGGGGTTGTGGGACATCAGGATGGCGGCATGCCCTCCCTTTTCCATCCCCAGCCCGATGAGGGCGTTAGCCACCCGGTTGGATGCTTCGTCCATCTCCCGGTAGCTTACCTGCTGGTCGGCAAGGACCAGGGCGGCCTTCTCCGGCACCTCGGCGGCGGCTATCTCAATGACCTGTTTTAGGTTCACATTCCCTCTATAAATGACGGCCCAATCACCTGATTCGCCTATTGACAAACGCTTTTTGTGCGTATAGTATATTATAATATCCGAAGGGGTTAGAGCAATTTATCTTTGAGTTCCTGCCGGTACTAGACTCAAAGTTAATATATTAAACAGGTAAATAAGAGCTACTCCTTGCGCTACTATATTATGAGCAGGGTTCTGAAAGTAGCCATAGTGATAAGTAGTAATCAAAGAAATCAACAGCCTGGCCGCAGCGTATATCCGTATACCATAGGTCCGGCTATGAAGTGAAATCAATATGCGCTTATTAGTGCCTACGAATTGGGACGAGGGGTTGATATCTCCTTTATCCAAAATTCGGGCAGATGTTCAAATATACGGTGTTTTGCCCGTCTCCTTGATGGGTAGCGGGGGCTCCGGCCCCGATATTCCCCTGATGACCACGGGGCAGGCGGAGGAGTATATCAATTCCGCCCAGTCCTCCGGCCTCACCTTCAACTATCTTCTCAACGCCCCCTGCCTGAACAACCTGGAGTGGCGTGAGGAGACCCACCGCAAGCTGATCGAGCACCTGGAGTGGCTGGAGCGCATCGGGGTGGACAGCGTTACCGTGGCTATTCCCTTCCTGCTGGAGATTATCAAGAAGCGCTTCCCCCGTCTCAAGGCGGAGGTGTCCACCATCGCCCATGTGAACAGCGTGGCTCGGGCGCAGCAGTTCGAGTCCCTGGGCGCGGACACCATCATGCTGGACTACAATATCAACCGTGATTTGGAACTGCTCGAATCTATCAGAAGCTCGGTAGACTGTGAGCTCGGGGTGTTGACCAACACCCTTTGTCTTTACCAGTGTCCCTACGAGTATTACCACAACAATACCCTGGGGCACGCCAGCCAGAGCGGCAACATGCTCAACGGCCACTACGTGGACTACTGCGCCTTCCAGTGCAGCCTGAGTCGGTACGATGACCCGGCGCAGTTCATCAAAGCCCGCTGGATAAGGCCCGAAGACCTGGAGATATACCAGCAGATGGGGATGGACTTCTTCAAGATAGGCGGCCGGTCAATGCCTACGGACTGGATAGTCAATGTCGCCAAGGCATACGCGGAGATGAAATACAAGGGGAACCTGTACGACCTGCTCAATCCCCTGGCCCCCAAGACCGCCAGTGCCACCTCCAACATGTCCGGCGCGCAGGCCGCCGCCATATCCTCGCTGCCCGATGTCTATATCGACAACCAGGCTCTGGACGGCTTCGTGGACTTCTTCCGCAACCAGGAATGCCTGTCCGGGTGCGGGCAGTGTAACTACTGCCAGGAGATAGCGGACAAGGTGGTCCGCCTTGACCAGGGCAGGGTGGGGCAGTACGTGACCGGCCTGAAGAAGTTCCTCGGAGACCTGGCTTCCGGCAGGATGTTCAACCCCGTATCGGCGTAACGGAACGGCTGGCATAGGTGAGAAAGACAGGGCTCGTAGTGTAGCGTCTGTTGCCTGTGTCGGCAGCTGTTTCCCCGTGACGCGATTTACGCCACTACATACTATCCCTTTCCCAGGCCGTTATGCTATAATCTGGGCATAACGGCGGACCGTCCGCCATCCGAAAAGACCGCTCAATGGTGAACAAAACAGCGTCAGTGAAACACCGGCTCGCCGAGTTGCTCCTGCAGGCGACTGCCCGGGCGCAGCAGGAGGGCAAGCTGCCCGCGGTGGCTCTGCCGGAGGTCATCATGGAGCGTCCCCAGAACCCGGAGCACGGCGACTATGCCTCCAGCCTGCCCTTGAAGCTGGCTCGCGCCATCAGCGTAAACCCGTTAGCCATAGCCAAGGACCTGGCGGAGCTTATCCCCTCCAGCCCGGAGGTGGAGTCCGTTACCGCGGCGCCGCCGGGGTTCATCAACTTCACCCTCAAGGCGGACTGGCTGGCAGGGCAGGTTGACGCCATCATCGCCGCCGGAGACAGCTTCGGTGACATAGACCTGGGGCAGGGGAGCCGGGTGCAGCTGGAGTTCGTCAGCGTTAACCCCACCGGGCCATTACATGTCGGCCACGGGCGGGGTGCCATCCTGGGGGACACCCTGGCCAATGTCCTTTCCGCCAGCGGCTACGAGGTGGAGAAGGAATACTATATCAACGATGCCGGCAATCAGGTGAAAGCCTTCTACCGCTCGCTCTACGCCCGCTACCAGCAGTGCCTGGGTCGGGATGTGGACATGCCCGAAGACGGCTACCAGGGCGGCTATATGAAGGAGCTCGCCCAGGAGCTGGTCGCTGAGAAGGGCGACGGGCTGCTATCCCGGCCGGAGGAAGAGGCGGTGCTGGAGCTGGGGAAACTGGGCCTGGACAAGATGATAGCCCAGATAAAGGAAGACCTCGACATGATGAGGGTCAGCTTCGATGTCTGGTTCAGCGAGCAGGCCCTGTTCGATAAGGGGCAGTATAAGAAAGTCATGTCGCTGCTACAGGACGGTGGCTACATCGTGGACAAGGAGGGAGCCACCTGGTTCACCTCCACCGCCCTGGGGGAGGATAAGGACAACGTGGTGGTGCGCGGCGACGGCTCGCCCACCTACTTCGCCTCCGATATCGCCTACCACTACGACAAGTTCGTGGAGCGCAAGTTCGACCAGGTGATCGATATCTGGGGGGCTGACCACCAGGGACATGTCTCCCGGATGAAGGCGGTCGTCGGCGCGTTGGGGATAGACCCGGAGAGGCTCAAGGTGCTGATAGCCCAGATGGTTACCCTGAAGCGCGGCGACGAGCTGGTGCGCATCTCCAAGCGCAGCGGCGATATCATCACCCTGCGTGAGGTGGTGGAGGAGGTGGGGGCGGATGCCTGCCGCTTCTTCTTCGTGTCCCGCTCGGCGGACAGCCAGATGGACTTTGACCTGGAGCTGGCCAAGAAACAGTCCGCGGACAACCCGGTGTACTATGTCCAGTACGGCCATGCCCGTATCGCCAGCATCCTGCGCCTGGCCGAGGAGAGGGAAATCGCCTACGCTGACGGCGATGTCTCCCGCCTGACCGCTGAGCCGGAGCTGGCTCTGATCAGGAAGATGCTGCTGCTGCCGGAGGTGGTGGAGACGGCGGCCAACACCCTGGAGCCTCACCACCTGGCCTATTACGCCCAGGACCTGGCGGCTGTGTTCCACAGCTTCTATACCAAGTGCCGCGTCGTCTCCGATGATGACCCGGCGCTGACCATGTCCCGCCTCAAGCTGGCGGCGGCGGCAAAGCAGGTTTTGGCGAGGACCCTCAATCTGATGGGGATGAACGCCCCCGATAAGATGTGAGGGCGATACTAGCTTAATCAAAGGAGATAGCATGAAGAAGCGCCGCGTCTTTTCCGGTGCCCGTCCTACCGGCAGGCAGCACCTGGGCAACTACCTGGGGGCGATACAGAACTATGTCAAGCTTCAGGAAGAGTATGACTGCGTCTACTGCATCGTAGATATCCATGCCCTGACCACGCTGGAGAACACCGGCGCTCTGCAGGGTAATATCAGTGATATGATGCTGGACTGGCTGGCGGCGGGGCTGGACCCCAAGAAGAGCATCCTGTTCGTCCAGTCCCATGTTCCGGAGGTCATGGAGCTGCACACCCTGCTCAGCATGGTCACCCCGCTGGGCTGGCTGTTGCGGGTGCCCACCTTCAAGGAGAAGGTGCGCATCCAGCCCCACAATGTGAACTACGGGCTGGTGGGCTACCCGGTGCTGCAGACAGCGGATATCTCCATCTACAAAGCGGAGGTGATACCGGTCGGCGAAGACCAGGTGCCCCATATCGAGTTAGCCAGGGAGATAGTGCGCCGCTTCAACAACCTGTTCGGCAGCACCTTCCCCGAGCCCGAAGCCAAGCTGACCTCCTTCCCGATGGTAATCGGGCTGGACGGCAAGGACAAGATGAGCAAGCAGCTGGACAACGACATCGAGCTGGCGCTCTCCGAGAAGGAGACCGCGGCGCGGGTGATGGAGGCGGTTACCGACCCGGCGCGCCAATACCGCAACGACCCCGGCCACCCGGAGGTGTGCAATGTCTTCCGGCTGCATGGCTTCTTCAACCCGTTCCAGGTGAAGGATATAGAGCCCCAGTGCCGGGCGGCCGAGATAGGCTGCGTGGACTGCAAGAAGCTCCTCGCCGAGAGGATTAACGCCGAGATGGAGCCCTTCCGGGAGCGTCGCCGCGAGCTGGCGGAGAAGCCCCAGTATGTGAAAGATGTCCTCGCCGACGGCGCCGGCCGGGCGCGGGTGATAGCGCGTCAGACCCTGAAAGAGGTCAAGGAGAAGATGGGGCTGCTTTAAGCCCTTCTATTCTTCTTGACGAATCGCTCCATCCGGGACAGGGCTTCTTCGATTTCATCCAGCGAGGTGGCGTAGCAGCAGCGGACATGCCCCTCACCATAGTCGCCGAAGGCGGTGCCGGGGACGACCACCACCTTCTCCTCACGGAGCAGCTTCTCGGCAAACTCCTCCGAGGTCATACCGGTGGCTGCTATCGACGGGAAGGCATAGAACGCCCCCCGCGGCTTGAAGCAGTGCAGCCCGATATCGTTCAGCCCGCTGACCGTCACCAGGCGCCGCCGGTCATATTCTGCCAGCATGTCTTGGACATCGGGCTCGCCGCACTTCAGCGCCTCTATGGCCGCTAACTGCCCCATTATAGGCGCGCATAGCATGGTGTACTGGTGGACCTTGGTCATAGCGGCGATGAGCTCCTTGTTGGCGGCGGCATAGCCGATGCGCCACCCGGTCATGGCGTAGGCTTTGGACAGCCCGCCCAATAGGATGGTGCTGTTCTTCATGTGGGGCAGGGTGGGCAGGCAGGTGTGCTCTATGCCATAGACCAGCTTGGCGTATATCTCGTCCGAGATTACTGTCAGATTGCGGCGGCGGGCCAGTTCCGCTATCTGCGTAAGCTTCTCTTTGGGCATCACCGCCCCGGTGGGGTTGGCGGGGTAGCCGATGATAATGGCTTTGGTCTTGTCGGTCAGGCGCGCCTCTATATCCGCGGCGTTTATCTCGAAGTCGTCCTCCTGGCGGGTGGGTACTATGACCGGCGTCCCCCCGGCCAGAATGGCGCACGGGACGTAAGAGGCATAGCACGGGTTGGGGATGATGACCTCGTCACCGGGGTCTATAATAGCCCTCATGGACAGGTCCAGGGCCTCGCTGACGCCGGCGGTGATCAGCAGCTCGCCTGCGGGGTCATATTCCAGGCCGTAGTTTTCCTTGAGATAATGCGCCAGCTCCTCCCGCAGCTCCGGCATCCCCAGGTTGGAGGTGTACATGGTGTAGCCCTTTTCCAGAGCGTAGATGCCCGCCTCGCGGATGTGCCACGGGGTGGTGAAGTCCGGCTCGCCCACCCCCAGCGATATCACATCTTCCATGGAGGAGAGGAGGTCGAAGAACTTCCTTATCCCTGATGAGGATAGCTGGTTTACCCTCGCCGAGGTCGGGCTGGCCTGGTTCGTCCGCCGGTTATGGGGGGTTGTGGTCATGATGCTGCTCTATAGCGGCGTCAGGGAGTCAACGGCTGCCGCTTGTTTTTCCCCTCCCCCTTCAGGATTTCGCCGTCCTCTTTATACCGCTTGAGCATGAAATGAGTGATAGTCCCCTCCACCCCCTCGGTGGGAGCCAGCTTCTGGGAGACGAACCTGGCTATTTCCTGTATGCTCTTGTCCACCACCACCAGCAGGAGGTCATAGGTGCCGGATATCAGGTAGACGGTGCGCGCCTGGGGGAAGCGGTAGATGCGCTCGGCTACGGCGTCGAAGCCGACATCTCTCTGCGGGGTGACCTTGACCTCTATCAGCGCCCATACCTCCTCCTCATCCTGTATCTTTTCCCAGTTGATTACGGTCTTGTATTTTATGATGGTCCGGTCTTTTTCCGCCTTGCCCGTTAGGGAGATGACTTCGGCTTCGGGGATTCCGGTCATGGTTGCTATCTGTTTGGTGGTGGCGCGGGCGTTGTTCTCTAGTACCTTGAGGATAGCTTTCAGGTTGTCAGCCATCTTTTAGCTCCTTTCGGGCTCGGTGAGAGTCCAAATTTTTTGGCTCTCATTATAGCACAGCCGGAACAATCTGTCGTCTTCTGTCCTGACCCGGAAGCATCTTTGGTTCGGCTCCCGCCATTCCTTCTCTATCTCCGCTACGCGGTGTTCCCGTCCCCGCCAGCGGAAGGAGCGGGGTCTTTCGGCATAGGTGTGGCCGGAGTAGCAGCTTACGATAAGATTATTCAAGCCTATCCCCTGTGTCCCCTTCCCCTTGGCAAGGGGAAGGGGAGGAAAAATAAATAAGAGAGGCGAAGCCTCTCTTTAACTCTCTTTAATAGCCGTATCTCCAAGACTTGTATAGTGGATATTTAAATCTGCCACGCTTGTTGCGTGCCCATTCCTTCTGCGTGTAGTCGTTTGGCACTCCGCGACCTGCAAGCCTATGGCAGTGTTCGCATAGGACGAGCAAATTGCGTAATTTATGAGAGGAGCCTTCTTTACGCCGTGGAATTATGTGATGGGGAACCAGAGTTACCACACTAGAATTAGGGCAGTGAGGGCTTTCACATCTGTTTCCGACAGCATTTCTTAGTTTGGCGAAGTCATGCGCAGGTAGGGTATCTAGTATCTTTCCCTTGCTAGTAGCATCGCTACCAGATAGCCATTTATAAAATCTCTTTCCTATGTCTTTAAGCGCTTTTAGGAATTGCTGTTTCCCCTTGTCTTTGATGGTTCGGTAGGATATTAAGCCGATAATCGTCGCGGCTATACCTCCCCCTACATAGAGCCATTGTCTTGGCACGAGTGCCCATATAAGGATAGCTGAAATAACGATTGCCGCAATAATCTGAAACCATCTGTTCTCAGTCTTTGCCATCGCAACACCTCCTTTATATACGAGGCTTCCTCTTATGCCAGTCGGTAACCTGCTGGTAGGCATAAGCGGTCTTCAGGATGGTCTCTTCGGAGAAGGGCTTGCCGATAATCTGCAGCCCGATGGGCAGGCCGTCGGCGAAGCCGGCGGGGATAGAGATGGCGGGCACACCGGCGATGTTTATGGGCAGGGTGCACACATCGCTGAGGTACATCCGGACGGGGTCGGCGGTCTTTTCCCCTATCTTGAAGGGGGTGGTGGGGGAGGTGGGGGTTACCAGGACATCGTATTTCTCAAAGGCCTGGTCGAACTCTCGTCTGATCAGGGTTCTCACCTTCTGCGCCTTGAGGTAGTAGGCGTCGTAGTAGCCGGCGGAGAGGGCGTAGGTGCCCAGCATGATGCGCCTCTTCACCTCGGCGCCGAAGCCGTGCTGGCGGGTCTTCTCCATCGCCTGCCACATGTTATCGGTCTTCTGGTAGGAGAAGCCGTACTTCACCCCGTCGTAGCGGGCCAGGTTGGCCGAAGCCTCCGAGGGGGCGATGATATAATAGACCGCCAGGGCGTAGGGGGTGGAGGGCAGCGATACCTCGTCCATGCTGGCTCCCAGCCCTTCCAGCTGGGATATGGCGGCTTTGACGGCCGCCTCTACCTCCGGCTGCATCCCCTCCACGAAGTATTCTTTAGGGATGCCGATGCGCAGCCCTTTTATATCCCCGTCCAGGCACCGGGTGTAGTCCGGGGTGGGGTTGGGGGCGGAGGTGGAGTCCCTGGGGTCGTGCCCGGCGATGGCGTTAAGCACCAGGGCGCAGTCGCCGACGTCCTGTGTCAGCGGCCCTATCTGGTCCAGTGAGCTGGCGAAGGCCACCAGCCCGTAGCGGCTCACCCGGCCGTAGGTGGGCTTGAGCCCGGCGACGCCGCAGAAGCCGGCCGGCTGGCGGATGCTGCCCCCGGTGTCCGAGCCCAGGGCATAGACCGCTTCGCCGGCGGCCACGGATACCGCCGAGCCGCCGCTGGAGCCTCCGGGGACGCGGGATGTATCCCAGGGGTTGTGGGTGGGGGAGAAGGCGGAGTGCTCGGTGGACGAGCCCATGGCGAACTCGTCCATGTTGGCCTTGCCCACCACCACCACCCCGCAGCCGTTCAGCTTCTCCATCACGGTGGCGTCGTAGGGGGGGATGAAGCTCTCCAGCATCCGCGAGGAGCAGGTGGTCCTGGTGCCCTGGGTGCAGATATTGTCCTTGATGACGGCTGGGATGCCGGTCAGGGGGTGGGCGTCTCCGGCGGCGATGAGCTCGTCGGCCCGTTTCGCCTGGGCGAGGGCCAGCTCATCGGTTACGGTGACCAGGGCGTGGAGTTTAGGCTCCACATCGTGGATGTGCGCCAGATACCCTTGGGTCATCTCCAGCGAGGACAGCTCCTTACTGTGGAGCTTCTCCTGCGCCTGGCGTATGGTCAGTTGCTTATAGCTGGGTGTCAAACTAAACCTCTTTAATATCAGTGGATATGTCGGCTATTCCAGCACGGGGCGCACCCGGAAGAAGTCACCCTCCCGGCGGGGGGCGTTGGCCAGAACCTGGTCCGGCGGCAGCGAGGGCACTATCTGATCGTCCCTCATCACGCTGTGGAGGGGGATGGATTGGGAGGTGGGGGGGATGTCGCTGGTGTCCACCTGCTTGAGCGCCTCGAAGTTCTCCAGGATAGCGGACAGCTGCTCCCGCAGGCTGTCCGCCTCAGCCTCGGTCAGCCCCAGTCGCGCCAGCAGGGCGATGTGCTCAACCTCTTCGCGGGACAGCTTCATAGTGAGCCCATTATAGCACCCCCTTCTCACTATCGGCAACAGGGTTGCTCCTGTTATAATTGGGCTATGCCCAAGGTCAATTCCAGGGTCAGGTTCGCCGTTATGGTTACCCTGGCGGAGGAGATAGCCATCGCGTTGGTGGTGCTGCTGGTGCTGCCCCGCTTCGGGATAAACCTGCCCCTGCCGGTGCTGATAGGGATAATGTCCGGGCTGGCCGTCTATGGCTTCGTTACCTACCGCTGTGCCAAGCGCGTCCTGGAGAAGGAGCCCCTGGCCGGGCTGCCCTACATGGTGGGCACCAGGGGCAGGGTGGTGCAGCCGCTGTGTCCGTGGGGGGTGGTGAAGATAAACAACGAGCTCTGGGAGGCGACGTCGGAGGGCGATGACATAGACGTTGACCGGGAGATAGTGGTGGTGAAGCAGCGCGGGTTGAAGCTGACGGTGCGCTGCGGCGGGGGCGGGAGAGGTTGACTTTGCCCCGCCTGTGAAGGTAATATTTTATGATACGCGTTCAATCCCGTATACAGCTTGAAGGGAACGGAAATAGCGGATGCAGGGTAAAATAGCCGTCCTCGGCGGGGGCAACGGCGCCCACGCCATGGCGGCCGATTTGACGCTGAAAGGGCTCGAGGTGAATATGTGCGAAGCCCCTGAGTTTCAGGAGGGCTTCCGCTCTACCCTTGAGCGGGGGGAGATAGACCTCATCGATGCCGCCGGCGAGGAGAAGACCGCCCGGCTGGCTATGGCTACCACCGATTTCGAGCGCGCCCTAGCCGATGTGGACTACATTATGATGACTATCCCCGCTATCGGGCACCGCCGCTTCTTCTCCGCCATCACGCCCCACCTCCGCGACGGGCAGACCGTGGTGGCCTGGCCGGGCAACTATGCGGCGCTGCTGTTCGCCGCCATGCTCCGGGAGGCGGGTATAAAGCGGGACATCACCCTGGCGGAGGGGCATACCCTCCCTTGGGGGTGCCGCCTGGAAGCGCCGGGCAGGATAAAGGTGTTCGTGGACTGCTGGAAGATGCTCACGGCGGCGCTGCCGGCCGAAAACACAGGCCGGGTCGTTGAAGACCTGAAGGCCCTCTATCCGGTGGTCCCCGGCGAGAATGTGCTGGCTACCTCGCTGAACAACCTGAACCCGATAGTGCACCCGGTGGGGGCCATTATGAACGCCGGCTGGATAGAGACGCTGGGCAAGGACTTCTACTTCTACCGCTACGGCACCACCCCGTCCGTGACCGGGGCTATAAAGGCTATCTATGATGAGGTAGCCGGGATAGGGGAGGCGGTGGGGGTGAAGATGCTGGCATACCCGCCGCAGGCGTTCGGCTCCCGCAGTACCATCATGTCGGTCTACTTCCAGACGCCGCTGGACATGGACGAGACCGTGGCCGATATCGCCGGGCCGTCCTCGCTGAAAGACAGGTATATCACCGAGGATATCCCCTATGGTCTGGTGCCGGCGGCGAAGCTGGCGCGAGCCTTCGGAGTTGACATCCCCATTATTAATGCTACAATCAGAATGGCTTCTTTGCTAAATGAAGCCGATTATTATAAGCAGGGCAGGTCGCTGGAGGAGCTGGGGATAGCCGGGCTGGGCAAGCAGGAATTAGCCGATAGCCTGAGCGAGGGTTTCTGAAATAGTTTTATAGCTATATTCGAAAGGGGGGGTGATAGGTATAAGGAAACTACACGCCATATCCGCAGGACGAAATTTCAGGGAGGTTTGTTACATGAGAAAGAAGGGTCTTATGGTATTAGCAATTGGCTTGAGTTTAGCCATAGTATTAGGAGCCATGCCTTTCCTGGGCGGCTGCACCCCCGGTGGGGAAAAGGTATATAAGGTTGCCATCACCCAGATAGCCACTCACCCTGACCTGGACAGCAACCGTCAGGGCATCATAGATGCGCTGGCAGAGAAGGGCTTCGTTGAGGGAGAGAACATAGAGTATGTCGTCCGGAACGCCGAGGGTGACATGAACACGGCGGCTTCGATAGCCGACTACTTCGTTTCCATAGAGCCGGATGTGGTCAACGCCATAACCACCCCGTCCGCGCAGACATTGGTGGCTTCCGCCGAGGGCACGGGCATACCCATCGTCTTCAGCTCGGTTACCGACCCGGTAGCTGCCGGCCTGGTCCCCAGCTGGGAGAGCGCGGCGTCCAATGTCACCGGCGTCAGTGACTGGTTCGAGATGCCTCCCCAGGTGGAGTTCATCATGGAGGTTATGCCTGACATCAAGGTGCTGGGCACCGCCTATAACCCTGGCGAGGTGAACGCCGCGGTGCAGGCAGAGATACTGGGCCAGGTTGCCCCGAACTATGGCCTGACTATTGTTGAGGCTACCGCCGCTTCTACCGCCGATGTCTATGCCGCCGGCATGTCGCTGGTGGGACGCTGCGATGCGGTATGGATTCCCACCTGCAACACCGTGGGCGGTGTCGGCATCGAGTCCATAATCCAGGTCGGTGAGGAGAACTCGCTGCCGGTGTTCGGCTCTGCCGTAGGCATGATTGAGACCGGTCTCGTCGGCGGCGCCAGCGTGGACTACTACTGGATAGGCCAGCAGGCCGGCTATATGACCGCCCGGATACTGAAGGGTGAAGACATAGCCGATATCGCTCCCATCAAGAGCGCCGTGTCCACCGTGATCTATCCGGCGGCAGGCGAGAGAATGGGAATCACCGTTCCTCAGTCAGTGATAGATGGAGCCGATATAGTCATAGAATAAGCGTTTGCGGGAAGCGATATCCCGCCAATTGAATAGATAACGATTTTTTGCTCATCCAGGGCTTAGATAGGAGAACACATTGCTGGATGTTGCAGCTGGAGTGTTGTCATTTTCCTTCTACGAAGGTTTGGTCTTTGGATTAGTAGCCATAGGCGTCTACCTGACCTTTCGGGTCCTGTCATTTCCCGACCTTAGCGTGGATGGCACCTTCCCCCTGGGGGGTGCCATCTGTGCTGTTCTAATCGTCAACGGATTCAACCCGTTCCTGGCCACCCTGGCCGCCCTCGGCGCCGGACTGGGCGCCGGGCTGGTGACCGGGCTGCTCAACACCAAGCTGAGGCTGCCGGCACTGCTGGCGGGCATCCTGGTGATGGTGGGGCTGTATTCCATAAACCTGCGGATTATGGGCGGAGCCAATGTCTCCCTGCTGCGCGAGGTGACCGCCTTCGATAAGATAGCCGAGCTTATGGGGGTCGGTGGGGGCAGCCTGCAGGCGTCCATCGTCCTGGCGGCGGTTATCGCCGTCAGCGTCTTCCTGGTGCTGAACTGGTTTTTGCGCACCGAGATCGGCCTGGCCCTGCGGGCTACCGGCGACAACGAACAGATGGTGCGCAGTCTGGGGACGGACACCGATAAGAATGTGCTGATGGGCTGTGCCATCTCCAACGGGCTGGTGGCGCTTGCCGGCGCCGTGGTCGCCCAGGGACAGGGCTTCGCCGATGTCGGCATGGGGATAGGGCTGATAGTGATGGGGCTGGCTTCGGTGATAATCGGTGAGGGGCTGTTCCGTCCCAAAGGAGTTGCCCGGCTGCTGCTGGCGGCGGTGGGCGGCGCTTTCTTCTACCGGCTGTTCATAACCGTTGCCCTCAGGCTGGGGATGGCACCCGGCGATCTGAAGCTGATTACCGCCATCCTGGTGATTATAGTCCTGGCGGTTCCCTATATCCGCAAGCGGATGCACGGCGAGTGGGTACCGCCGGCGGTGAGATGGTGAAAGGGCTTCCATGATGAGCAAGAAAAAGAGCGATAGGATACTACAGCTGCGGGATGTGGGCAAGGTGTTCGCCCGCGGCACCGTGGATGAGGTCCGGGCGCTGGACGGCGTCAACCTGGATGTCTACGACCGGGACTTCGTCACCATCATCGGCAGCAACGGGGCGGGCAAGTCCACCCTGCTCAACATCGTGGCCGGCGTCTATCCCCCGGAGAGGGGGAGCCGGGTGGCCATCAACGGTGATGATGTCACCCTGTTCGCCGAGTACCGGCGCGCCGCCTATGTCGGTCGGGTATGGCAGTCGCCGGAAGTGGGCACGGCGGGCAACCTGAGCATAGAGGAGAACCTGTCGTTAGCCCTGCTGAGGGCGCAGCGCCGACGCTTGAGGCCCGCCGTCAACAAGGGGCGCCGGCAGCTGTTCCGGGAGGCGCTGGCTGGGTTGGGATTGGGGCTGGAGGATCGGCTGAACACCCCGGTGGGCACCCTCTCCGGAGGGCAGCGGCAGGCGCTGGCTCTGGTTATGGCTACCATCAGCAAGCCGGCTATCCTGCTTTTGGATGAGCACATCGCCACCCTGGACCCGAAGACCGCCGAGACCGTGCTCAGCTTGAGTGATGCCGTAATCGAGCGGGAGAAGATGACCGCCATGATGGTCACCCACAATATGGAGCTTGCCCTGCGCTACGGCAACCGGCTGATCATGATGCACAAGGGCAGGATAGTGGTCGATATGGTGGAGGCGGACAAGAAGGCTCTCAATGTCGGCGACCTGGTCAACGCCTTCGAGAAGGCTGCCGGGGAGCAGTTCAAGGACGATTCCATCCTGCTCAGCAGCGGCAACTGAAAGCCCGAATTTTTCAGTCTCAGTTCAAGAGGGGAAGTTGAAGAAGAAGGACTATTATCAGGTTCTCGGCGTCAGCCGCGACGCTGACGGCAAGGCGATTAAGAAAGCCTACCGTCGGCTGGCGATGAAATACCACCCTGACCGCAACCCCGGCAAGCAGCAGGAAGCCAACGAGAAGTTCAAGGAGATAAACGAGGCTTTCGCCGTCCTCGGCGACCCGGAGAAGAGAAAGCAGTACGACCAGTACGGCACCGCCGGCGATGTCGGCGATATCTTCTCCAGCCCCTACACCCGCACCACCTTCGAAGACCTGATGAAGAGCTACCGCGGCTCCCACCTCAGCTTCGATTTCCTGGATGATATCTTCGGGGACTCCCTGCGCGGGCAGAGCTTCTCCTTCCGGGTGTTCAGCCAGGGAAGCGGCGGCGCCCAGCAGGGGGTGAGGTTCGGCGGCGCCAGGGGGATAAACCTGGGGGAGATATTCGCCCAGGCGCAGGCGCAGCAGGCGCGGCGGTCTGCGGACGGCTCGCCCCGCTACGAGATAACCATCACTGCCGAGCAGGTGGCCGAAGGGATGGAGAAAGACCTGATGCGCCAGGGCAAGAAGCTGCGGGTCAAGATTCCCGCCGGTGTCAAGAGCGGCACCAGGATAAAGCTCGGCGGTGCCCGCCGCATCACCGACGGCCAGCCGGGGGATATCATCATCCTGGTCAGGGTCAAATAGGGGGTGTGAAGAGATGTCTGAGGAACTGGGCAAGATAAACAAGCCGGAAGCCGAGGAGTTCAGGAAGGGGAAGAAGCTGTACTTAGTCCCCCTTATCTACTGCGGGGAGGAGTCCCCGGCGGACTACCGGGAGATGTTCAAACGCTACTGGAACGAGGTAGAAGACCAGGTGAGCAGCCTGGAGCGGAAGCTGGGCGCCGTGCGCCACATCTACCACGAGATGGTCTCGGAGGCGGGGGATGAGGGGGTCAAGCTGGTGGAGCAGGTGCACGAGAAGAGCTACCGCATCATAGAGAATCGGCTGTCCAAGGGGGCCCAGATGGAGGCGGCGGAGGAGCCCGACCTTCTCTCCGAGTTCATGGACTAGAGCCGCTGCCTGATGATGGGGCTGCGGAACCAGAACGTGTTCGGCCAGGTCTACAAGAGCTACAACGAGGCGGCCAAGAAGCGGAACGAGTACATCGCCGCCTGTATAGCCAAGACGCTGAGAGAGGACGAGGTGGGGATACTGTTCATGCGGGAGGGTCACCAGATTCAGTTCCAACCCGATATCAGGGTGTTCTATGTCTCTCCCCCCGCCCTGGACGAGATAAACCGCTGGCTGAGACGGCGCGAGGGCGTGCCTCCCGGAGAGGACAAGCCCGAAGAAGAGTCGCCCGATAAAGAGCCGCCGGCTTAAACCCTGCGCCCTTTAAGCTAGCAGAGCTTCACCCCGCCCCAGATGCCGGTCTGGTCGCCGACGATAATCAACACCCCCTGCAGCCCGTCTATCTTCTGTGCCAGCTTAAGCCCTTTGGGTATGTCTTTCGGGGTCGTTACTGTATTGCCGATGGCGGTGGCGGCGGCGTCGGCCAGGGCGGCGGATGGAGCGAGCGCCACCACGGCGTCGGCCCTCCCGAAGCTCAGGGAGTGCCCCACCGTCCCCGATGAGGTGCATATCCCCAGCGGTGTCTCTTTGGCGGCTATCTCCAGCCTCAGCTTGCCGCTCAGCGGCGAGGTGCCGGCGTAGATGCCGATGGCTCTCTTTCTCCGGCTCTTCAGGTATATATCGCCGCCGTTCTCCACGATGACATTCGCCGAGTAGGGGATAAGCTCCGCCGCCACGGCTTCGGCGATGGCGCCGGCCACGGCAGCCATCGGGCCGACGCCCGCTTTTCGCGCCGCCGCCAGCATGTCCTTCACTATAGCCGGGGCGTCATCGTCGCTGGGGAGGGGTGTCATCGCCGCCAGGAAGTGGGGGTGCCTGATGAGGTATTCCTCCAGGGTGCGGCGGTGCTTCAGCACCAGGCGGCGAGCTTTATGGCTCAGGTCGCTATTGGCGCGGATGTAGAGGTCCGTCTCCTTGACGGTGATATTGAAAGAGACCAGGTCATCGCCCTTAATCCAGTGCCGGTAGCTCCTGGGCTGGTACATGGACTCGGTTAGAAGTGGACCTCCATGGCTCTGGGTGGGCAGGCCTTGATGCACAGCCCGCAGGCTATGCATCGGTCATTGTGAAACCGTATCTCCCTGGTGATCAGGTCCAGCTCGAAAGCCTTGGTGGGGCAGATGGTGACGCAGGCGCCGCAGTGGGTGCACCTTCCCTCGTTGCGCAGCACATCCTGGCTCAATGACTGTATCTTCACCCCCGCCTTGGTCAGGTAGTGGATGCCCTTATCGTAGTCCGCGCGGTCTCCGCTCAGCTCCAGCACCATCAGACCCTCCTCGTCCGGGGTTACCGAAGCCTTGAGGATGTTGAAGTCCAGGTTATAGTCCCTGACCAGGTGGCTCACTATGGGGCGGTCCACCAGGCGGTCGGGGAAGCGGAGCACTATTCGCTTTGAGATATTCGTTGTCATCACCCCCGTTAATCCTTGATGGGCCGCTCCTTGAGCGGCTTGAATTTGACCCCGGATTCCGCCCCGGGCAGGGGAGCCACTGGGCTGGAGAGGAGGAACTTGCCCGCCTTTATCCACTCCTTCAGGGCGTCGGCTATCTCCACCGCCCGCGAATAGCTGGACATGGATGCGGTGGGCACCTCCTTGCCCCGGATGGTTATCTTGCCGGTCTTCAGCCGGGCGTAATCCACCTCGCCCAGGTTCTCCGCTTTCACGGTGGGGTACGCTTTAGAGTAGTCCACGATGGGCGCTACGATATCGGCGTCGGTCACCGCGGTGTAGTTCAGTATCTCCTCGGAGAGTATCGGTATCGGAATGCCGATGCCCACCGTCAGCGTGCAGCCGTAGCCGAGCATACTGGTGCCCACCAGCCACCTGGCGTCCATCTGCTTCATATCGCCGATTACCGTCAGGGTGCCGGCGCCTCCGCGGGGCACTCCGCCGTCGGTGCGGGGGACGCCGGGGTTGTGCTGGGTGCCCTGCCAGGCGATGTAGCCCACCCCGCCGCCGAGGAATATCCTGGTGCCGATGCCGATGGTCTTATAGTGCGGGTCGTTCATCAGCGGGGAGAGCTGCCCGGCGCTGCAGTAGTTGGCGTTGCCCAGCTTGGCTTTCAGCATCCCCATGTAGGTGTAGATGGTCTTGGCGGACAGGTTCACCGCCACGTTGTAGTTCTGGTAGCAGTTCCTGATGTTGAACAGCACCGCCTCGTTGAGGTCCTTGATGTTCAGCCAGGTCTCCAGCTTCTTCCGGGGGTAGCAGTCCGTGCCGTAGGCGGTGGCCGAGAAGCGGACGTCCTTGCCCGCCACCAGGTCCTCGATGACATGGCCGCCGCCGTAGTTGAACTCGCCGGGGAATATGCGGTTTCTGGGATCGTCGTCGGGGAGGGCGTTAGCCCCCAAGAAGATGTCCACCGCCGCCAGACCGGGGTAGGTGAGGACATCGTTGAGGTATGCCCTGCCTCCACCCAGCTTAATCCTCGGCTTGCTGTGGCCGATGTTGAAATAGGCGCCGGAGGAGCACATCGGCCCGAAGGTGCCGGTGGTGACCACGTCCACCTCTTGAGCCGCCTGGGCGACACCCTTCTCCTCGACCAGTCCGATTATCTCCTCGGCGGTGACCACCACCGCCTTGCCCTGCTCTATTTTACGGTTGATCTCTGCTAGTGTTTTAGCCATGTCTTTTGAATAATACGCTCAAAGCGCGGATGTTGTCAATCAGGCGTCAGCCGGGCTGCCCACCGGCATGATGTACAGGGGCTGGTACTGCTTGTCCAGCTTGAGCACCTCCCCCACTCTCTCGTCGTTGAAGGCGCCGATGGCTACCGTGCCCAGCCCTAAGGCTGCCGCCTGGAGATAGATGTTCTGCCCGACATGCCCCGCCTCTATGTGGACATATCTCTCCCCCCGCTGGCCGTAGCTGAAGGCGGTGCGCTGATACAGGGCGCAGACTACTATGTTCAGCGGCGCCTCCCGGATGCACTCCTGGCTCAGCGCCGCCTCCGCCAGTCCGGGGCGCATGTCCTCCTTGTGGAGCAGGGTGAGGCAGTGGTCGGCGGTGACATGGTGGTACATCCCCTCGTCCATCCCCTCGATACAGCCCCGCCCGCAGGCGACGAATATCTCCAGGGGGTAGGTGGCGCCGGCGCTGGGGGTGGTGCGGTGCTGCCACTGCCCGTTGCTGACGCCCTGCGCCGCCCACAGTATCTGGGAGAGCTGCGACTGGGAAACGAGGTCGGCGGTGAACTTCCTCACCGAGCGTCTCCTGGCCACGGCCTCCTCCAGGGATATCTCCCCCTCTGTTATCGGCGGTGGCAGGTATATGGTGGTCGGCTGTTCCTGGCTCATTGTCCCTTATCCCTTAATCACCCCGATGGGCACCGCCTTGACTATCTTGCGGGAGATGCCGGCATGGTGGGCGATGTCCACCACCTCGGTGACGTCCTTATACGCCGGGGAGGCTTCCTCGGCCACCGAGCCCATGCTGCCCGCCTTGATGATAATCCCTCTCGCCGCCAGCCCCCGCACCACCTCCTCCCCCCGGATAGAGCGCTTGGCGGCGGAGCGGCTCTTCACCCTGCCGGCTCCGTGGCAGGTGGAGCCGAAGGTCTGCTTCATGGCGGTCTCTGTCCCCACCGCTATGTAGGAGCAGCGCCCCATATCGCCCGGTATCAACACCGGCTGCCCGATGTCCCGGTAGATATCGGGGACGGCGGGGTGGCCGGCGGGGAACGCCCTGGTGGCTCCCTTGCGGTGGACGCACAGGGTCTGCTTTTTATCTTCCACGGTATGCTCCTCTATCTTGGCGATATTATGGCACACATCGTAGACCTGCTCCAGTCCCAGTTCCGCCCGGCTCTTGCCCATCACCTCGGCGAAGGTCTGCCGCGTCCAGTGGGCGATGCACTGCCGGTTGGTCCAGGCGTAGTTGGCGGCGCAGGCCATCGCCTTGAGGTAGTCCTCTCCTTCTTGGGACTTCACCGGGGCGCAGGCGAGCTGGCGGTCGGGTAGGGCAATGCCGCGGCTCTTCGCCGCCGCCCCCAGCACCCGGATGTAGTCGCCGCAGACCTCGTGCCCCAGCCCCCGCGAGCCGGTATGAATCAACACCAGCACCTGCCCCACCTTCTCTATCCCCATCGCCTTTGCCGTCTCCGGCTCGTATATCTCCGCCACCGCCTCAATCTCCAGGAAGTGATTTCCAGAGCCCAGCGTCCCCAGCTGGGGAATGCCGCGCTTTTTGGCTTTAGGGCTTACCCTGTCCGCCTCAGCGCCTCTCAGGCAGCCTGACTCCTCGGTGGCGACGATGTCCCCCGCCTCCCCGTAGCCCCTCTCCAGCGCCCAGCGGCTGCCCTCCTCCAGCACCCGGTTCAGCTCCTTCTCGCTGACCTTTATCCTGCCCTCGGAGCCCAGCCCGGAGGGTATGTTGACATAAAGCTCGGAAATGAGCCTCTCTATCTTGGGGGTTATCTCCTCTTTGCTCAGATTGGTGCGCAGCAGGCGGACGCCGCAGTTGATATCGAAGCCGACCCCGCCGGGGGAGACCACCCCGTCCTTCACCCTGGTGGCAGCCACCCCTCCGATAGGGAAGCCATAGCCCCAGTGAATATCGGGCATGGCCAGGGAGTGCCCCACGATGCCGGGCAGGAAGGCGACATTGGCCACCTGCTCCAGGGTGTGCTCCTCCCAGGCGTGGTTCAGCAATGCCTCGCTGGCGAAGATAAGACCCGGCACCCGCATGCCCGCCTTGTAGCCGGTGGGGATCTCCCAGCGGTAGTCGTCTATCCGGTTCAGTATGTTCTGCCAGGGCGCCGGCATGTTCTCCTCCCTCAGATGTCGAGTAGTACCTGGGCGCGGTAGCCGTCGTCTTTCTTCTCTATCTTCAGCATGTGGTAGGTAGCCGCCTTGACCCCCGTCTTCAGCCGGTGGCGAGAGGCGTCCGCCTTCTCGCCGTAAGCGATGGCATGGAGACGGATGTCGCTGAGGCGGGTGATATCAAATTTGGCGAAGATGATGTTCTCGGTGTCGAACAGGTAGATGAGGTGGTTCAGCCACTCCACCAGCAGGCTCTCCCGGTCCGGGGCTTCCAGCGCTATGTCGCGGCGCTCGCTCTCCCCGATGCCGCCGGGCTCGGCTATGATGCTGAACAGCCCCCGGGCGGCGTTGGCGAAGACCTGGTCTATGGTGTCGCCGCGGGCGACGATGCCGACATCGGCGGTGTGGTCTATCAGTTCGAATCCCTTCTCCATGATGCTACGGATTATAGCACCTGGCGGCGGGGACATAAACTCGCCGGCGGAGTTTATTTTACCCGCCCCTTTTTAGTATAATACTAGCCAGGAACGACAGTCATGGATGAGATAAAGAGCGCCGCCGAGATAGCCATGGAAAAGGTGGAGCAGCTGGGCGATGCCACCGCCGAGGAGCGCCTGGAGTGGAAGCACATCCCGGAGGGTCGGAAGCTTGCCGCCGGCTACCTCAAGCAGGGCGGCAACCTGGTGGTGGAGCTGGCAAAGCACGGCGAGGACATCAAGAGATACATCGTCCGGGGCGCCGCCGAGGTGCTGATGGGCAACATCTCCCTGCCGGTGAACGAAGCCGCCCGCCGCATGAACAAGAAGGCTATGGACGGGCTGAAGACCGTCAAGGGCGACAAGACCGCCGTGGAGAACATCTACAGCAAGATACGGCGCATCTTCGACCACTATGCCGGGGAGGGGGAGGGGCAGAGACAGCAGGCATACCAGTCCCTCAAGGCGGACTTCGAAGCCAAGCTCCAGCAGGCCCTTCAGCAGCAGGGCGGCGCCTACAGGGGGGCCAGGATAGATGTGGAGAGACAGCCCCAGTTCCAGGAGGAGTGGCGCAAGACGCTGGCCCGGCTGGACTCGCAGTACATCGCCCTGTTGGGGGAATACAAGCGGGAGCTGGCGGCGATAGAATAAGGAATGAGAACACAGAGACCGGTGGGGAAGATGGCATCGGCGCTGGCTTTGCTGGCGGCGGCGATATTGCTGTCCGGATGCCTGCCCGTCGAGATGAGAGCCAATGACCCCACGGAGGAGGCGGTCATAGTGAACCAGGAGCTGGCGGACTTCGTCGACGAGGTCTATAAGGAGCCCTATTCCCTGGTGTTCAATAACTGCATAGACAAGTCCCTGCGCATAATGGCCCAGGCGGAGAGCCTGGGGATGAAGGCGGACTTTATCGGCTGTGTCGCCGTGCTCAGGGCCAACCGCTACCGCGGCCTGCCCATCATCAGCCCGCACTTCTACTCCGAGATAGACGGCGGGAAGGTGGATGTCGCCCTGGACCCGGTACGGGAGCAGATATACTGTAAGAACAGCGAGGTAAAGATAGTAATGCCGGTGAACATCTCCGAGATGGGGCGGGCGTTCTTCCGCAAATGCGGCTTCATCTCCGGCCCGCTGCGGAGGGGCTGAAGGAAAAGCAGATGGATACCGATGACGAGAGGATAAGGGAGGCGGTAAAGCACACCGAGATAGTGCGGCTGCCCAAGCAGAACCTGTCCACCTTCGGCACCACCAACATATACTACTACATGGTCACCACCCCGGCCTACTCCGAGCTGGTGGACGATGCCGTGGAGACGGTGGTGCGGGAGGGCAGGGTCATCGCCGAGAAGCCGAAGATAGTCACCCCCTATTACCTGTCCCAGCTGGAGGGCTTCAGCGCGGAGGCTCGCCGCTATTTTCGGTCCATCGTGGAGAGCGGCGCCGTCGCCCCGGGGCTGCTCTACGGCTACCGCAACGAGCCCAAGGACATGAACATCGTCTCCGAGGACCTGCTCTCGGTGCTGGACAAGCTCAATTTAAAGATAGACCAGGGCGGCGACCAACTGGCCTCTATCATCAAGGGGCAGGACGACCTGTGGGATGTCTCCCTGCTCAAGTTCATCTACGAGATGACGGCGCGCTTCGTTAAGGGCAATTTGCAGCAGATGAGGACGCGGGGGCTGCTGGATATGGACACCTCCGGCGTTCCCGCCGACGCCAGGGCGAAGATTGAGGAGCTTTTCGTCCGGG
>CAYLMC010000002.1:0-1071 GCA_964384865.1 uncultured Dehalococcoidales bacterium | reverse complement strand
ACCTCCGGCGTTCCCGCCGACGCCAGGGCGAAGATTGAGGAGCTTTTCGTCCGGGCCGCCGGCGGGGAGATAGACCCCCACGATTTGAAGGAGGAGCTGGACCGCTGGGGGCTGTTCGGGGAGTACCAGGACAGATTCTTCGCCCTTTTCCATAAGGGATAATGGATAGCAGATAAATACAGGCTGGGAGGAATTAACTTCATGAAGATTTCACAGATTGAGGCCAGGGACCTTTCCGAGGCGTGGTTCCTCTGCCTGCGGGCGATATTAGCCGACGGTCGCGAGTATAAGATCGAGCGGGGGAGCTATGTCGGCGAGCGCCGCAAGGAGCTGGAGTTCGTCGTCGTCAAGATTCAGAAACCGGAGACGAGACCCCTGATACCGGATGTCCCTCAGGGCGTGCCTCCTCCCAGCACCATGGATTACATAGAGAACTATCTTCCCTACCTGATGACGGCTCATAAGGCGGAGGGGGAGCAGTACACCTACGGCCAGTACCTGGAAAAGCAGATAGCCGAGGTGATCCGGATGTACCGGGAGGAGGGCTACAACACCAACCAGGCCTTCATGGCGGTGGGTGACGCCCAGTCCATATACCTCACCGACCCGCCCTGCCTGCGGGCGATAGATACCCGCATACTGGAAGATAAGCTCAACTTCGTGGTCTATTTCCGCTCCTGGGACCTGTGGGCCGGCTTCCCCTCCAACCTGGCCGCCATCCAGCTGCTCAAGGAGTATATGGCCAGCGAGATAGGGGTGGAGACCGGCGAGACCATCGCCATGAGCAAGGGGATGCACATCTACGAGTACTGCTGGGACCTGGCCAAGGTTGCCGCCAGGGTGGAGTGATGCTCCCGCCGGCATAGTTGTCTCCCGGCGCCAGCTCTGCTAAAATTAAAGACCGAATGGGCCGCTAGCTCAACTGGCAGAGCAGCTGACTCTTAATCAGCAGGTTGGAGGTTCGAGTCCTCCGCGGCTCACCAAATTTATCAAGCCGATATAGACAAAAGATAAAGAAGAGCCCCCCGATTTCTCGGGGGGCTCTTGTGGTTATCCGTTGAGCCTAGACCG
>CAYLMC010000001.1:44018-47529 GCA_964384865.1 uncultured Dehalococcoidales bacterium | reverse complement strand
GATTCAGGCGACAAGGTCTGGATAACCTATTGTGAATCAAATATTTATTGGACTGATGATACAGCCAACGCCTGCGGCGCATTCTATAAAACCACGACCGTACCAAACCCAGGAGCCAGCGGGGTGGTTTCGGTGAGAGCCTGGATTGACGATGGGGACGATACGTTCGAAGCAAACGAAGACGAGCTTGCCGGTTGCTGGTCGCTATACATCGCAGCAGCGGTTCCAGGGGGATAAACGGCACATCCCCAGCGTGGCGCTCAATTACCGCTTGAAGGCGTGACTTCTCGCCAGTAGGTGCTGCGGGACGATTGAACCTGCCGCGCCTACTGGCATTGCAGGCCTTTCGCCGGGAGCCACATCAGAAGCGTGGACATGGTGGGCGATACTGGATTTGAACCAGTGACCTCTGCGATGTCAACGCAGCGCTCTAACCAACTGAGCTAACCGCCCACAGCAGTTTAAGTCTATAAGACGCCTTCGGCACCGTCAAGCGATGATACGGCTCACGACGCCGCTTCGGAGGGCTGCTTGGGCATGGTGCGCACCGCTATAGCCGCCGCCAGGGATGCCTTGGCGATATCGCCGGGGACAAAGGGCAGAGCCCCCATGCTGAGCAGGGAGGCGAATGGCACCGCCTCGCCCGTGGTCAGCCGCAGCCACAACCCCAGCTGGAACAGCCCGGGCATATAGACCAGGACGAAGTTGGCGAACAGCATCAGGGCCAGCATGCCCCGGAAGCCTCTGGTTTTGGCATAGCTGTCGGCAAAGTGCCCCAGGAAGAAGGCGGCGATAATGAAGCCGATTATATATCCCCCGGTCGGCCCGAGAAGATATGCCGCCCCACCACTCCACCCGGAGAAGAAGGGAAGGCCGGCGGCGCCGAGCCCGGCATAGAGCGCCATGCTGATGCCGCCCCACCACCGGCCCAAAAAGACGCCGGCGAGAAGCACGGCGAAGATCTGCCCGGTTATGGGAACGGGGCTCCAGGGGAGGAACATCCTCGTCTGGGCAAGCAGCCCGGTCAGGGCGGCGATGCCGAAAGCCAGCGCTACCTTCTGCGGTATGCTCATCTCCTGCCTCCACAGGAAGGCATCGTATCGGAACTGGTCTACTCTGGCTGCTAATTGCATAATCGCTCTCCCCTCATAGGTGGTTGGTTCGGATTGCCGGCAGGCGTGACGGGCTACTTCTTGGGCTTGGTATTGCCGATGATGGCAATCTCCATATTACTGCCGCAATGAGGGCAGGTTATATTAAGGGTAACCGGTTGACTCATCAGCCGCTCCGCTACCGCGGTGACGATGGAGTCGATGTTGTCCAGGCGCTGGTCGAACATATCCAGCCGCATCTGCATCTTCTCCACATCCAGCTCCTGGTCCTGTGCCGCTACCTTGGACTTCTTCTTGTCTTTTTTCTCTGCCAATATCTCCCGCCTAACTTGATAAATTAATCGGGCTAATTATAGGTTATAGAGGGCGTGATGTCAAAGGCCGGCGTTATTGCTTTAAGCGCATAGTATGGCGTATACTAGCCCCAAAATGACCGTCTGTCCTGCTCAGCAGCAACGATAAAGGAGGTATATCAATGCCTGAAGTGGAAATCGGAAAAGTGGGCGACTTCTTCGCCAAGCCGGTAGTGGCTGGCATCGAGCTGACCGCAGGTCTAAAGGTCGGCGATAGAATCCACATCAAGGGCCATACCACCGACATGGAGCTAACCGTCGACTCTATGCAGATCGATAATGCGCCCGTCGCCGAAGCCAAGGCGGGAGACTCTATCGGCATCAAGATAAGCGACCGCGCCCGCAGGGGAGATACGGTCTACAAGGTTACCGACTAAAGCCGGCCACCGCGCCAGCGGTCAGCCCATGCTCTTGAGCAGGTTCGCCATCTCGATGGCGTCCGTGGCTGCCTCGAAGCCCTTGTTCCCCATCTTGGTCCCGGCCCGCTCGATAGCCTGCTCCAGGGTATCGGCGGTGATTATGCCGTAGATAACCGGCAAGCCGCTATCCAGCCCTATCTGGGCGATGCCCTTGGTCACCTCGGTGGCCAGATGGTCGAAATGGGGCGTGCCGCCGCGAACCAGTGTGCCCAGGCAGATAACGGCGTCATACTTCTGGGACTGAGCCATCTTTTTGGCAACCACCGGAATCTCGAACGAGCCCGGCACCAGGGCAACCGCTACATCGTCCTCGTTGACACCGTGACGCAGCAGGGCGTCCATGGCGCCTTCCAACAGCTTGTTGGTGAGGAACTCGTTAAAGCGGGATACCACCACCCCGAACTTCAATCCCTTGCCCAGCAGCTTGCCTTCGAAACACTTGTCCTTCTTCATATATCTCTCCTTACTGTGGAGTATTAACTGCCATCATCGCCGTCACTGAACGAGTGCAGGCGGTGGCCCATCTTTTTCTGCTTCGTCTCCAGATAGCGGCGGTTGTACGGGTTGGGAGGGCACACTATGGGCACCGTCTCCACCACCTCCAGCCCGTAAGCCTCCAGGCCTATCACCTTCTTAGGATTGTTGGTGAGCAGCCGTATCTGGTGCAGCCCCAGGTCAGCCAGTATCTGGGCGCCGATGCCGTAGTCCCGCAGGTCGGCATCGAAACCCAGGGAAATGTTAGCCTCCACGGTATCCATGCCCTTGTCTTGGAGCTCGTAGGCACGGAGCTTGTTGTGGAAGCCGATGCCCCGCCCCTCCTGCCTCATATACAGGAACACACCCCGCCCCTCTCCGGCGATGGACTTCATCGCCAGCCCCACCTGCTCGCCGCAGTCGCAGCGCATGCTGCCGAAGACATCCCCGGTGAGACACTCGCTGTGAACCCTGACCAGCACCGAATCATCGCCGGATAGATCGCCCATCACCAGGGCGAGGTGCTCGTCGGGGTCTATCTCGCTCTTATAGGCGAATGCCTTGAACTCGCCGTACCTGGTGGGCAGTTTGGTCTCCGCCATCCGGTGCACCAGCCTCTCGTGGCGGCGGCGGTGGGTGATGAGGTCGGCCACGGTGACGATTTTAATGCCGTGCTCATCGGCGAGCTTCTCTAGCTGGGGAAGCCGCGCCATGGAGCCGTCCTCATTCAAGATTTCACAGATAACCCCCGCCGGGTAGAGCCCAGCCATCCTGGCCAGGTCGACCACCGCCTCGGTGTGCCCGGCCCGCACCAGGACGCCCCCCTCCCGGGCACGCAGGGGGAACATGTGCCCCGGGCGCGCCAGGTCTTCAGGGCCGGTGTCGGCGTCCAGCATCGCCTTCACCGTCTCGGCACGGTCAGCCGCCGATATGCCGGTGCTCACCTTGTGCTTCGCCTCCACGGATACCGTGAAGGCGGTGGCGAACTTGGAGGTGTTGTCCCCCACCATCAGGGGCACCCGCAGCTCATCCAGCCGCCTGCCGGTAATGGGCATGCATATCAAGCCCCTGGCGTGCAGGGTCATGAAGTTGATCACCTCGGTGGTCACCTTCTCGGCGGCTATGGCCAGGTCGCCCTCGTTCTCCCTGTCCT
>CAYLMC010000001.1:41694-43918 GCA_964384865.1 uncultured Dehalococcoidales bacterium | reverse complement strand
TCTCCTCTACGATACCGGTAAACATGGTTATCCCTGTATATCTCTATTCTGGGAGGGCTGCGCCGAGACATAACCGCTGAGTAGCATGTCATCGCCGAGCCTCTCCATAGTGACCTTCTCCAGACGCAGCGCGTCAGATACTTTCTCCACCCCCCTACCCGCCACCGCCGTCTTGGCATCCTCGCCGCCTATAATAATGGGGGCGACGAACGCCACCACCTTGTCCACCAGCCTGTTGTCGAACAGCGAGCCGAGCAGGCTGCCGCCCCCCTCCACCAGGACGCTGGTTATCTCCTTGTCCCCCAGCGCCTTGAGCAGCTTCTCTAAATCCACCCGCCCCTCCGCCGACGGCAGGTCAAGCAGCTCGGCATCGGCTGCGGCGAACGCCTTCTCCTCATCCGGAGAGACCTCCCGGGCCATCGCCAGCATGGTCTTTCCGGGAGCCGTCAGCACCTTGGCGGACAGCGGGGTGCGCCCGTTCGAGTCCACGATTACCCGTAGCGGGTGCGCCTTGACCACGCCCCCCTTGCCGCCGCAGCTGCGGGCGGTAAGCTCGGGGTCGTCGTGGAGGACGGTGTTCACCCCGGCCATGATGGCATCGGTGATATAGCGCAGGCTGTGAACCCGCTTCCGGGCCAGCTCGCTGCTTATCCACCGGGAGTCTCCGGTGCGGGTGGCTATCTTTCCGTCCAGGCTGACGGCGAACTTGGCGGTGACGAAGGGCATGCCGGTGGCGATATATTTAATATAGGCTTCGTTTACCTGTTCCGCCTCCTCCTCGTGCTCCCCGACATAGGTGGTGATGCCCTTCTCCTCCAGCTTCCCCCTGCCCTGCCCGCATACCTGGGGGTTGGGGTCGAGCATAGCCAGGTGAACCTCACAGATGCCGGCGTCTATAATCGCCTCCACGCAGGGGGGCGTCCTGCCATAGTGAGAGCACGGCTCCAGGGTAACATACATCACGCTGCCCCGCGCCTGCTCTCCGGCCTGCTCAAGGGCAGCTATCTCGGCGTGGGAGGAGCCCGGCGGCTGGGTATAGCCCTGCCCCACCACCTCACCACCCCTGACCACCACCGCCCCCACCGCCGGATTGGGGCTGACCTGTCCCAGGGCTAATCTAGCCAGGGATAGCGCCTGCTTCATGCAGTCCATAGCATCCCCATTCTAGCACCTGCCCTCGAAAATGTGCAAATAGTGCCGTATTGGCACAACCTGGGCAAATAGGCTATAATTAAACCGCCGAGAAGGACACCACCCTTGACCCTTGACTCAATCTTGACTGAGGAAGCCGAGCAGCTCTATATATGAAACACGCCGTCCGCGAAATCATCACCACCATCATAGTGGGAGTAGTCATATTTATCCTGCTGCAGACAACTGTCCAGAGCTTCGTCGTAATCGGCTCCAGCATGAAGCCGAGCTTCGAGCCCGGGCAGCGCCTGCTGGTCAGTAAAATCTCCTACCGCACCGGCGAGCCCCAGCGGGGCGATGTCATCGTCTTCCGCCCCCCCAATAACGACAACACCGACTATATAAAGCGCGTCATCGGCCTGCCTGGGGACACGGTGAAGGTGGACGATATGACGGTGTATGTCAACGGGGTCGCCCTGGACGAGCCCTATATCAACAGCGCCCCCCAGTACTATGTCAGGGTGAAAGAGGTCCCGGAGGACAGCTACTTCGTCCTGGGGGACAACCGCAACAACAGCAACGACTCCCATAACGGCTGGTTCGCCGAGGATGATGCCGTGGTGGGCAAGGCGTGGGTCTCGGTGTGGCCTCCCGATAAGTGGGGGGTCATCGCCCACTACCAGCAGTAGCCACTATCTCCTGCCGAAGCCGCTGCGCAGCTGCCCCATTCCCAGGTGAATCATGGTCGGTCTGCCGTGGGGGCAGGTGTGGGGAACAGAGGCCTTTTCCAGCCGGCGCACCAGCTCGCGCATCTCGTCATCGGAGAGAACCTGTCCCGCCTTCACCGCGCCGCGGCAGGCCATGGATATCATCACTTTTTCCACCCAGTCTCCCTTATCCCCACCTGAGTCCAGCAGCTCTCTGACCATGCCCTGCCAGTCTCCCCGCGACAGCAGCGCCGGCACCGACCGCACCAGGAAGGCTCTCTCCCCGAAGGGCTCCATATCGAAGCCGAACTCCGCCATGTCCTCCCGGTGGGCGCGGAGAACCTCCTCCTGCTGCGGGCTGACCGGGAATGTCTCCGGCTCCAGCA
>CAYLMC010000001.1:35216-41594 GCA_964384865.1 uncultured Dehalococcoidales bacterium | reverse complement strand
GAACTTGACCTCGCTCTTGCCGGGATGGATGTTGACATCCACCTCCCCCGGCGGCAGAGCGATATCTATCACCACGATGGGGTGCTTTCCCTTCATCATCAGCCCCTGGTACGCCTCCTCCACCGCCCAGGCCAGCAGGCGGCTGCTTATCCAGCGGCGGTTGACGAACAGATTGATGTAGTTACGGCTGGAGCGCGCCGTCGCCGGCGAGCCTATCATTCCGGTCACCGTCAGCGCTGAGGCATCCCTGCCGCTATCGTCCAGCTGGAGCATATTACGGGCCACCTCGGCGCCGTAGACCTCTATGATGCCGTCCATCAGCCGGCCGCTGCCCGGCGTGGACAGGGCGTTCCGGCCGTCGATGACCAGGCTGAAGCCGACATCAGGATAGGCCAGGGCATAGCGCGTCACCACCTCGGCGATGCGGCTGTTCTCGGTGGCGGGGGACTTGAGGAACTTGAGCCTGGCGGGGACATGGCGAAACAGGTTGCTGACATCCACGGTGGTGCCCTGGGGATGCCCCTGGCTCGACTTCCCGACCACCTCCCCACCCCGCAGGCTGATATGGGTGCCTCCGGTCTCGCCAGCGGCGCAGGTGACGATGTCCACATCGGCCACCGAGGCGATGCTGGGCAGCGCCTCGCCACGAAAGCCGAGGGTGGTTATGGATTCCAGGTCGTCTATGTAGGCTATCTTGCTGGTGGCATGGCGGCGGAAGGCCAGCTCCACTTCATCGGAAGGGATGCCCCCGCCGTTGTCCGTAACCCTTATCAGGGCCGTTCTCCCACCCCTGGCCTCCACCGAGATGCGGCTGGCGCCGGCATCCAGAGAGTTCTCCACCAGCTCCTTGACCACCGAAGCCGGCCGCCCCACCACCTCACCGGCGGCGATGCGAGATATCAGCTTGGCATCCAGGACCCTGATAGCCATGTCAGGCAACGCTCCAGACAATGTATTATGTCAAATGCTTCCCGGCGCGGTCAGTCCACCTTCTCCAGGGGGGCAAAGCTGAGCAGCAGCTTCTTGACGCCGGCGCCGTCGAAGGCGACCACCACCTCGGCGTCGCCGTCCGCCTGGCGATAGCTGACCACCACTCCCTCCCCGAAGGCGGCGTGGCGGACATGGCAGCCCGCTTTAAGCTCCGGCACCACCATAGTCGGCGCCTGGGGCTCATCCCAGGACGGGATATCCGCTGACTGCTGGCCCTCCCTTTCCAGGGGCCGGTCGGCTCCGGCGAGCAGGCTGCGGGGGATATCGGCCAGGAAGCGCGACGGCTTGTTGACCACGGTGTTTCCCATCAGGCTGCGGCGGAAGGCGCGCACCAGGTAGACCCTCTGCTTGGCCCTGGTAACACCGACATAGCACAGCCGGCGCTCCTCCTCCATCTGAACGGGGTCGTCGAAGGACCTGAAGTGGGGCAGGACGCCGTCCTCCATCCCCACGATGAACACCACCGGGAACTCCAGCCCCTTCGCCTGATGGAGGGTTATCAGGGTAGCCGCCTCCACGCTCTCGTCCAGCCCATCCACGTCAGAGACCAGCGCCACCCCTTCTAAAAAGGCGGCCAGACCCTGAGAGGGCTCCAGGTCGCTGTACTGCTTGACCAGGGTGCGCAGCTCCAGTACATTGTCCCACCGCTCCTCCCCACCCGGCTGCTGCATTAGATAGCTTTCGTAGCCGGTGCGCTTCACTATCAGGTCGAACAGCTTGGCCGGCGGCAGCTCCCTGCTGCGGGCGATGAAGTCGTCTATCATACCGATGAAGCCTGTCAGTGCCTTGGCGATGCGAGGGTTGAACGGGATATCGGCATCCTCGCCGGCGCCCTTGATGGCGTGCAGAGCCCGGTACTGGGACTCGCCGCGGGACTGCGCCCAGGCGGACAGCTTGGCCAGGGTCTGCTGACCGATGCCGCGCTGGGGGACATTGATGACACGCAGCAGGCTGACGGTATCGGCGGGGTTCTGGATAAGACGCAGGTAGGCGATGATGTCCTTCACCTCCCGCCTCTCGTAGAAGCGGGTGCCGGCCACCAGCTTGTAGGGCGTTCCGTAGCGGATGAAAGCCTCCTCCAGGACTCTGGACTGGGCGTTGGTGCGGTACATCACGGCGCAGTCGCTTAAAACGGCCTGTTTCCTGGCCACCAGGCCCTCTATCTCGTGGACCACGAACTGGGCTTCCTCCTGCTCGGTGTAGGTCTCCATAATCGTGGGCGGCTCGCCGGGGTCGTTCTCCGTCCACAGCTCCCTGGGCTTGCGCTGGCGGTTGGCCTGGATGATGGAATCCGCCGTCTCCAGTATCTTCTGGGTGGAGCGGTAGTTCTGCTCCAGCAGTATCACCTTGGCTTCGGGGAAGTCCTTCTCGAAGCTGAGGATATTGCGCAGGTCAGCGAACCGCCAGGAGTATATGGACTGGTCCGGGTCGCCGACGACGCAGATATTGCGATACTTGCCCCCTATCTGCTTCACCAGCTCGTACTGCACCAGGTTGGTGTCCTGGAACTCGTCCACCTGGATATGGTGATAGCGGCTCTGGTATCTGTCCAGGACGTCGGCGTCGCTGCGGAACAGCAGCACCGTCTTCATGAGCAGGTCGTCGAAGTCCAGGGCGCTGCTCTCGGTGAGGATCTGCTGGTAGCGCTCGTAGACGCGCCCCACCACCTCCTCGAAGTAGCTACGGGTCTGCCCGGCGTAGTCCGGGGGTTTTATTATCTGGGCTTTGGCCGCGCTTATCGCCGAGGATATCGCTCTGGGGGCGTGCTGCTTGGGGTCCAGCCCTATCTCCTTGGTGGCGCGCTTTATCAGGCTTATCTGGTCCTCATCGTCGTAGATGACGAACTTGGGGTCGACCCCGATAGCCTGGCCGTCGCGGCGCAGGATGCGGGCGCAGATAGCGTGGAATGTCCCCAGCGTCAGCTCCTTGAGACGCCCCCCCACCAGGCGGTGAAGCCGCGTCTCCATCTCGCGGGCGGCCTTGTTGGTGAAGGTGACCGCCATGATGCGGCGCGGGCTGACCCCGCAGGTCTTGATCAGATAGGCGATGCGGTGGGTGATAACCCTGGTCTTGCCGCTGCCGGGCCCCGCCAGTATCAGTACCGGGCCGTCGGTGGCTCCCGCCGCCTCCCGCTGCGCCGGATTAAGCTCCGCCAGAACATCCATTGTGCCTTCATTATAGCACCTGGGGACGGGCCGTTGAAAGGAAAAACGGGGCTGCGGCAGCTATAAATCAGCCCTTGGGCTTGGTGGTATATTCCTTGAGCCGGCGCTCGTGCTCCTCTTTGCCCACCGGGCAGGCGTCGTGGCAGATGAGGCACTCGGTGACGCCGCGCCTGGTGTACTTCTTGGCATACTTTTGCCAGCTCTCGCTGGGCTCGGCGCGCATCTCGTCGGGAACGATGCACTTGTCGAAGATTATCTTCTTACCCGGCTCCACGCCCTGGGAATAGCCCGGCATGATGGCGTCGGTGGGGCACGCCTTGATACACAGGTCGTCACAACCTTCGCACAAATCCCTGGTATAGGGCTTATCGTAGGGCATGACGGCATCGGTCACTATACAGCACCAGCGCACCCGCGGCCCCAGGAGCGGGGTGATGACCAGGGTATGCTTGCCTATCCAGCCCAACCCGGCCAGGTGCGCCGCCACCTTGGCGTGGACGAAGTGGGTCACCACCGCCTTATAGCCGGCGTCCCGCAGCACCTGCGCCACCCGGTGCGCCCGCGCCTCGGTGAGCTCGTAGTAGAGGTTGTAGTACTGGGCGCCGGGGACATCGTCGAAGGGGATAGCCCCATCGGGCAGGACGCTGGTGACCACGGCGTTGAACAGGGGGTCCCAGATATGCATCCCGAACACGGCCACGCTCTTGGCTTCGGGGAGAAAGCCCTGGGGCGTATCCAGGCAGCGGTGCGAGGGGAAGGCCGCCTTGGCCAGCTCGGCGGCGTCAACCACCCCGAAGAACTCGAAGCCCTCGTTCTGCCCCCCCACCCTCAGCTTCTCCTTTAACTGTTGAGACATTTCTACCTCCCTCTGGAAAACAGAGTTATTCCTGCTTAACATCTAATAATATGCATAATCGCCTGTTAGTCAATAGCCGGCTGTTGCCATCAGCGATAATGTTGTGCTATAATGGCTCAACCAGAGAAAAAGAATAAAGTCCTTTAAGCCGGTCCGGAGAGGCTGGCAAGGGAAGCCAAGGAATCCGTATATCAGGACCTCTTGCCAGCGCCGGCAAGAGGTTATTTTTATGCCCGAAAAAGTGATAATGACTGAGCAGGATATCAGCCGCACCCTGGCACGCATCGCCCACGAGATTGTGGAGCAGAACCGGGATGCCGGAAGCCTGCTGCTGGTGGGGATACGCACCCGCGGGGTGCCCCTGTCCCACCGCCTGGCAGAGCTCATCGCGGACTTCCAGGGGCAGAAGATACCCATCGGCGCCCTGGACATCAGCCGCTACCGGGACGACCTGCCCAACCCCGACCACAAGCCCATCGTCCAGCATACTGACATCCCGGTCAATGTCAACGACAGGTCAATTGTGGTGGTGGATGATGTCCTCTACACCGGGCGCAGCGCCCGCGCCGCCATGGACGCCATCATTGACCTGGGGCGACCACAGTCCATCCAGCTGGCCGTTCTGGTGGACCGGGGACACCGGGAGATGCCGATACGGGCTAACTATGTGGGCAAGAATGTGCCCAGCTCCCGGCACGAGGCGATTAAAGTGCAGCTGCTGGAGACCGACGGCGTGGACGAGGTATCTATAACGGACAGCGGTAATGACGGTCACTCCAACAATAAACCGAGCCATGTCAGCTCACGTAAAGAGAGGTTGCTATGAATATGATAAATAGAAGTCTGGTAACTATGGATGACCTCACCAACGCGGAGATGGAGGGGCTGTTCTCCATAGCCGACGAGATGTCAGCGGATACGGGCAAGCAGTTCGGGCTGTGCCGGGGCAAGGTCATGGCCAGCCTGTTCTTCGAGCCCAGCACCAGGACACGGCTGTCCTTCGAAGCCGCCATGCATCGCCTGGGGGGAAATGTCATCACCGCCATGGACGCCAAGGCGACCTCGCTGGCCAAGGGGGAGAGCATCGCCGATATGGCGCGAGTAATCGGCAGCTACGCCGATATCATCGTCATCAGGCACCCCTGGGAAGGGGCGGCAAAGGTTGTCGCCGACTACTCCGGCATCCCGGTGATAAACGCCGGCGACGGCGGGCACCAGCACCCCACCCAGACCCTGCTCGACCTGTACACCATCAAGCAGGAGAGAAAAGCTATCAAAGGGCTGAAGATAGCCCTGTGGGGGGACCTGAAATACGGCCGGACGGTGCACTCCCTGATATTCGCCCTGGCTAAGCTGGGGGCGGATATACTCTTCTGCCCCTCCCCCGGGCTGGAGGTACCCCAGCACGTCATCGACAAGCTGATAACCGAGTACGGCGGCGAGATGAAGAAGTACCAGGATTTCGACCCGGATGCCGCCAATAAGCCATCCACCTTCGACGCCATATATATAACGCCGGACAGCCCGCACCAGCTGGCCATGATGCCCAACCTCAACCTTCAGGTGGAGCTGGAGAAGGGTGTCGATGCCCTCTACGTAACCCGCGCCCAGAAAGAGCGTTTCGACACCGCCGGCAAAGAGGGCTCCCAGAGTAAATATCCGGTGGTGGATAAAGAACTGCTCAAGGAGAAGGAGTTCAAGAAGACCCTCATCATGCACCCCCTTCCCCGCGTCGATGAGCTGGCCTACGAGCTGGACGCCGACCCGCGCAGCCGGTATTTCAAGCAGGCGGCTCTGGGCGTCCCGGTGAGGATGGCGTTGATAGCCTCCCTGCTGGGCGCTAAGCAGATTCCCCCCGTAGCGGAGGACGATTCCCCGCCCTATCCAGACTACCCCGTCTACCAGCGAGAATACGGCGTCAGGTGCTCCAACCCCAAGTGCGTCTCAGGGCAGGACACCGAGGTGAAGTATCTCAAGCCCAAGTTCACCATAGTCAGCCATCAGCCGCTGACGGTGCGCTGTGTCTACTGCGAGCACGGCTTCGAGCCGAAATATGTCGCCAGCACGGAGTGGCACGAAGGCATCATCGCCGAGAAGAAATACCACAGCGCCGACAGCCACCTGGCCAGAAAGATAAAGCCGGAGAATTTGATTATATTCGCCTCCGCAGGCGAGGCCGAGGCCTACGGCTTCAAGCCCAGCCACTATGTCGCTAGCGGCCACGGCTCCGATAAAGCCACCGGAAAGGCGAGCGGAAAAGAATGAAACCCTTACTCATCCAGGGAGGACGCGTCATAGACCCCATCCAGGGGCTGGATGAAACCGGCAGCCTGCTCATCGCCGATGGCAAGATAGCCTGGCTGGGCA
>CAYLMC010000001.1:27975-35116 GCA_964384865.1 uncultured Dehalococcoidales bacterium | reverse complement strand
CTGGATGAAACCGGCAGCCTGCTCATCGCCGATGGCAAGATAGCCTGGCTGGGCAGGGGTGAGTCAACCCCACCCCACCAGAATTACGATACCCTGCCCGCCGCGGGGATGATAGTCTGCCCCGGGTTCATAGACCTCCACTGCCACCTCAGGCAGCCTGGCTTCGAGAACCAGGAGACCATCGCCACCGGCACCGGGGCGGCGGCCCGGGGCGGCTTCACCACGGTGTGCTGCATGCCCAACACCAAGCCGCCGCTGGACAACCGCTTCACCATCGGTCATGTGCTCAACCTGGCGAATTCAGAGGGCAAGGTCAGGGTGCTGCCCATCGGCGCTGTCTCCCAGGGAAGGAAGGGCCGAGAACCGACCGACATGGACGAGATGGCTGCAGCGGGAGCGGTCGCCTTCAGCGACGACGGCAGCCCGGTAACGGACAGCGAGCTGATGCGCCGCGCTCTGGAGAAGAGCCGGGGCAGCGGCCTGCCCATCATAGACCATGCCGAGGACACCGCCCTCAGCCGGGACGGCGTCATGAACGAGGGCAGGCTATCCGCCAAGCTAGGATTAAAAGGGATACCGTCCGCCGCCGAGGAGATCATGGTCTCCCGCGACACCGAACTAGCGCTGTTCACCGGCGGCAGGCTCCATATCGCCCATGTCTCTGTGGCGGAATCGGTGGAGATAATCGCCGATGCCAAGGCGAAGGGGATAAGGGTCACCGCCGAGGTAACCCCCCACCACCTCACCCTCACCGAGGACGCGGTGGCGGACTGCGGCACCGGCGCCAAGGTGAACCCGCCCCTGCGCACGCAGCGCGACATAGACGCCCTGATCGAAGGGCTAAACGAGGGTATAATAGACGCCATCGCCACCGACCACGCCCCCCACGCCGAGGCCGACAAGAATAAGGATTTCGTCCAGGCACCCTTCGGCATCAGCGGGCTGGAGACCGCCCTGGGGGGCCTGATAGCGCTGGTTCACATCGGCAAGCTCTCCCTGAACACCCTCATCGCCAGGCTCACCAGTGGCCCGGCGGGGATTATCGGGGACGGGCGCGGCAGGCTGGCAATAGGCTCGCCGGCGGATGTGGCTATCTTCGACCCCGATAAGAAATGGACTGTCAAACCCGCAGAGTTCGCCTCCAAGGGACACAATACACCCCTTGCCGGCAAGACCCTGAAAGGCAGGGTTATGGCGACGGTGTATCAGGGAAAAATCGTATATCAGGATGACTCTATACAATTGAAGGAGAGCAGATGAGCAAAGAGGCGATACTGGTCCTGGAAGACGGCTCGGTATATCACGGATACTCCTTCGGCGCCGAAGCCGGCAGCCACGGCGAGGTGGTGTTCAACACCAGCATGATAGGCTACCAGGAGATGCTCACCGACCCCTCCTACGCCGGCCAGATACTGGTGCCAACATACCCGCCCATCGGCAACTACGGCATCAACAAGGATGACTTCGAGTCCCAGCGGATACAGGTGAGGGGCTTCGTGGTGCGGGAGGAGTGCCTGGGGCCGAGCCACTACCTCAGCAGCAGCACCCTGGACGGCTTCCTGAAGGAATACGGCATCCCCGGCATATACGGCGTGGATACCCGCGCCATCACCCGCCGCCTGCGCACCTCCGGAGTGATGATGGGCATCATCGCCGGCGATAAGACTCCGGAAGAATCCCTGGAGGTGCTGAAAGCCCTGCCCAGCTACGGCTCGGAGGACTTCGTCCGCCAGGTGAGCACAGATTCCCCCTACCAGTGGAAAGAGGACTCGCCCAACGATAATAAGGGCAACCAGCCTTTATGTAAAGTAGTCGCCTATGACTGCGGTCTGAAATACAACATCCTGCGCATACTGACCCGGCTCGGCTGCCAGGTTACCGCCGTGCCCTGCACCACCTCGGCGCCGGAGATACTGGGGATGAACCCGGACGGGATACTGCTCTCCCCCGGCCCCGGCGACCCCGAGCTGCTGGACTACGCCACGGAGACGGTGAAGGGGCTGGTGGATAAGAAGCCCATCATGGGGATTTGCCTGGGTAGCCAGCTGCTCGCCCGCGCCTTCGGCGCCAGGACCTTCAAGCTCAAGTTCGGCCACCGCGGCGGCAACCACCCGGTAAGAGACCTGGCCACGGGTCGGGTATACATCACCGCCCAGAACCACGGCTATGCCGTCGACCCCAAAAGCCTCAAAGGCGGGCTGGAGGCGAGCCACATCAACCTCAACGACGACACCGTGGAGGGGGTGCGCCACAAAGAGTTGCCCGTGTTCGCCATCCAGTACCACTCCGAGGCGTCCCCGGGCCCCTGGGATAATATGTACCTGTTCCAGAGGTTTATGGAGGGGATGAAAAGGCAGAGATGATGAAAGGAAGTTTCGCCACCGCCATCAACTGCATGGACGGCAGAACTCAGCTGCCGGTAATGGAATATATAAAGGGAAACTATGGAGTGGACTATGTGGATGCCGTCACCGAACCGGGCCCGAATAAGATACTGGCCGAGAACAGCGATAAGGCTGCGGTGGAATCCATCAAAAAGAGAGTCAGGATATCGGTGGAGCACCACAACTCAAAGCTAATCGCCATAGTCGGCCACCACGATTGCGCAGGCAACCCGGCAGACAGGGAAACGCAGCTGCGCCACCTCTCCGCCGCCATGGAAACCGCTGCGGCCTGGGGCTTCGGCGTGGAGATTATCGGGCTGTGGGTTGATGAGAACTGGAAGGCACAGAGAATTTCAGCAACGATACGATAAAGGGGAAAATAAGGGAGTATGAGAGGGGCGCAGCCCCTCTCCACCCAAACCTCCCCCTCTCCTAAACAGGAGAGGGGGACAAAGGGGGTGAGGTAGAAAGATGGAATATTCTGAGTTGTTTTCAAAACGCTATAAGCTCAGACCCACACCAGAGGGGCTGATTCTTGAGGATGTTCCAAATTCAGCCAGAATAGGACTGTTTTATATTCTTGAGCCATTTCTGGATAGAGTAAAATTGAGGGATTTCTATAGAAACATTTGCATGTCTTTACGCATTCCTCGAGAAACCCGAGATTATTATCTCCGAGAAAGTTGGGCAATACCCACAGCTATAGAGAATCTAATCACGGAATGTGATTGGTGGCAAGTCTACGATCTCTGTGAGCTTATGTATAGGGAATTAGATTATGAGCCATATGAGAAAGAATTATCCCGAAAAATCAACTCCCTATTTATAGATGAGCAATTAGGTTTTGAGATTAAAGATGGAAAGGTAGAGAAAATAGGCTCTGGTTTTATAGACGCCCAACTTAAGGAAGCAAGATACTTGCTTAAAGAGCCAGAGTTCAAAGGGGCCGACAACCAATTTGAGAAAGCCATCGGGCATCTCAATAAACGGCCAAAACCTGATGTTGAAAACTGTGTAAAAGACGCTGTCGGAGCAATAGAATCAGTCGGTAGGATAATAATAAATAACAAGAAAGCATCACTCAGCAACATAATAAAAGAAATGGCTAAGAAGGGAATTATACCCAAGCCCTTAGACCAAGTCTACCAAAAAATCTATGCCTATCGCGGAGATGCGCCAGGAGCGGGGCATGGGTTAGTCGGACCTCCTAAAATCACAGTGGATGAAGCTGATTTCGTATTAGCTATCTCGGCAGCAGCAATAATTTACCTAGTAAAAAAGAGAGGTAAAGCTTGAAACCTAAAAAAGTGCTAATCATCGGCTCAGGCCCCATAATAATCGGCCAGGCGGCGGAGTTCGACTACGCCGGCACCCAGGCGTGCAAAGCCATGCGTGAAGAAGGGGTCATCTCGGTGCTGGTCAACTCCAACCCGGCCACCATCATGACCGACGAGGAAATCGCCGATGTCATCTATATAGAGCCCCTCACCGTGGAATCGGTAACCCGCATCATAGAGAAGGAGCACCCGGACGGGCTGCTGCCCACCCTGGGCGGGCAGACGGGGCTGAACCTGGCGGTGAACCTGGCCGATTCCGGCGTCCTGCACAAGTACAATGTCCGCGTCCTGGGCACCCCCATTAGAACAATCAAAAAAGCCGAGGACAGGGAGCTGTTCAAGCAGATGCTGCTAGACATCGGCGAGCCGGTGCCGGAAAGCGCCACCGTCAACACCATGGAAGAAGCCCGCGAGGTGGCGGACAGGATGGGGCTACCCATCGTCATCCGCCCCGCCTATACCCTGGGGGGGACGGGGGGCGGCATCGCCCACACCAGGGGCGAGTTCGAGCAGATAGCCGCCGCCGGGCTGCTGGCCAGCCCCATAGACCAGGTGCTCCTGGAGGCATCGGTGGAGGGGTGGAAAGAGCTGGAATACGAGGTCATGCGCGACGGCGCCGACAACTGCATCACGGTGTGCAACATGGAGAACATAGACCCCATGGGCATCCACACCGGCGACAGCATCGTGGTCGCCCCCAGCCAGACCCTGACCAACAAAGAGTACCAGATGCTGCGCACCGCCAGCCTGAACATCATCCGCGCCCTGGGGGTGGAGGGGGGCTGCAATGTCCAGTTCGCCCTCGACCCCGCAAGCGAGCAGTACTATGTGATAGAGGTCAACCCCCGCGTCAGCCGCTCCTCCGCCCTGGCGAGCAAGGCAACCGGCTATCCCATCGCTCGGGTGGCGGCCAAGATAGCGGTGGGCAAGACCCTGGACCAGATACCCAACGCCGTCACCGGCAAGACGGTAGCTGCCTTCGAGCCGGCACTGGACTACCTGGTGGTGAAGATACCGCGCTGGCCGTTCGACAAGTTCGCCTCCGGAGATAGGGTAACCGGCACCCAGATGAAAGCCACCGGCGAGGTGATGGCCATAGACCGCACCTTCGAAGCCGCCCTGCAGAAGGCTATCCGCTCCCTGGAGTTCGGCAATAAGTCTCTCCAGTGGGAGGAGGGCGGCTGGGAGGGGAAAAGGCTGACCGATTACCCCCTCCACCCCAACGACCTCCGCCTGTGGGCAGTGATGGCCGCGCTGAGGCGCGAGGTGAGCCACCAGGAGCTGCACGACCACACCATGATTGACCACTGGTTCCTGATCAAGTTTCAGAACATCATAGACATGGAGAAGAGCCTCCTCTCCGAGACGCTTACCCCGCATCTTATGCGCCAGGCGAAGCGGATGGGCTTTTCGGACGAGCAGATAGGCACCCTGGCCGACAAGCTGCCGGAGCAGGTCAGGGAGCTGCGCCACCAGTGGCACATCCGGCCGGTATACAAGATGGTGGACACCTGCGCCGCCGAGTTCGACGCCGCCACCCCCTACTTCTACAGCACCTACGAGGAGGAGAACGAAGCCCGGCCCATCGGGGAGGACCGGGCGCTGGTCATCGGCAGCGGGCCCATCCGCATCGGGCAGGGCATCGAGTTCGACTACTGCAGCGTTCACTCCGCCTGGGCGCTTCAGGACGCCGGCTATAAGAGCATCATGGTCAACTCCAACCCTGAAACCGTCTCCACCGACTTCGACACCAGCGACCGTCTCTACTTCGAAGCCCTGGACGAGGAGAGCCTGCGCGACATACTGGAGAACGAAAGCCGCGGCAACGGCGAAGACAATGACTCTCCGCCGTCCATAGTCCAGTTCGGCGGGCAGACGGCCATCAACCTGGCCGAGCCGCTCACCCGCAGCGGCATGCCCCTCATCGGCTCCAGCGCCGATGTCATCGATCTGGCGGAGAACCGGAGCCGCTTCGAGCGCTTCCTCAATCAGATCGGCGTCCCCCAGCCCCCCGGCGCCGGGGTGACCTCGGTGGACGAAGCCATCAACACCGCCCAGCTCATCGGCTACCCGGTGCTGGTGCGCCCCAGCTATGTCCTCGGCGGCAGGGCTATGGAGATAGTCCACAACGCCACCGAGCTTATCCGCTATATGAACCAGGCCATAGAGCTGGACACCAAGCACCCCGTGCTGATAGATAAATACCTGGAGGGCAAGGAGGTGGAGGTGGACGCCATCGGCGACGGGAAGCGGGTGCTCATCCCGGGCATAATGGAGCATATCGAGCGTGCCGGCGTCCACAGCGGGGATTCCATGGCAGTCTATCCCGGGGTGAACCTCACCGAGGATGAGATAGAGAAGATAACCGATTACACCATCAAGATAGGGCTGGGGCTGGATATCAGGGGACTGATGAACATCCAGTTCGTCATCATGCCCACAGAGTCAGGGTCGTCGGTCTATATCCTGGAGGTCAACCCCAGGGCCAGCCGCACCATCCCCTTCATCTCCAAGGTAACCGGCGTCCCCATGGTCAAGGTTGCCACCAAGGTCATGCTGGGCAACACCCTGGAGGAGCAGGGCTATCAGAGCGGGCTGTGGCCCAAGCAGAACCTGGTCGCCATCAAGGCGCCGGTGTTCTCCATGTCCAAGCTGGTCGGCGTGGACACCTACCTCGGCCCGGAGATGAAGTCCACCGGGGAGGTGATGGGAATAGACCGCACCTTCGCCGCCGCCCTGGCCAAGACCCTGCTCGCCGCCGGTCTCATGCTGGAGCCCAAAGCCGCCGTGCTGTTCAGCATCGCCGACCGGGACAAACCCGAAGCCCTGCCCATCATCAGGAGGTTCTCCCAGGCGGGCTGCCATCTCTACGCCACCGAGGGCACTGCCGCCATGATACAGGCCGCCGGGCTGCCGGTGACCCTAATAAGCAAGAAGATAGGCGAGGGGCACCCCGATATCATAGACATCATCAACGAGGGCACCATAAACGGCGTGGTCAACACCACCATCGGGGGCAAAACCCCGCTCAAGGACGGCTTCCACATCCGCCGCGCGGTGGCGGAAAAGCACATCCCCTGCTTCACCTCCCTGGACACCGCCAGGGCGGTGGCGGAGGCACTGCTGAACGGGAGCCAGCTCTATACCACCCAACCCCTACCCCAGTACCGTCAGGAGGAAAAGCGATGAACCAGCTAACGGCCACGGTGATATCCAACGAGCAGCTGTGGGGAGCGCCCCCCTCCCCACCCCACCCCAACTACCTGGGGGCGTCTCTCATCTGGCTGAAGTGCCCGGAGCTGGCTGCGGAGGCAAAGCCGGGGCAGTTCGTCATGGTCAACTGCGGCGGCGAGGAATGCCCCCTTCCCCGCCCCTTAAGCATCCACCAGACCAGCGGGGAGAACCTGGCCCTGCTCTACG
>CAYLMC010000001.1:20787-27875 GCA_964384865.1 uncultured Dehalococcoidales bacterium | reverse complement strand
CCCCGCCCCTTAAGCATCCACCAGACCAGCGGGGAGAACCTGGCCCTGCTCTACGCCGTGCTGGCGGAGGGGCGGGGCACCAAATGGCTGTCAGAACGCCGCACCGGCAAGGAGATAACCCTTACCGGAATGCTGGGCAATGGCTTCGCCATACCGGAAGAGCCGGCGAACCTGCTCCTGGTGGCAGGGGGCAACGGCATCGCCCCGCTGTACTTCCTGGCGCAGAAGGCGCTTAAGGCGGGGCACTCCATAACCCTGCTCTACGGCACCGCCGACCGCAACCGGAAACCGATACCGCCGCATATAAAGACGATATCCGCCACCGATGACGGCTCGGTGGGCCACCAGGGGGCGGTTACCGACCTCATCCCCAAGCATATAGACTGGGCGGAGCGGGTGTTCGCCTGCGGGCCCGTCGGCATGTACCGCCAGCTTCACACCCGGCGCAAGAAGCTGCTCCAGGATAAGCCCATCCAGCTCTCCCTGGAGGTGAGGATGGGGTGCGGGCGGGGGGTGTGCTTCGGGTGCACCGTGAAGACCAGGGCCGGCCTGAAGCAGGTGTGTCAGGACGGCCCCGTGTTCAACCTGGATGACGTCCTGTGGAACGAACTGGCCTAGCCCGCAGGCGGCAGGAGGAGCGATTCTTATGATAGCCACCAGCAGAATAGAATTAGACAGCCGGGGGGAGTGCGATATCATCGACATCACCCCCCAGGTAGATAAGGCGCTGGCCGAGTCCGGTATAGACAGCGGCACCGCCACCGTATTCATCACCGGCTCCACCGCCGGCATCACCACCATAGAGTATGAGCCGGGGCTGATATCAGACCTGAAGGCGATGTGGGAGAGGGTCGTCCCCAGGGACATCCCCTACGACCATGACCGCCGCTGGGGGGACGGCAACGGCTACTCCCATGTCCGCGCCTCCCTGCTCGGTGCATCCATAGTGATACCCTTCACCGGCAAAAAGCTCAGCCTGGGAACCTGGCAGCAGCTGGTGGTGATAGACTTCGACAACCGTCCCCGCTCCAGGCAGGTGGTCATCCAGATTATGGGCGAGTAAAGTCTTACTTGCCCTGAACCAGGGAGAAGAACTCCGCCCTGGTCTCGGCATGGCTGCGGAAGGCGCCCCGGATAGCCGAGGTAACGATGTTGCTCCCCGCCTTCTTGATGCCGCGCATAATCATACACATATGCTCCCCCTGCACCACTACCGCCACACCGGCGGGGTTGAGCCCGTCCATAATGGCATCGGCTATCTGGCTGGTCATCCTCTCCTGAATCTGGGGGCGGCGGGCGATTATCTCCACCACCCTGGCCAGCTTGCTGATGCCGACCACGCGCCCGTCGGCATCGGGGATATAGCCGACATGAGCCGTGCCGTAGAAGGGCAGCAGGTGATGCTCGCACATGGAGTAGAAGGGGATGCCCCTGACCACCACCATCTCCCGGTGCCTCGCCTCGTAGATCACGGAAAGCTCCTCTTTGGCATCCTTGCCCACCCCCATAAACAGCTCGGCGTACATATCCGCCACCCGCTTGGGGGTGCCGCGCAGCCCCTCCCGACTAGGGTCTTCCCCGATAGCCGTGATAATAGAAGCCAACGCCTTCTCGATTCCATCCTTGTCTATCACCTTGTCTATCACCTTGTTCTCCTTCAGCCTGACTAAATCCAACCCAATGCCTGCTCCACAGCCCCCAGCTCTGCGGGTAGCTCCAGGAACGGCTCGCGGTTCTTCAGGGCAACATCGGTATCTTTCAGCCCGGTGCCGGTGACCACGCAGACTATCCGCTTCCCGGAGAAGTCCATTCCGCCGCGGGAGAGCTTGAGCAAACCGGCCAGCGAAGCTGCCGAAGCCGGCTCGCCGAAGATGCCTCCCTTGGCGGCAAGCAGGCTCTGCGCCGACAGTATCTCCTGGTCGCTGACCATATCGATAACCCCGCCGGACTCGTCGCGGGCGGCCTCTGCCCGCTTCCAGCTGGCCGGGTTGCCTATCCGTATCGCCGAAGCCACCGTCTCCGGCTTCTCAATGGCATGGCCGCGCACGATGGGCGCTGCCCCCTCCGCCTGGAAGCCCATCATCCTGGGCTTGGTCTCCGCCTTGCCCATGCCGTGATACTCCACAAAGCCCTGCCAGTAGGCGGTGATGTTACCGGCGTTGCCCACCGGGATGAACAGGTAGTCCGGGGCGTCGCCCAGGGCGTCCACGACCTCGAAAGCGGCGGTCTTCTGCCCCTCTATGCGGAACGGGTTGACCGAGTTCACCAGGGTGACCGGGTGCTTGTCGGTCAGCTCCCGGACTATGGCCAACGCCTGGTCGAAGTTGCCCGCTATGCTGATTATCTTCGCCTGGTAAACGACGGCTTGAGCCAGCTTCCCCAGGGCTATCTTCGCCTGGGGAACCACGATAACAGCCTCCAGACCGCAGTAGGCGGCGAAGGCGGCGGCGGAGGCGCTGGTGTTGCCGGTGGAGGCGCACATCACCATCTTGCTGCCGGCTTCCATAGCCTTGGCTACGGCGACCACCATCCCCCTATCCTTGAACGAGCCGGTGGGGTTGCACCCCTCCAGCTTGAAGTAAAGCTCGGCGCAGCCTATCTCCTTCTCCAGGCGGCCGCAGCGCACCAGGGGGGTGCCCCCCTCCCCTATGGAGAACAGAGGCGTCTGAGGCGTTACCGGGAGATGCTGACGGTATCTGTTTAATACTCCGGGGTTCGTCATCCGCTCGTCTTTCAATCCTCTACCCGGATGAAGTTGCTTATCTCGTTCACGGTGGGCAGCAGGGCTATCTCATCGAGGGCCTGCTGCATCGCCTTTTCCGGGGCGGGGTGGGTCATGATGACGATCTCGGCGTGCGGGGACGCCGGCTCGGTCATACGCTGAATCACCGACGATATGCTTATCTTCAGGTCGCCCAGTATCTTGGATATCTGGGCCAGAACGCCGGGGCGGTCCACGGCGTTGACACGGACATAGTACTGCGTCTCGATGTCCGCCATGGACTTAATCTGCTTGCCGGATGCGGCGTTCCAGGTGGCTCCTCCGCTGATGCCGAGGATAACCCCCTTCGCCGCCGCCACCACATTAGCCACCACGGCGCTGCTGGTGGCGGAGGGACCGGCACCCTCGCCGAAGAAGAGCACCTTGCCCACCAGGTTGCCCTCCACCAGGACGGCATTATAGACCCCGTTCACCTTCGCCAGCAGGCTATCTTCGGGGATGAACACGGGGTGAACCCGCACCTCTATGGCACCGCCGCTCTGCTTGGTGATAGCCAGCAGCTTGATGGCAAATCCCAGCTCGGCGGCATACTGGAAGTCACGGCTGCTCAGCCGAGAGATGCCCTCGCGGTAGACATCGTCGGGGTGAACCCGGGTGTGAAATGCCAGCGATGACAGGATAGCCAGCTTATAGGCGGCGTCTATCCCCTCTATATCGTCCCGCGGGTCCGCCTCGGCGTAGCCCAGCTCCTGGGCGCGCTTCAGCGCCGAGGGGAAGTCCATGCCCTCGGTCGCCATGCTGGTGAGGATGAAGTTGGTGGTGCCGTTGATTATGGCGTAGATGCCGCCTATGTCATTAGCCACCAGATCGTGCTGGAAGGGGCTGATGAGAGGGATGCCGCCGCCCACGGCGGCTTCGTAGCGCAGCTCGACGCCGTTCTCCTTGGCCAGCGTCAGCAGCTCGGCGCCGTGCTTGGCGATGAGCTCCTTGTTGGAGGTTACCGCATGCCTGCCGGTGGATAGCGCCCTGGTCAGGTACTCCAGTGCCGGGGTCTCGCCACCGATGGCTTCCACTATCACATCTATATCCGGGGCGGTGAAGAACTCCTCTTCATCGGTGGTGAACAGGCCGGAGTCCATCTCCTTGGCCAGAGGGCGCTCCAGGTCCTGGGGAAGCACCTTTATCTTGCGCAGCACCAGGGGGCGGCCCACCTGCTCGGCTAGGGCATCCGCCCTCTTTACGAGCACGCTAGCAACCTGCCCGGCGATCGTCCCCAAGCCGATCACCCCCACGCCGATGGTCTCTTTTTTCATTCCCCTGGCCTCTCTATCTGACTATATTTATATTGGCGCTGGCTTTGTTTATCGCCCACAGCATGGTCTGGCTGTCCAGGTAATCCTCGACCAGGTTATCGGGATCATCCCACAGCGAGCCGACCCAGGCATCCAACACCTGCCTCTTCAGCTGTTCCCGGTCCACTTCGTCTATCTGCCTGTCCGCTTCCCTGTCAACGACCTTCACCAGCCAGTAGCCGCCCAGGGTTTTCACCCTGTCGTCCTTTATGGGCTGGCTCGTCTCCCCGATCTCAGAGTTGATGATAAAGTCGCTGAATTTCACATCCAGCTCATCCGATGCCATCCAACCCATATCGCCACCCTCCCCCCGGGAAGCCATATCCTGGGAAAGCTCGCTGGCAAGAGCGGCGAAGTCCTCGCCGGCATCCAGCCGGGAGAGCGCGTCCTGCGCCTCGACCTCGCTGCCCAGCAGTATAGCCTGGACATGGACCCTGTCCGCCTCCTCCCCCCGCTCCAATACCTCTATTATCCAGTAGCCGGCCTGCTTGGTCCGACCTTCGTCATACAGCGGGTCGCTGATGACCCCCACCTCGGCGGTGAGGGCATAATCCTCCACCACGGAGGTGCCCGTAATCACGGGCAGTATGCCCGCCGGGTGCCAGCCCAGGTCTCCGCTGCCGAGCCGGGTCAGGTCCTCCAGAGAAAGCTCTCCGGCCAGGGCAGCGAAGTCCTCGCCGCCGGATATCCTCCCCATAACATCCTGCGCCTGGGCTTCACTGTCCAGGAACATGGCCATCACCTGGTTATGCTCGGCGGTCTGCGGCACCTGTCCGTCGAAGTGCTCGCTGAGCAGCTTGTCCGTGAGCACATTGGCTCTGCCGACATCGACATACTCTTTCCCCAGCGGCGGCTCGTAGCTGGCCAGGTTCTCGCTGATTTCCACATCGCTGGCGGTTACGCCCAAACCCTGAGCCGCTACCTCCTGCCTTATCAGCTCGTTCTGCTGGACAAACTGGACCACATCCCCGGATATGCTGTGGCTGTAGTCAAGCTCCAGCATGTCTATGTAATAACTCATGCTGAACTCGGTGTCATTGACCCTGATGGCCGTCTTCTGAAGGGGCTGGTATTCGTTGACATACCACCCCCCGCCGATAATGCCTCCCACGGCGGCGATGATGCCTATGCCGATGAATAGGAAGCGGCGGCGGCGCCTCGCCTGCTCCTCCAGATGGGATAGGTGACGCTTGGTGATTACGCGCTTCGGTTTTTCTCTCTTCTTTTTAGCCAAGTTCCGTCCTGTCCATAGGCTCCCCCAAACAGAGATGGGTCGGCAAAGATTTTTTCGAAAGGAATAACTACCCCTATTTATAGCCTAAAAATGAGATATTTTCAAGCCAGCAGGCGACTCGCCCGCCTATTTCCGGGAGCCGCGCCGGAAGGATATGTGCAGGGTGTTTATCTTCCCCACCCCCTTCAGCGAGGCCGCCAGAGCCTGGATGATGTTAGCCACCACCTCCCTGGGAAAGCCGCCCATTTTCACCGGGGCTTTATTCACATACAAGGACAGCCTGTCTTTCGCGGTGTCCAGGAAGCCCTTCTCCACCAGGTCTGCCAACCCCTTGATATCCTGGGGGGAGAACTGCCTGACCTCGGTCTTTAGGGGCTCATCGCTGACGATGGCGAACAGCTTGCTGACACCCTCCAGTGGCGGGCCGGCGTCTCTACGATGAACCTCTATCTTGGGGGCGCCCCCGCCCTTGAAGCCCTCGGCGAGGACGATATCATAGTCCTCCCCGAACAGGGGTATTATGTCATCCAGCTTCGGCGCCCGGGCCGGCTTTATCAACACCACGCTGTCCTGGGAGACGACCGCCGCTGCCTGGCTGCCGGCCTGAAGATGTCGCCAGCTGTCCTTGCCCGGCTGGTCGATGGATGCCCCCTGAGGGGTGTGCTTGACGGTGGCTACCCGGTAGCCCCTCCCGCCGAGCTCCCCTATCAGCTTCTCCATAAGGGTGGTCTTACCCGTGTCCGCCCGGCCCACGATAGATATCACCGGCACCATAACGGTCTACTCCTTCTTCGGCTGCTGCTGACCGACCGGGGACGCCAGCCGGGCCAGGGTCTCGCCCAGGCTGGTCAGCACTTCGGAATCATAGCGCTCTATATTGCCCTCGTCGCACAGCTTCGCCAGCTGCGGGTCTATGGGCAGCTGCGCCAGCAGCGGGGCGCCGGCGGCTTTGGCCATCTCGTCCCCCCGGCTCTTGCCGAACAGCTCTATCTTCTTGTCTATCTCCGGCACATATAGGTAGCTCATGTTCTCCACCACCCCCATGATGGGCTTGCCCATCTTCTTGGCCATGTTAATCGCCTTTTTCACTATCATGGCGGTCAGGTCCTGAGGGGTGAAGACGACGATTATCCCGGAGACGGGTATGTTCTGCATCACGGTGAGGGGGACATCGGCGGTTCCCGGCGGCATGTCCACCACCAGGTAGTCCAGCTTGCCCCAGAGCACCTCCTGCCAGAACTGGGTCACCGCCCGCGATATCAGCGGGCCACGCCAGATAACGCCGTCGTCCTCCTTGGATAGCAGCAAGTTGATGGACATCACCTCTATCCCGCTGCGGGAGAGCACCGGCATCATGCCTGTGTCGCTGCTGGTGGGCATCTCACTGACGCCGAACATCTTCGGTATGCTGGGGCCGGTGATATCGGCATCCAGTATGCCCACCTCGCAGCCCTGCCGCCTCAGTCCTACGGCGGCAAGCCCGGCCACCAGGGATTTGCCCACCCCACCCTTGCCGCTCATCACGGCGATGACATGGCGGGCCTGGTTCAGCTCGGCGGGCTTGGCGGCTTCGAAGCTGACATACACGCCGTCTATTCCGGAGAGCTTGCCCACCTCATCCTCCACCTTGGACTCCAGCCACTGACGGGCATCCCCGCTGAGCGCCGTGGAAGCCAGCACGATGCTTGCCTTGCCGTTGTCTACGGCTATCTTACGGACCATATTCATCATCCCCAGGCCGCGCTTAGCCCCGGGGACAAGCACCTTATCCAGAGTCTCT
>CAYLMC010000001.1:4360-20687 GCA_964384865.1 uncultured Dehalococcoidales bacterium | reverse complement strand
CATCATCCCCAGGCCGCGCTTAGCCCCGGGGACAAGCACCTTATCCAGAGTCTCTGTCACCTTCTCCTCAGTTGCCATCAATCGCCCCTTTCTCCTGAATCTGTCTATTATATTAACCAAAATGCCCACCCCTAGGCAAATGCTCCACCTGGGCAGGTTTGGATTCCCCTCTGATAGATGCTAAAATGGAGTTCCGGAAGCGCCATGATTACCGAGAACGTCCACCAAATCCTCAGCGAGCTGCCCGCCGGCGTGGAGCTGGTAGCCGCCGCCAAGACCAGAACCCCCGCCGAGATAGTGGAGGCGCTGGAGGCGGGGGTGAAGCTCATCGGGGAAAACTATGTCCAGGAAGCCGAAACTGCCTGCCAGGCTGTCGGCGACCGGGCGAAGTGGCACTTCATCGGACACCTCCAGAAGAACAAGGTGAAGAAAGCGGTCAAGCTGTTCGACATGATAGAGACCGTGGACTCCGCTTCTCTGGCACGAGAGATAGACAAGAGATGCGCCCAGATGGGCAAGGTGATGCCCGTCCTGATAGAGATAAACAGCGGCCGAGAGGAGCAGAAGGCCGGCGTCCTCCCCGAAGACGCCGAGGCGCTGATAAGGGAGATAGCCACACTCCAGCACATCAAGGTGATGGGACTGATGACCATGGGGCCTTTCTTCGGAGACCGGGATGATTTCAGGCCCTACTTCGTGGAGACCAAGAAGATATTCGACGAAATCAACCAGCTCAGCCTTCCCGGCGTGGAGATGAGATACCTCTCTATGGGGATGACCAATTCCTACAAGGTCGCCATCGAAGAAGGCGCCAACCTGGTGCGGATAGGCAGCAAGATATTCAGCGCCAGGGCGCATTAATATTTATATAAGCTCCAGCCCCCTGGTGACATCGTTCAGGTCGTTGAAGGGGGTGCACTCCAGCCCCGCCTGCCGACACTTTTCCAGCAGGTCTCCGGTGGCGAAGATGTGCTGGGACCGCCTCGCCGAGGGCAGGTCCGAGGCGCCGTTGCCGATATAGACCACCCGGTAGCCCCTCTCCCGATATAGCCGGTTATAGGCTCCCTTGAAATCGGTGTCCATCCTGTCGCCATCAGGCCCTATATAGCGGATAGCCATGCCGCCGGCGTCGAAGCGGGTGCGGGCGGCGAACACCTCAATATCAGCCAGACCCAAGCTCTCCAGTATCGCCTTGATGTAGAAGTCCAGCCCGTTGCTGACGATGACGAACTCAAAGCCCTTCTCCCGGCAGCAGGCGAGCATCTCCTCGAATCCAGGGCGTATGTTGACCTTGCCGGCGATATAGTCCAGCAGAGAGCGCTCGTCAGCCTTGACCATAGCGAACGCCCGGGTGTTGAACTCCCCCACTGTTATCTGGCCGCTCTGGTACTGATCCCAGTACCCACGCCACTCCCCGCCGGTGTAGCCATCCAGTATCAGGAAGCTGACATCCTTCTCGGTTATGGTGCCGTCGAAATCACATTGAACTATAGTCTTGGTCACCGCGCATCTCCTCGTCGCCGTCGGCATCCACCTTGAACAGCTTGTCCCCCTCTTTCACCCGATCCACGAAGAGGACGCCGTCCAGGTGGTCCAGTTCGTGCTCTATCGCCTGAGCCATCAGCCCGTCCGCCTTGATTCGGATAGCCTTACCCTGGCGGTTCAATCCCTTGACCGTGACCGAGGTGGCGCGCTTTATCTCGCCGGCATAGCCGGGCACGCTGAGGCAGCCTTCGGTGACCTCCCGCTCCCCGGAGCGCTTCACTATCTCCGGGTTTATCAGAGCCACCACATCCTCGTCCGGCATCTGGAGCACCACTATCCGCAGGGGCACCCCCACCTGGGGGGCTGCCAGCCCCACCCCCTCCGCCTGGCGCATGGTCTCTATCATATCATCGATGAGCCGCTGGACGGAGACATCTATGGAAGGCACCCGTTTCGCCTTCTGCCTCAATACAGCGTCGTGGGGAAGGTGGCACAAAGGTAGAATCGCCATAGCTATTATCACCTATCCCAGCATCGCTTGCCGGGATACTAGATGTTAGCAGATTTGAGGCTGGGCTGTCCACCGTAATTTGCCCTGTGGGGAGAATTATGCTAGCATATTGACAGGTATAAGTCGGGGTGTAGCGCAGCCAGGTAGCGCACCTGAATGGGGTTCAGGTGGTCGGAGGTTCGAATCCTCTCACCCCGACCATTTCTTTGGCACAACCGGGCTCAACAGCTCAGAGATAATGACCTTCCCTGAGCCACCCTGATACTACTGATACCAGCCGAAGTCATTAACGGCCTTAGTCATCATCCACACATTATATGGGGGTGCCTTCGGCGGCATATCACAACCCGGGGCAAAGATAAATCCCCCTGGAACATTCTTACCTTTCAGGATGATTTCCTTGCTGGCTTGATAGACGGCCTCCGCCGTCCCGACCTGGATTATGGACGGGTCCAGATTCCCGAAGCATATATCGTCGGGGAAATGCTCGGCTGCTATGCCGAGGTCTATCTCACGACCTACGCTGATAATACCGGGGTCACCGAAATCGCACTGCGCCCAGAACGGCAGGTTGGCATTCTGCTCGCCACAGGGGTGGAACCACATGTGTTTGTAGCCCATCTCCCTTATTTTATCGTGTTGCTCCTTGATATAGGGAAGGCAGAACTCCTCAAATTGTTTCGGTGATATGATGCTGTTTGCCTGCATCGGCCCGCCGACCTCAGGCACCAGCCTGTCAGCACCGAAAGTATCGGCGAAAAGTTTTGCCTGCGCCAGCTTAAAGTCAGTAAATATACGAAAGGCATGGTGGACTAATTCCGGTTTTTTTAGCAACAACCGGCATAGCCTCTCCATACCCATTACAGCCTCAGCCGTGTCCATGGGTCCGGGCAGGTACGGGCTGATAACCGTGCCTGGCCACTTCAGCATGTGTGCGGTGTTTTCCAACACTCGCCGTATATTAGGCAGCTTTTCCAGATTATCGGGCACCTTCAGGGCGAGAATATCTTCATCGCTATCTACGGCGTGGCGGGTTACCGCCGGCGCCTGCATGGAGTCACCATCGGGCCATCGCACTTCACCGCCAAACTCCTCAGCCGGAAAGGCGCAGTAAGTGCCCAAGCTCACCGTTATTGTCTGCCAGCCGTATTGCTCGTTGGTCCATCGCTGGGCGTCAGCCGCCTTCTTCGGGTCGGTATAGAAGTCGCTGATGCTGTAGCCTACATTTACCGCGGAAAAGCTCGAAGACAGCCCCCATATGGGGACTCGGTCCGGCTTCTGACGATTCCAGAGGGCTTCCATCCGCTCCTCATCAGTCAACCGGTCCTGTCTCATTGTTCTTAACGAGGTCGCTTCATATCTGCTTCCCATGACATCGGCCCTCCTCCAATTTCTCGCTACTGCCCTCTCTCTTGTAGTCCCTTTCCCGGAACCGGAACGACATCCCTATCAAGGCTATGGCAACGCCAACGATGACAGATAGGGCTAGATCGAGGTTGCCGGTGATATCAAAAATACGGCCGCCTACCAGTGGCCCGATCGGCCCGCCTATATTTCCCGCTGTAATAATCAGCCCTGTTGCCGTCCCAGCCTCCTCCTCCGGCACCATTACCAGGGGAAGCGCCAGCACGGTTACCAGGATAGCGCAATCGGCAAGACCGACCAGAGCCATCGGCAACCAAGTCATGCCCAATGATATGCTAGGCCAGATTAAAGCAGCCACCACCATGGCGATTGCCGAAGCAAGAAGAAACGGCTTCCAGGCACCCAGCCTGTGGGCAAGCCTGGGTATCAGGATAGACGCTGGGATGGCTACCCAGAAAAGCAGCGAGCTTATGAAACCGGCCATCTCCGGCGTGCCCCCCTTGGCCATCACCAGGGTCGGTGCCCATCCTGCCCAGGTATAATAGAAGAAGAGATGCAGGGCATGGAAACTGGCCAATAGCATCAGGTTCCCGTTTTTCAGCGTCTTGCTCAGGAGCTGCCGAAAATGGATGCTGCTTCTGGGCATGGGCTCAACCCTCAAGCCTGCTGATGAAGGCTCCCTAAGAAATCCCCACCACATCACCACCGCCATCAATGCCGGGATGCTCCATACGAAGAAGACGCCTTGAACGCTGTTTGTTAACGGGAGTACATAAGGTATAGTGAGGGATATCGCCAGGGACTCACTGATGAATATGCCCGCAGAGTATACTCCCGTTGCCATTCCGGTTTTCTTGCGGGGAACCCAGGCGCTTATTATCTTGGGCAGGCTGACGAAGGTGAAGCCGAAGCCCACCCCATAAATGACGGTAAATGCCAGCATGGCGGAGAAATCTGTGGTAACACCCCTCATCAGGCTGCCCACCGCTATCAAGATAGCACCGATGCCGCCGGCTTTCTTGAAACCTATCCTATCAGCGATGAGACCGGCGGGAAGAGCCACCGCCCCCACCATCCACAGCGGTATGCTGTAAAGCAGGCTTGTCTGGGCATGGCTGATCTGGAGCTGCTCCTTGAGCATGAATTCCATGGGCGGAATACAGAACAGCGGCGCCCACATGGCGGCAGCCAGCAACATGGCGCTAAACAGCACGAGGCGCGGCATTTGCTGGCTTTCCCCTGGTGTAGCCAGTATCTCAGCGGATGATTTACTGCCGGGTGTTTCCGCTATATTCATCAGCTTAAATTATATGCTAATCACATGAGCCCGAACAACATGCTGGGCTGCTTTTCCCCCCTGTCCACGCCTGCGAACTATGCTATAATAAGCCTGTCATCAACCTTCTTCGGTATTCCAAACCCCACCCCAACTTCTGGTAAGGAATATGACGATTCATGAAAAGAAACCTGCTGCCTCTGATTATATTACTGCTCTCCGCGTCGCTGCTCGGCGGATGCCTGGGCACCGCACAACAACCAGCCCGGCTAGCCGAATATGTCACCGCGGAAGAGGCATGCAGCCTGATGCGCAGCGATCCGGACTTTGTGCTTATCGATACGCGCACTGCGGGCGAATTCGCCAACGAGCATATTGAAGGCGCTGTTAATATTGACTACCGCTCGGATAGCTTCCATGATGAGATCAACCGGCTGGATAAAGGTAGCGCCACCTTCGTTTATTACAAGTACTACAAGACATCCGGCCATGTCCTGGACTGTGTTAAATGCGATGAATCCTATAAAACCTACCAGGCGATAGTTGACATTTTCGCCACATTTCAGGGGCTAGAGTTTCAGGAATTCTACTTCATAGAAGGTGGGATTCTTGCCTGGAAGATAAACGGCCTCCCCACCACAGAATAACCCCATTTTTATATGCTGACCCCGCCCATCCTGCGTCAGCCGAGCGCTAAATAACGCTTTCTTCCGTTCCCAAATAGGCTTCGATGACCTGCGGATTACTGAGTATCTCTTCCGTTGAGCCTTCGGCTATCTTCTTGCCGAAGTCCAGCACGCTTATTTTATCGCACAGCCCCATAACGGTCTTCATGTCGTGCTCAACTATCATGATGGTTATCCCCCGGTCACGCACCTGCTTGGTTAAACCCACCATATGCTGTTTTTCCGTGGGATTCATGCCGGTAACCGGCTCATCTAGCAGCAGCAATTCCGGGTCCGCAGCCAGGCCGATAGCAATCCCTAACGCCTTTTGGTGGCCATGCGGCAGGTTTACAGCTAGCTCATCCTTGAAATCTGCCAGCCCCATAAACTCCAGGATTTCCATAGCCTTTTCCTCAGCCTGCTTGGTGGTACGCTTGGTGGGGGGAGTATGAGCCACCACCCCGAAAAGCGACACTTTGGCATGCAGATGACAGGCTATTGATACATTCTTTAGAGCGGAGAATTCGTTAAACAGCGCCGTCTGCTGGTAAGTTCGCACCAGCCCCCGGTCGGCAATCTTGTGTGTGCTCAGCCCGGTGATATCTTCCCCGTTGTAGGTAATCTTCCCCTTGGTTAGGGCATAGCTCCCGGTGATAAGATTAAACAGGGTTGTCTTCCCGGCGCCATTGGGGCCGATAACTCCCCTTATCTCGCCTTCCTCAACATCGATATCCACATTGTCCACAGCCACCAGACCGCCGAAATGCTTGGACACCCCCCTCAATTCAAGTAAAGCCATATACTATTCCTCCCCACCTATAGAAGATAATGCCATATCATCCATAGTAAGGCTCTTCTTCGTCTTATATCTTATATCCACCCATATTCCCTCAGCTCCTGCCTATCCCTAGACGCTCACGGAGCCTTTTAATCCTCGGCGAAAGCATCTCCGGCAAACCCTCCAGGCCGTGAGGCATAAAGAGCAGCACTCCTATCAACACACAGCCGTAGATAAGCGGCCTCCATGGACCTAGCGGCCGCAGCCCCTCGCCGAGTATGACAAAGCTGACGGTCCCGATTATCGGGCCGGTAAATGTCTTAATGCCGCCCACAGCCAGCCAGGCAAGAAGAATGATCAGGGGGTTCAGAGCGAATACAGACGGGTCTATAGCGCCGTGGTAATGAGCCAGAAGACAGCCCGATATGCCGGCAAAGAATGAGCCCAGCACACAGGCTAGCCTTTTGTGGCCGACAATATTTATGCCAGCACTCTCCGCCAAAAAGTCCTTCGAATATATAGACTTAAAGGTATCACCTAACCGCGACCTGTCTATCCGAAACATGACGAACATACTTACCACCATTACCGTCAACGATAGAAAGTAATAAGGAACGGCTTGGCGAAAATCTATTACCGGCAGCCCCGCTATGAACCAGGCTGGAGGACGGGGAATATTGGTGATTCCACCCGGGCCTCCGAAAGGATCGTCCAGCTTAACCCAGCTCAATCTCATCGCCTCTCCCATAGCATAGGAGCCGATAAGATAAGCGAACTCCCTCATCCTCGATAGGGGAAAACTCATCAGCAAGCCAACCAGTGCTGCGGCCATCCCTGACATCGGCAGGGTTACCCAGAAGGGCCAACCGTAATCTGTGACCATAACAGTGCTGAAGTAAGCCCCGGCGCCCATTATGGCATAATGGGCTAGGTTCCATCCTCCGGTAGTAAGCGTCATCCGGAAGCTTAGCGCCAGAATGATGAAAATAACCAGCTCAGTGGCCACCCCAAGATAGTATGTCCTGAGGAATAATGGCGCCGCATATAAGACGGCTATTAAAACCACTAAGCCTATATGAAGCTCTGGTATCTTATGCTTTTTCACGTCCTAATAATCCTTGAGGTCTAAATGCTAACACCACAGCCATAATCAGGGCGGCGACTATAGTGGCCACAGTGGAATCATACAGGGTGGTAATGATGGTGTGTAAGAAGCCGAATATGACAGAGGCTAACAGGACACCCTCTATACTGCCCACCCCCCCGAAAATGACGATTATGAACACCATTAAGATGATTCTGGTCCCCATATAAGGGGTGACCGAGTATATGGGCGATAGCAATGCCCCCGCCGCACCGGCAAAAGCACTGGCAATGCCCATAGCTAGAAGTGCCATCTGGTTAGGTTTTATCCCCTGGAGCGCAGCGGCTTCGGCATCCTGAGAAGTCGCCCGCAGCGCCCGGCCCAGCTTAACCCGGTGCAGGAAGAACCAGAGGCCTCCTATCATGGCAAGGCCAGCTGGGATTATTAAAACCCTTTGCCAGCCAACAGTGGCGCCGAATATCTCCAGGGAACCTTGTAAGGGAGGGGTAACAGGTTTAGTCCTGCCCACCCCCCACATCTGTCCTACGAAAACCTGCAGGATATATATCAATCCTGTAGCAGCCATGAAAGTGGCGGGTATGTTACCCCGCAGTCGCTTAAAGATAGCTATCTCGGTGACTGCTCCTATAGCACCCACCACTCCCATGGCCCCCAGTACTGCCGCAGAGAAAGGCCAACCGCCCATAGTGTAGAGGAACCAAACCGTGTAGGCACCGACCATGAAAAACTCGCCCCAGGCAAAATTTGCCAACCTCGCCACCCCGAATATCAATGCCAGCCCTACTGCCATCACGGCATATGAAAATGTACTTACCCAACCATTGATCGCTGTCTGCCACGCAAGCGCAAAATCCATATCTATACCTAGCTTAAGCCAGTCTGACTCCTCTCTAGTTTCTGCTGACCCTTGGCGTCAACCCGCCCAAGGGAATCAGCCAACTCTCTCATCCCCACCAGCCACCACACACCAGGCCTCTCTCATCAAACTCTATTCTATTCTATTACTGCCCTATGAAGTCAACCCTTATTTACAGATATTAAAGGGTCTTTATAGAGCCCAGGGTTACTCCTCCAGCTCCTGCCACCACATCAGGTTCCTTGCTTCCAGCTCTGCCAGGAGGATGCCACCATGCTCCGCATACCAATCCGAGAATCTAAACGTGTCCAGAACCATTCTGTCCCCGCCGATGGCCTCCGGATCCGGTGTTAACAGCGGCGTAGTGATGAACATCGGGGGCTCAATCATGTTAGCTATGCCGAACAGTTCAACGCCGATCTCATCGGTCCAGATATGCGGCCCCGTCATGACAGGAATCTCTTCCATATCCTTAAGCGCAGCCAGCACGTCATTGTTGTCAAGGCTGCCGGAGGCCTCTACCCCGGCCATCCATACCTCAACCGCGTTCTGGTACAGCCAGTCCACCGAAATCATGGCACGGAACTGGTCTTCAGGGGCTCCCGGACCATATATAGCCGCCCACTTACGGTAGAAATCGTGCTGTGGAGACGGGTCGCCCCATATGGCGTCGCTCATCTCAGCGAAGCTTTCATGATAACGCCCTGACAGGTACTCAAGAGGCACCCTGGCAACAGTAGCAGCGAGGTCGGAGTCCAGATGCGCTATCTTGCCCTCGAAGCCCTGGAGGTATGCCTGCTCCGTTATCAGGATGGCAAACTCCGGATAGGTCAGGCCGATGTCAATGACATCGGGGTCTGTCGCCAGTATGGCGCTCATCACCGGAGCGAAATCGGTGGTATCCAGCGAAAAGCGCTCTACATAGGACAGGTCAACACCCGCGGACTTCCAGCCGGCAACGCAGAAGGCTTCTCCCTGCTTGCCAAATACGTCGTCCATATGGATGACAGCTGCCTTCTCTATCTCAGGGTAATTACTGGCAAGCCAGTATGCCCTCAGGGTATCAGTCCGCATGGCGTGGTCAGTTCCAACCAGGACAAAAGGCCTGTCTACCCGCGAAGGCAAGCAGAGAGGAATCAGCATGACCTCATACTGAGTGGTCAGTGGGGCCATGGCACTGGCCGGCGGGTCACAAAGGCTGGCCAGGAACTTCACATCGTCTTCCAGGATAAGCTTCTTGGCGCCCATAGTTGCCTTGGTAGCGATGTTCTCATCATCGAAGGTAACCAGGTTTACCAGATACCTCTCATCACCAACCTTGAGTCCCCCAGCGGCATTTACGTCGTCGAGCAATATGCCCACTCCGGTAATTCCGGGAAGGCCCCACATAGCCGCCGGGCCGCTCAGAGCGGTGACCATGCCGATGTTCACCGTCTTCGGCTCTGCTGCCGGCTCTGCTGGCGCTGCCGGCTCTGCTGGCGCCGGCGCAGGCTCTGCCGGCTGGGCAGGGCCCATGCAGCCCCCGAGCACAATGAGTCCCGCCAGCACCGTCGTCGCAACCGCAATAAACAACCGCTTCCTTCTCATCAAACCTACCTCCTTTTATATTGTTCATTCGAAGGCATTAATTATGGCAGCCCTCTGGAGAAAGCTCATAGACTATACGAAGAAGGGCGTCATTCCACTTATGACGCCCTCGGTATAATTTGAGTGAAGGAAGTATTTACATAAAGCATTTTCTGCATCATGGCTAACATAATTCCCCTGCTTTCAGTTAGCTTATAACATATAACGTCCACTTTATGGGCACAATCAGGAAACGTCTGATTTAGGGCTTCAGTATTCCTGAGTTAATCGCCCAGTGTGGCCACCATCACCGCCTTTATGGTATGAACCCTGTTTTCCGCCTCGTCGAAGACTATGGACGCCTCCGATTCGAAGACTTCTTCAGTGACCTCCATGCAGTCTATGCCGCACTTACAGCAGATATCCTCCCCGATGCTGGTCTCCCGGTTATGGAAGGCGGGCAGGCAGTGCATGAACTTCGCCCCCGGGTTGCCGGTCATCTCCATCACCCCGGCACTTACCTGGTACGGCTCCAGCAACTCTACCCTTTCCTTCCAGACAGCCTCCGGCTCGCCCATGGACACCCAGACATCGGTATAGAGGAAGTCACAGCCCTTCACCCCCTGTTTCAGGTCCTCGGTGATGGTGATGCTGGCTCCGGTCCCCTTGGCGACATCCTCCGCTTTCTGAACCAGCTCCTTCCCCGGCTGCACGCTGTTAGGGGCGACGCAGCGGAAGTCCATCCCCATCTTGGCGGCGCCCACCAGGAGAGAATTCCCCATATTATACCTGGCGTCCCCCAGGTAAGCCAGCTTCACCTGGCTCAAGGGCTTGTCGCTGTGCTCCATCATGGTGAGGAAATCCGCCAGCACCTGGGTGGGGTGGAACTCGTTGGTGAGCCCGTTCCAAACGGGAACATTGGCATACTCGGCGAGAATCTCCACCACCTCCTACCCTGAGCCGCGGTACTCGATGCCGTCATACATCCTGCCCAGGACGCGCGCCGTGTCCTTCATGGACTCTTTCTTGCCCAGCTGCGAGCCGGAAGGGTCCAGGTAGGTAATATGCGCCCCCTGGTCGTAGGCGGCGGTCTCAAAGGCGCACCTCGTCCGGGTGGAGGCCTTTTCGAAAATGAGGACGATGTTCTTTCCAGACAGCCTGGGCTGCTCAATGCCGGCATATTTAGCCCGTTTTAAATCCGCAGATAGGTTTAATAGAAACTGAATCTCTCCCGTGGAGAAATCTAGCAGTTTTAAAAAGCTGCGGTTTCTGAGATTGTAAGCCATTTATTACTCCTTATATAGTATATATGTAAGCCCCATCATACGAAGACATTTTTAACCATGTCAACCAAATATCCCCTCTGAATCCATCATCCGCCTCAGTCCGCCCCGGCGGCGATCTGCGACGCCCCCTGGAAGAGCCTGGCGACATCGCTGACCGAATCCAGAACAAGGTCCGGAGCAGCCTCCGCCCCCGCCAGGGCGCTCTCCCGATACTCACCCGTCTTCACCAGCGCCGCCATCAGACCAGCCTGCTTGGCGCCCTTTATATCGGTCTCCAACCGGTCTCCCACCATGAGGACCCGGCTCCGGTCTATTCCAGGCATGGTATCCAGAGCGATATTAAAGACGTATCCGTTAGGCTTGCCGATATAGGTGGCTTTAATGCCGGCGGCATCCTCCAGCATCTTGCCATATGCCCCCACCGTCAGCTCTAATCCCCCCATACTATTGTCGCAGGTTTCGGTAATCATAACAATTAATTTTGAGCCTTCATAAAGAAGCCTCAGCGCCTTATTCATATTATGGAAGTTGAAATCCTCACGGTAATCACCGAGGACGATATACTCCGGGTCATCCTCATTCTGATGGAACCGGCGAAACTCCTCCAGCCCATCCCCCTTCAGCATCACCCAGCATGACCTGGGCTTGAGGGCATCCAGGTAACGAGCGGTGGCGAAAGAAGCGGTGATGACCTCGTCCTGGCCGACGGCGAATCCCTGGCTGTTGAGCTTTTCGGTGCATGACCGACGGCTCTTCAGGGTGCTGTTGGACAGGGCCCGAACCGGGATTCCCTCCCCCCGAATGAAGTCTATGGCCTCAGCAGCCCCGGGATAGGGTTTCCCCTGGAATTCCAACACGCCGTCAATATCAAAGATGACGCCCGCTATATCGTTTTTCACCTTTTCCCTTTCATTGTGGCCATTATTCAGCCGAGCCAGCGCCGGTTTCGAACACCAGCCCGGTTTCGTCACAGCTAAAGTATCTCGGGCACCGCATGCACTCCCCCCACAATTTGAATGGAAGCTCCTCCCTCGTCTTGGGCTCAAAGCCGAGCTTCTGGAAATGCTCCGCCTCCGAGGTGAGTATAAACACCTGCCCGATGCCCATCTGCCGGGCTTCTTCAATGAGGTATCGAACTATCCTTTTTCTCATGCTGCTATTATGGAACCGCGAGAGCATGGCAAGGGCGCGTATTTCGGCGATATCCTCCCAGAGGACATGCAGGCTGCCACAGGCCACAATCTCCGTCTCCCCATTCTCCCCCACCATCTCCACCACCACGAAGTCTCTTATATTCTCATAGAAGTATTTCGGCCTCCTGGGGACCACCAAATCAGACCTGGAGCAGCTGTTGACCAGCGCCAAGAGCTCGCCCACATCCGAAACGCGGACCTTCCTCAGGTTCACATTAGTTGTCGCCCTCCCCAAATCAACCCCCTGTATCAATGCTGGAACTCCCAACTGGAAAACTTCCTGATTATTTAGTAATCCGGGTGCCGGTCTCGCCCGCCAGCGCCCTGCCGGCAACCTCCGGGAGGGTGATAATCACCTCTCTCTGGCGAGACGGGTCTTCGTTTGACTCTTCTAAGAACATCACTGCCGCCCTTATCTTGGGCTCCATGCTCCCCTTGCCGAATTGCCCCTCTTCTAAAAGCTGCTTGGCTTCAGCCAGGGTAATCTCCTCCAGCGCTTTCTGCTGGGGGGTGGCGAAGTCCCGATAGACATGCTCCACGGCGGTGAGGATAAACAGAACATCGGCGTCTATCTCTATGGCCAGGCGGGCCGAAGCATAGTCCTTGTCGATTACGGCTTCGACGCCGTACAGGTCACGATTGCCGTCTCTCACCACCGGGACACCACCGCCGCCCACAGCGATGACGATCTCGCCGGCGTTCAGCATGCTCTGAATAATTCGCGACTGCTGGATGTGCGTCGGCATCGGCGAGGGCACTACCCATCTGTAGCCGCGGTTGCTATCCTGGACGATATCCCAACCCTTCTCCTTGTGCAGCTGCTCCGCCTGGCTGGCGGTATAGAAGGGCCCGACGGGTTTGGAAGGATTCTGGAAGGCGGGGTCGTCTTTATCCACTATCACCTCGGTTACCACGGTGGTGATATTGTGGGCTGCCCCCACTTGCCTGAGGCAGTTAGCCAGCGTGTTTTGAAGCATATAGCCCATAAAGCCCTGGGTGGCTGCCACCCAGATATCCAGGGGCAACGGCGCCACCGCATCTTTTGCCATCTCGCTGGCAAGGAGCATGTTGCCCACCTGCGGCCCGTTGCCGTGGGTGACGACCACGCGGTTACTGTCCTTGAGCATGTCCAGCAGCTGCTCCGCGGTGCGGTGCAGGTTCAGGTACTGCTTCTCCGCGCTGCCCTTCTCTTTTGGCCTGAGGATGGCATTGCCGCCGAGGGCAATGATAAATGTCTTGTTTTTACCCTGATCCATAATCCCTCCTCTCCATCTATCAAGTCAGAGCAGAGAGCGAAGTTACAGCATCAACTTCAAAGCATTTCCAATCTCCGCTCTCATAGCTTCTCATAGCTGTAAATAACTCTGCCGGGACTCGCTACTGAGCAGATAGGGGACAACCCACCACTTATCACAAACCCCGGCGGAATCAAGCAACACTGACCTCTCTCACGAAGTCTCGAAAAAGCTCTCGGTTTTGCCAGTCAGATTATTTCTTCCTTAGTAACCTTTAATCTGTTTCGGGAAATAATCCTCCATCTTGCCTTCTCGATAGATGTCCAGCGTCGTGCAGTGCAGCGCGCCACCGAAGGCGATGACATGCTCGTATGGAATCGGAATGACATTAATGCCCAGCTTATCCAGCTGCTCGCAGTATGCCGTCTCGTGCGCTTCCACAAAGACCGTCTTCGGGTCGAGGGAGAAGGTGTTCATCGATATCCATGACACATCATCACGCGGCCCAAACAGACGTATCTTCATTTTATATACATGGCTGGGTCTCGCCGCGGGAACCAGCTCCCAATCGTTCTTCTTGAACAGCTCCCAAAGCTCCGGTGTGCGCGGCTTCCAATCCTCGTTGTACATCGCTAACCCCGGCCGCAGCGGAACTAGGTCCACATCCTGATGCCATGGATGGAAGTTATCCGGCTTGCTTAGATCCTCCGGCGTGTCAAATTCCACGTGGTGATAGCGGATGCCGAACTCGGCAAACATGCGCTTCAGCCAGTCCATGCCACCCCGGTTGGTTACAGACGAGCACTGGTGGAAGATATCCTTGCCGTAGCGCATGGCATCGGCGGCATCCCACAAAGGCTCCTTCTCAGACAGCTGGAACTCCCACTTATACAGCTTCTGCCTCTTGTCCTCCGGCGTCCAGACATTGTTGAAGTAGTAGTAATAGTTCTTGACAAAGGACTCGTCCGTCAGCCTCGGCTTGGGAGCGGTAAACCAAACCACCTCAGGGTCCTCTTTGAAGTACTGCTCAAATACCGGGCGCAGATTTAGATACTCATACCACCGAGAGCGTCGGGTGGCTGTGGCCTCGATAAGGTAGTTGCCATGACACATGAACACATCGCGGACATTGTTGACCCCATGGCAGTTCAACTGCGTCCAATCCGGAGTTGAGACGGGTTGATTTAACATACAAGGATGAATCACCGGCCGGTCAACCTTGACCCCCCGTTTCTCAAGCTGAGCGATGAAATAATCCATCTGCTCGTTGGCCTTATCCACCATTTCCTGGGGATACGGCCCATATGACGCTAGCGGGTAGTCAGCTTCAGGGAAGTCATACCACCAAGCCGGTTCCGGGGCAGGCACGTTCGTGCCCTCTGGCCTCCCTACGATAACACGCTTCAATGGGTCCCACTCATTCCAACAATTCACTATTTTTGGCACTTAAACAGCCCTCCTTATATTTATTAGGCTTATTATATTAGTCTACGGCCAGGTTATGCTCCTTGACGAAATCAGCCAGTATTCCGCCCAGATTCGGCGTTCCTATATCCTCCAGGTCATAGTAAGCCCTGGTGTTCGGTTTCTTTATGTCAATTATATTGCTCAGGTCGATGGGCGTCCCCACCACCACCGCATCACAATCGACCTTGTTGACAGTCGCCTCCAGGTCTTTCAGCTGCTGCTTGCCGTAGCCCATCGCCGGCAGGAGATCGCCGATGCCCGGATACTGCTTGAAGGTGTCGGTAAGGGTACCCACGGTGAAGCCCCTCGGGTCTACCATCTCCGCCGCGCCGTAGCGCTGGGCGGCAACGGTGCCCGCCCCGTACTTCATGCCGCCATGGGTCAGGGTGGGCCCGTCCTCAACAGCGAGCACCCTCTTCCCCTTGATGATATCCGGGTCATCCACCCGAATCGGCGAGTTGGCGTCAACCACGGTAGCACCAGGATTGGTCTTTGCGATGCTGTCCCGCAGCATCTGGACCTTGGCCGGCTCGGCGCTGTCCAGCTTATTGATTATTACTACATCCGCCACGCGCAGGCAGACCTCCCCAGGATAGTATGAGGTCTCATGCCCCGGGCGATGGGGGTCGGCGACGGTTATCATCAGGTCGGGATCGTAGAAGCTAAAGTCATTGTTCCCCCCGTCCCAGACTATAACATCGCAACCCTTGGGGTCCTCTTCCGCAGCCCTTAAAATGTCCAGGTAGTCCACCCCCGCATAGATAACATTGCCGCGCACCACGTGCGGCTCGTACTCCTCCATCTCCTCGATGGTGCAGTTCTGGTTCTTAATGTCATCCAGGCTAGCGAAGCGCTGCACCCGCTGGGCAACCAGGTCGCCATAAGGCATGGGGTGGCGCACGGCGATAACCTTCAGCCCCTTCTCCATCAGGATCTCTATCACCCTTCTGGAGGTCTGGCTCTTGCCGGCGCCCGTCCTCACCGCGCACACCGCGATGACCGGCTTATTGCTCTTGAGCATGGTGTCCCTGGTACCGAGCATAGTGTAGTTCGCTCCGGCGGCATTTACGATAGCGCCGATGCCCATGACATGATTGTAAGAGACATCGCTGTAAGAGAAGACACAGTCATCAACTTTGTGGTCTTTTATCAGTTTGGGCAGGTCAGACTCCGCATAGATCGGAATCCCTTCCGGATATAAGTCCCCGGCCAGTTCAGCCGGGTATCTCTTCCCGGTGATGCCGGGTATCTGCGGCGAACCGGCGAAACCGACTACGTTGTAGTCTTCGTTATCCCTATAGTACACATTGAAGTTGTGAAAGTCCCTGCCGGCAGAACCTATAATAACGATATTCTTTCTCAAGGTTAACTCCTCCTCAAACTTTATGGTATTTTATTACGATGCACTCACCCTTCACCCAACCCCACCCCTGCCAGTTGCCCTTTTCTCAATAACTGGCACAGGTTTTTCTCGCCATATCATCCAAGGGATATCGAGGGCGCCAGCATCCAAACGGCGCCCTCGATATCAAGCCAGGA
>CAYLMC010000001.1:2381-4260 GCA_964384865.1 uncultured Dehalococcoidales bacterium | reverse complement strand
CAAGGGATATCGAGGGCGCCAGCATCCAAACGGCGCCCTCGATATCAAGCCAGGAAGGGGTAGAAGGTGAAAGGACGAATGCAAGCTGACCACATGCATTTATGGTAGGAAATTTGCGCTGCGGGCACAATAGGGAAACTTCTGATTTAGGGCTTCAATATTCCTGAGTTAATCGCCGCAGTCAGTTGTCCAGGGAGGTCAGACCCTCGCGGATGGCATACTTGGTCAGGTCTGCCACGCTGTGGGTATTCAGCTTCTTCATGATGTGCTGGCGGTGGGTCTCTATGGTCTTGGTGCTGACATGCAGGATAAAGGCTATCTTCTTCACGCTGTGGCCCTCGGTAACCAGCTGGAGCACCTCTCGCTCCCTGGGGGTAAGAGCAGACGACAATTGATTGGGAGCCGGCTGGCTGGAGCGGCAGCTCTCCACCACGATGTCGGCTATACCCGGGCTGAGGTAGGTGCGGTTCAAAACGGTGTGGATGGCATGAACCAGCTCCTCGAAGGCGCAGTCCTTGAGCACATAGCCAGACGCCCCGGCGGATAGCGCCCCCATGACGAACTGTTTGTCGGCATGCATGGATAGAGCCAGCACCTTGCTGCTACTATTCAGCTTGAGTATCTGGTGGGTGGCTTCAACCCCGTTTAAGCCGGGCATGCTCATATCCATAACGACCACCGTGGGATTGAGGTCGCGAGCCATCTCCACCGCCTCCCGCCCGTTATCCGCCTCGGCGACTACCTCAATGTCAGGCTCATTTTTGAGCAGGGCGCACAGGCCGTCGCGCATAATCCGATGGTCGTCAGCCAGCAATATCTTTATCGTCATGTCGCTTTCTCCTCATGGTTATTCTTTACCACACTCCAGTGGAGCCACCAAGCTGACACAGGTGCCGTGTCCACGATGGGACTTGAGAATAAAGTTTCCGTCAATATGCCTCAGCCTCTCCCGGATGCTGAACAGCCCGAAGCCGTCGGTCTGCTCCTCTATCTGCGAGTCGTTGAAGCCGACGCCGTCGTCCTGGACGATAACGCGCAACTTTCCGCTCTCCTGACTAATGGAGATATCAACATTTTTCGCCTGGGCGTGCTTGACCACATTGACCAGCAGCTCGCGAACAGCCATGAACAGAAGCCCGCGGCTGGCATCCGATAGCGGCTTAGGCTGGCCGTCGTCCTCAAACTTGAAGGTGATATCATGCTGCTTCTGGAACTGCTCGGCGAGCCATTCCAGGGCTGCTTCCAAGCCCAGCTCATATAGAATGGGAGGGCTGAGGTCGAAGGTCAGCGAGCGCGTCCCCTGGATAGCCTGGTCCACCAGCTCCATTATGTTGGCTACCTGCTTGGAATACCCATCCGTGGGCGGCTTCTGGATGGCGGCCAGCTTCAACCTGATTACCGCCAGGGTCTGGCCTACCTGGTCGTGTAAGAATACGGCCAGGCGCCTGCGCTCCTGCTCCCCGGTAAGCGATATCTGGGATGTCAGCGACCGCAGCCGCTTCTGAAACTTGTGTATCTGCCTCTCCGCCTGTTTCCGCTTAGTGATATCCGTGAAAAGGCCGTCAGCATACCGCTTCCCCTCCCTTTCATATGTCCCCAGTGACCTGTCCTGCAGCCAGATCCACTGCCCATCTTTCTTCTTAAACCGATACTCTATATCGTAGTGCTTCCCCTCCTCCACGAGTGCCTTAAAAGCAGCCTTGGCTTTATCGACATCGTTGGGATGGACTCTATCAAACCACGCCTCCCAGTGAACACGCTTATATATTTCCTCCTGGGTATACCCCAGGACCGGTTCTGACATCGGACTTACGAAAACGGTGCGCCATTTTTCATCCGTCGTCCACACCACATCCGGGATATTCGTTATCAGCGAGCG
>CAYLMC010000001.1:0-2281 GCA_964384865.1 uncultured Dehalococcoidales bacterium | reverse complement strand
CTGTCCTGCAGCCAGATCCAGCTCCCGTCTTTCTTCTGGAAGCGGTATTCTATACCGTAGTGCTTCCCCTCCTCCACCAGCGCCTTAAAAGCAGCCTTGGCTCTTTTGATATCATCGGGATGGACCCAGTTAAACCACCGCTCCCAGCTAGAAGTCTGATACAGTTCCTCCTGATTATACCCCAGGACTGTTTTGGCATTCGGGCTGATAAAAACGATGTTCCAATCTTTATCCGTCGTCCATACCACATCCGGAATGTTCACTATCAGCGAGCGGTACTTCTCCTCATTATTGCGCAACTCCTCCTCCGCCTGCTTCCGCTCGGTGATATCCTGCCCCTCCACATGAAGCTCGGCTAAACTGCCCTCCTGGTCGAATATCGCCTGAACGATTAGCCGCAGCCAGCGGCCCTGCCCATCGTCCGCCGGCAGGCGGCAGTCGTGTATAGCGAGGGATTTTTCGGCGTTGAGGGAGCCGATATGCCGCAGCAACTCCCCCCTCTCATCCTCGGATACCAGCGACATCAGTTTGGCGCCCGCCAGCTCCTCCGGCTTCCTGCCGAAATAGCTGCAGCCGGCATCGTTAATGAAGCTGATTGTGCCGTCAGGCAGCAGGCGGCAGATGAGGGTTGCCTGAGTATCTGCTGTGCCTCGGCACAGCCTTTCGTTGTCCACCACGAATTTGCCCATTGATCTCACCCGATTCTTAATGTCCAACCCTGTTTTATCCTAATGCACCGTCTATTGTCAAGTTCGGCTGGCGTCCCCACCGCTGGCACAGCCGGGCTCATTCCATGCCGGGAACCTGCTGCCCGGCCGAGATTTTTGACCTGCCCCGCAGCAGCGAGGTGAATATCCCCGCCGTGCACAGGGCGGTAAAGACGATGAACGCCGTCCGGGTGCTGTCCAGGAACTGCGGGTAGTACTGGGGTATAATCTCCGCCCTGCCGATGTTGACGGCGAACAGCAGCATGATGATGCCCATGCTGAATGTCATCCCCACCTGCCGCATGGTGGCCAGCATGGCCGAGGCTATGCCGTAGGCGTTCTGCTTGACAGTGCCCATGATGGCATTGGTATTGGGGGAGACGAACAGGGCGCGCCCGATGGCGATGATGACCAGGGTGCCTATGATGGAGCCGATGGTCGTGTCCGGGCCGAGGAAGATGAAGCGAGCCAGCCCCACCGCCGCCAGCCCCAGCCCTATCGACACCAGTATCCGCGGGGAGACGCGGTCAGAGAGCCGGCCGGCGACCGGGGAGAACCCGGACTGTACCGCCGCCAGCGCCACCAGCACCAGACCGGCGCTCTGCGGGCTGAGCCCCTTGATATATTGTAGATATAAGCTGAGAATAAAAGCCACCGAGAAGGTGGAGCTGTAGCTAATGAGATGGGTCAGGTTGGAGAAGACGAACACCCGGTTCCCCTGGAACAACTTCATATTGAGCAGGGGGTGCTCCACCCCCCTCTCCCGCCTGACGAAGGCGAACATGCCGCCGGAGCCGGCGGCGACCAGCGTCGCCCCCAGCGCCCCCGGCAGCAGGGAGAAGCCGTAGATTATCCCCACCAGGCTCACGCCGTAGATGACCGCGCCGGCGAGGTCGAAGCTCTCGCCCCTGGCTTCGGCCCACTCCCCTTTCATGCGACGCAGTATCAGCGGGATAGCCGCCGCACCCAGGGGCACGGTAACCAGGAATATGCTCCGCCAGCCGAGGTTCTGGGTGATAACGCCCCCCAGCACCGGGCCTAATGACAGCCCCAGGTAGGTGGTGGCCACGCTTATCCCCAGCGCCTTGCCCCTCTCTTTGGCCGGGAAAACCGAGGTGATAATGGCCACCGCGCTGGTGGCTATCATGGCGCTGCCCACCCCCTGCACCACCCGCAGGGCGATGAGGGTCTGCGCCGAGGAGACGAAGGAGAGAAACACCGCCGCTATGGTGAAGGTGAATATGCCGAGGGTGAGGATGCGCTTCCGCCCGTAGATATCGGCCAGCCTGCCGAAGGGGAGCAGGCAGACCGCCGTAGCCAGCAGGTAGGCGGTGGAGACCCAGCTCAGCATCACGGCGTCTATCTCCAGCTCGGCGCTGATGACGGGCAGAGCGATGGTGACCGACGACCCCATGAAGGTGACCAGGAAGGTGCTCATCGCCGCCACTATCAGGACGGTGTTCTTGGAGGTCTTATTGACCATACCGGAGACAGCGGTCACTTTATATCTCCAGCATCCTGTCCACGGCGCCCTTCGCCCGCCGCCGTATCTCCTCCGGGACCTCGACCACCGG